>NZ_CP028918.1:1590572-1891144 GCF_003060865.1 Gemmobacter aquarius
GGGGCCGATCCTGTGTCTCGTCGGTCCTCCGGGTGTGGGCAAGACGTCACTTGGCCGGTCGGTCGCCAAGGCGACGGGGCGCGAGTTCATCCGCATCTCGCTGGGCGGGGTGCGGGACGAATCCGAGATCAGGGGCCACCGGCGCACCTATATCGGGTCGATGCCCGGCAAGATCATTCAGGCGCTGAAAAAGGCAAAGACGACGAACCCGCTGATCTTGCTCGATGAAATCGACAAGATGGGGCAGGATTTCCGCGGCGATCCGGCGTCGGCGATGCTCGAGGTGCTGGACCCCGAACAGAACGCGACCTTTGTCGACCACTATCTTGAAGTGGAATACGACCTGTCCAACGTGATGTTCATCACCACGGCCAACAGCTACAACATGCCGGGGCCGCTTCTGGACCGTATGGAGATCATCACTCTGGCCGGTTACACCGAGGACGAGAAGCGCGAGATCGCCAAGCAGCATCTGATCGACAAGCAGGTTGCGAACCACGGGCTGAAGAAGACCGAGTTCAAGATCACCGACGCGGCGCTGACCGAGATGATCCGCACCTATACCCGCGAGGCGGGGGTGCGGAATCTGGAACGCGAGATCGCCAAGCTGGCGCGCAAGGCGGTGACGGATATCGTCAAGAAAAAGGCGACATCGGTCGAGGTGACGCCCGAGAAGCTGGAAGAATACCTTGGCGTGAAGCGGCACCGCTACGGGCTGGCGGAACAGGAAGATCAGGTCGGTGTCGTCACCGGTCTGGCCTGGACCAGCGTGGGCGGCGAGTTGTTGTCGATCGAGGCGCTGAAACTGCCCGGCAAGGGGCGGATGAAGACGACCGGCAAGCTGGGCGATGTGATGAAGGAATCCATCGAAGCGGCGGCGTCCTATGTGCGGTCGATCAGCCCAGAGTTGGGGGTGAAGCCGCCCAAGTTCGAGACGCTGGACATTCACGTCCACGTTCCGGAAGGGGCGACGCCCAAGGACGGGCCTTCGGCTGGCCTTGCGATGGTGACATCGATCGTGTCGGTGCTGACGGGTATTCCGGTGCGTAAAGACGTTGCAATGACGGGCGAGGTCACCTTGCGCGGCAACGCGCTTGCCATCGGGGGCTTGAAGGAAAAGCTGCTCGCTGCCTTGCGGGGCGGTATCAAGACCGTGCTGATCCCGCAGGAGAATGCCAAGGACCTGCCGGAAATTCCGGAGTCGGTGAAGAACGGGCTGACCATCATTCCGGTCAGCCATGTGCGCGAAGTGTTGAAACTGGCGCTGGTGCGCCAGCCCGAGCCGATCGAGTGGGACGAGGCCGCGGAAGAAGCCGCCGCCGCCCGCAAGGCCGCTTCGGACGCAACGCCTGTCGTGACCGCGCATTGAGCCGCAACTGCGGATGGATAAGGGGGCGCGCCGCAGGGTGCGCCCTTTTTCTTTGACGGCGAAAACAGCGGGCTTCGTCATGTGTTGCTGGCATCGAAAGTGAAATCGGATTATCCTTTGATAAAAGCCGGGATTCAAAAACAGACGGGGACGAGTGATGTCGACAGGCGCTACGAAGAAACCGGCCGCAAAGGCCGCTGGTGGCAAGACGGCAAGCAAGGCTGATGCCGCAAAGGCGAAAGAGCCGACGGTAAAGATCATGGTTCCGACCATCGACATGGCCGCCGTGATCGCGGCCGGGACCGATGCCGAAACGGCAGGTCCGGTGATGGGCTTGAAGAAGAAAGAATTGATCGAGCGCGTCGCCGAGGCTGTCGGTGGCAAGAAAAAGGACGTCAAGGAGATCGTCGAAGCCACGCTCGCCGCCCTTGGCGAAGCGTTGCAGAAGGGCGAGGCGCTGCATCTGCCGCCCTTTGGACATGCCAAGGTGTCGCGCAGCAAGGGCGAGGGCAAGGATTCGTCGATGACCGTAAAGCTGCGCGGGGCGGGCGAAAAAGTTGCGCCGCGACCCAAGAAAGAGGCCCTTGCAGAGGCCGGGGAAGACAGCTAAACACCGCGCCATCGGGCGATTAGCTCAGCGGTAGAGCGCTTCGTTCACATCGAAGATGTCAGGGGTTCAAATCCCTTATCGCCCACCATGCTTAGCAAAAAGCGCCGCAATCGCGGTGCTTTTTGTTTTCTATGCCAGGTGTTTGCCCTTGCCGCAGCGGCCGCGGATGGGGTAGATGGCTGCCGTGGGGCGGTTAGCTCAGTTGGTAGAGCGTCTCGTTTACACCGAGAATGTCGGGGGTTCGAGTCCCTCACCGCCCACCATCCCCACCCCGCTTTGCGCAATCGGGCTTTCCTTTCCGCGTGCTTCTTGGTCAAACAGGGGGAAATACGGGGTAACGCGATGACCGCAATGACACCGCCACTGGGCGGATCGCTCGACAGCTTGCCACCGGCCTTTTCGGTCGCCGAGGTCGGCGCGCTTGCGCGGCAGCACTGGGGGTTGGAGGGCGATCTTGTGCCGCTGACATCGGAGCGGGACCAGAACCATCATCTGCGCGGACCGGGCGGGCAATTCGTGGTCAAGATCGCCAACCTTGCCGAGGGGCATGCCGTGCAGCGGATGCAGAACGGTGCGTTGCGGCATATCGAGGCGCGCGATCCTGCGCTGCCGGTGCCGCGTGTCATTGCCACGCTGGACGGGCGCGACGATGTGGTGTTGGCCGACGGGCATCTGGTGCGGGTGCTGAGTTGGCTCGAGGGGGTGCCACTGCATGCCGCGGCGCAAAGCCCGGCGCAATCGGGGGCCCTTGCGCGGATGCTGGCGCGGTTGACGCGCGCGCTGGAAGGGTTTGACGATCCGGCGGCGGGGCATGTATTGCAGTGGGATATCAAGAATGCCGCGCAACTGCTTGTATTGCTTGATGATATCGCAGACGAGACCGCCCGTGGCCTATGCACCGATGTGCTTGGCCGCTTTGGCAGGAATGTCGCGCCGCGGTTGGGTGACATGCGCTGGCAGGTGGTGCACAGCGATTTGAACCCGCATAACGTCCTGGTCGATCCGGCTGCGCCGGACCATGTGGCGGGCATTCTCGACTTTGGCGATATGGTCCGCACGCCGCTGGTCTGCGATCTTGCGGTGGCGGCGGCCTACCGGATCGACCGCGACGATCCGATAGGGTCGCTTGCGGGATTTGCGGCGGCCTATCATGCGGTGAATCCATTGACGGTGCTGGAGCGCGAGGTCTACTTCGATCTCGTGGCCGCGCGGATGGTGACGACGATCAGCATCGCCAGTTGGCGGGCGGCGCGGTATCCTGAGAATGCGCCTTATATCCTGCGGAATTTCCCCTCGGCGCGGGCGGGGTTGCAGGCGATTGCGGCGCTAAACCCTGCGGACGTGGCGGCAGCCCTGCGCCATGCCTGTCCGGTAAAGGAGTGACCATGCGCGATCCGATGCCCAATGCCTTTGTCGCCGGAGCGGTGGACCTGCCCGAAGTGGAAGCGGCGCTGGTGGCGCGACGCCAGCGCGTTCTGGGGCCGGCCTACCGGCTGTTTTACGAAACACCCGTGCATCTGGTGCGGGGCGAGGGGGTGTGGCTGTTTGATCCCGAGGGCAACGCCTATCTCGATGCCTATAACAACGTGGCTTCGGTCGGGCATTGCCATCCGCATGTGCTTGCCGCCACAGCGCGGCAGGCGGCGCAGCTGGCCAGCCACACGCGCTATCTGCACGACACGGTGCTAAGCTACGGCGAAAAGCTGCTTTCGTATTTCCCGTCAGAGCTTTGCCATGTGATGTTCACCTGTACCGGTTCAGAGGCAAACGACCTTGCGATCCGTCTGGCGCGGGCCGCGACAGGGGGCACCGGCGTGATCGTGACCGAAAACGCCTATCACGGGGTGACGGCTGCGGTGGCGGAGTTTTCGCCCTCGCTCGGGCCGGGTGTGCCGCTTGGCGCCCATGTCCGCACCGTTCCGGCCCCCGATGCGCGGGCGGGCGATCCGGCGGTTACCTTCACGGCCCATGTGCAGGCGGCGATCGACGATCTGCTGCGGCATGGCATCAAGCCTGCGGTGCTGATCGTCGATACGATCTTTTCGTCGGACGGGGTTTTCGCGCAGCCTGCGGGGTTTCTGAAGGGTGCGGTTGCGGCGATCCGGGCGGCGGGGGGGCTTTTCATCGCCGACGAGGTGCAGCCCGGTTTCGGGCGCACGGGGGCTGCGATGTGGGGGTTCCAGCGCCATGGGGTGGTGCCGGATATGGTGAGCCTCGGCAAGCCGATGGGGAATGGCTATCCGGTCGCGGGGCTGGTGATGCAACCGCATGTGGTGGCTGATTTCGGCGGAAAAGCGCGGTATTTCAACACGTTCGGCGGCAATGCTGTCGCCTGTGCGACGGCGATGGCCGTGCTCGAGGTGGTCGAGGGCGAGGGGTTGCAGGAGAATGCGCGCAAGGTCGGGGCCGAGTTTGCCGCAGCATTGCGCGGTTTGCGCGATCCGCGTCTGGGCGAGTTGCGCGATGCGGGGCTGTTTTTTGGCCTTGATGTGTTGGACGGCGACAGGCCCGACGCCGCCATGGCGGCGCGGATCGTCAACGGGTTGCGCGACGAGCGGGTTTTGATCAGCGCCACGGGGCCGAAGGGGCATGTGCTGAAGATCAGGCCGCCGCTGGTGTTTTCGGGCGACCATGTGGGGATCTTTGCCGAGCGGTTGGTCCGCGTTCTGGCGCGGGTCTGAGGCGGCGGGTCTAAGGCGGCGGGGGGCGGCGGCGGGGGGGCCAGCCGGCCCCCCGACCCCCCGATCAGTTCGACGCCGCAACGGCCAGAACGGCCAGCAGCAACAGCGGCACGACGATGCCCTGTGCGCTCGATCCGGTTTGCTGTTCGACGACGGCGGGGGCCATGGTCGGCTCCATCACGGGTTCGGCCATGCCACCCGCGAGGGCGGATTGGGCAAAAAGGGCGAATGACAGGGCGAGTGCGGTGGTTTTCATGGCAGTGATCCTTTGCCTTTGCGCTGACCGCGCCTGCCTCAAGCGAAGCCGACCGATCCGCTGGATAAGCGCGCAAACCCGGCCAAGGTTCCAAGGCCGCGCAAATTTGCGCCGGGCCGCGGCAGGGTTGCCACAGGACGCTGTGCTTCAGCGCACAGAGGCGGCGCGGGGCGGGGCGCATGACAGGCGGGCCTTATGCGCCTATCTTTACAGGATGGACAACATCCGGAGGCTGCCATGAGCTGGAACCCAGCGCTCGACCCGTCGATTCCGATTGGCGATGCCGTCGATGCCATCGAGGCGGTGATCGTGCCGCGTGCGCGTGATCTGGGGGGATTCGAGGTGCGCCGCGCGCTGCCTTCGGCGCAGCGCCAGATGGTGGGGCCGTTCATCTTTTTCGACCAGATGGGACCGGCCGAGTTTCTGACCGGGCAAGGGATCGACGTGCGCCCGCATCCGCATATCGGGCTGGCAACGGTGACCTACCTTATGAAAGGCAAGATGCACCACCGCGACAGCCTTGGCACCGACCAGTGGATCGAACCGGGGGCGGTGAACCTGATGTTCGCGGGCCACGGCATCACCCATTCCGAACGGACGGACGGCGAGATGCGGAAGGGCCCTTACAGCCTGTTCGGGCTTCAGACATGGCTTGCCCTGCCCAAGGACCGCGAGGATGATCCGGCGGCGTTCTACAACGCGGGCGGGGCCGATCTGCCCGATCTGGAGGGCGAGGGGAAGCGGGTGAAGCTGATCCTCGGGACTGCCTGGGGCGAGCGGGTGAAGATCGACACGCCGTCGGAGGTTTTTTACGCCGATGCGGTGCTGGAGGCGGGGGCGGCGATTCCTTTGCCCGACGATCACGAGGATCGCGGGGTCTACATCATCGCGGGCGAGGTTTCGGTGGGCGGGCAGACCTTTCCTGCCGGCCAGATGCTGGTGTTCCGTCCGGGCGACCGGATTTCGGTGAAGGCGGGCGGGCAGGGCGCGCGGTTGATGCTGCTGGGCGGGGCGACGATGGACGGGCCGCGCCATATCTGGTGGAATTTCGTGGCATCATCCAAAGAGCGGATCGTGGCCGCGCGCGAGGCATGGCGGGCGGGCGATTGGGCGCATGGCCGGTTCCGCCTGCCGCCGGATGACAATGCCGAGTTCATTCCCGCCCCCGAGGGCGGTTTATGACGCATAAACCGCGGCGGAATTTGACGCAAATTCCGGGGCGCGCCGGTGGCCGCGCGATTTCTGCGTCAGAAATCGGCGCGGAATTTGCGTCAAATTCCGTCTGGGTGGCGGGATGCGGATCGGTGGAAAAAATCGGAAAGGTCGCTTGACGCCGTGCGCGGGGGTGCGTAATACCCCCACACGTTCGGAGGGCCGGGCCGTGGATACGCGGTTGTAGCTCAGTTGGTTAGAGTACCGGCCTGTCACGCCGGGGGTCGCGGGTTCGAGCCCCGTCAACCGCGCCAAAGCCCTCCCTCCGAACGTAAAATGCGCGGTTGTAGCTCAGTTGGTTAGAGTACCGGCCTGTCACGCCGGGGGTCGCGGGTTCGAGCCCCGTCAACCGCGCCACTTACAAAAAAGCGGCCCCGATCAGGGGCCGCTTTTTGCGTTCAAAGCTTCAGGCGGTAGCGGATGTGGCCATCGCTTGGCGTGAAGCGGTCGTAAAGCTGCCGGGCGGTCGTGTTGCCCTCATCGGTGTGCCAGTAAAGCCGCTGCCAGCCACGGGCGCGGGCCAGTGCCATCAGGTCTTCGATCAGGGCGCGGCCCATACCCTTGCCGCGGGCGGCTTCGGTCAGGAACAGGTCTTCGAGGTAGCAATCATTGCCCATCACCCATGTCGAGGGGTGGTTGAGGTGGATGGCAAAGCCCACCATCACATCGCCGTCGAATGCCAGTCGAGCCTTGACGGGGCTGGCGGGGTCCATCAGCCGCGCCCATGTGGCACTGGTGATTTCGGGTGTCAGGGTGACGTCGTAAAAGCCGAGGTATTGCGCCCAGAGGTCGCGCCAGCCCTGTTCGTCGTGGCGTTCGGCGTCGCGGATCATGCCAGCCTCGCCAGCACGCGCGCCCAGGAGCGGGTGCCTTTGTGGAAACATTCGAGATCGTATTTCTCGTTCGGGGAATGGATCTGGTCATCGTCGCGGCCAAAGCCGATCAGCATCGCGTCCATGCCGAGGTAGGTCTTGAAATAGCCCGCGATCGGAATCGATCCGCCCGCGCCGACGAAGGCGGCGGTGCGGCCCCATTCTTCGGTGAGGGCGGTGCGGGCGGCTTCGAACGCGGGGTCGGCGATGGACATGACCGAGGCGGGGCTGCCTTCGATGCCGTCATGCCAGATGATTTCGCAATCGGCGGGCAGTTGCGCTTGGGCCCAGGCGCGGAAGGCAGTGAGGATTTTGGCGGGGTCTTGCGCCGACACGAGGCGGAAGCTGACCTTGGCATGGGCCTCGGAGGGCAGCACGGTCTTGAAACCCGCGCCGGTATAGCCGCCCCAGATGCCGTTCACCTCGGCTGTCGGGCGGGACCAGATTTTTTCCAGCGGCGTGCGGTCGGATTCGCCGGCGGGCACGGAAAGGCCGACATCGCCGAGGAATTTGGCATGGTCGAAGGCCAGCGCCTGCCATTGTGCGCGCAGCTCGTCGGAGAGTTCGGCCACATCGTCGTAGAATCCCGGAACGGTGACGCTGCCATTTTCGTCATGCAGGCCGGACAGGATGCGGGTCAGCACGTGGATCGGGTTGCGGGCAAGGCCGCCATACATGCCCGAATGCAAGTCACGGTCGGCGGCCTTGACGGTGAATTCGGCCTTGCACAGGCCGCGCAGCATGGTGGTGATGGCGGGGACGGCATCTTCGAACAGGCCGGTGTCGCAGATCAGCGCGAGGTCGGCTTTCAATTCGGCGGCGTTTTCCTGCAGGAAGGGGATGAGCGAGGGGGAACCTGATTCTTCCTCACCCTCCAGAAAGATCGTGAGCTTGCCGGGAAGCGTGCCGTGGACCGCTCTCCATGCGCGGCAAGCCTCGATGAAGGTCATCAGCTGGCCCTTGTCGTCGGACGAGCCGCGGGCGCGGATCACGCGGCCCTTGGGGGTGTCTTGCACCTGCGGGTCGAAGGGGTCGCGGTCCCAGAGCGACAGGGGGTCGACGGGCTGCACATCGTAATGGCCGTAAAACAGGATATGCTTGTCGCCCGCACCGCCATGGGCCACCACCATCGGATGGCCCGGCGTGGGGCGCGAGGCGGCGTCGAAACCCAGCGATTTAAGGTCTTCGACCAGCCAGTCGGCGGCGCGGGCGCAATCGGGCTTGTAGTCGGGATCGGTCGAGATCGAGGGGATGCGAAGCAGGTCCATCAGCCGGTCCAAGGCCTGCGGCAGGTCCTGATCGATGCGGTTCAGGACGGCGTCGAGATCGGCGCGTTGGGGCATGATGTGTCTCCGAGTTGTGATGCGGTGGCGAGCCTAACAGCACTTCTGCCCCTGTCCAGAGCCGCCGCGCCGCGCTAAAAGGCCCCCAATCAAGCGGACATGACCAAGAGGGCGCTATGGCAAAAGCTATGATCGGATGGGCAATGCTGGCGGTTCTGGCAAGCGGCGGTCTGGCAGCCGCGCAAAGTGCGGTCAGCGGTGACGCAGCCGGGCCTGCGCTTTACGACCCGAAGGCGACCGAGGTGGACCTGACGCCGGACCTGTTGCCGAAAGATCAGGCCAAAGTGTTGAAGATGGTCGCCCGTGACCAGCTTTATTACGCCGCCATCGCGATTTCGCCCGACGAGGGGCTGATGTCGGAGGCCACCGTCGCTGCGGCCAATTACCATTCGATCGAGGCGGCCTCGGCTGCTGCGCTGGCCGAGTGCAATGCCAAGAAGAAGGGCGCTGCCGATTGCGCGGTCGCGGCCGTGGTGCGGCCCGAGGGGTGGCAACCGGCCGCCGTGCAACTGTCGTCGGATGCGACGGCGGGTTTTCAGGCCAGCTATGATGCCGGAGCCATGGCGATTTCGGCGCAGACCGGATCATGGGGGATCGGTGCCGACGACGCGGCGGCGGTTGCGGCCTGCACCGAGCGCAACCCTGACGCCACCGACTGCGCGGTCGTCGTAAAGAACTAGGCTGCGACAATCGGCCTGTTCTGACCTGCGCCTGATGCCCTTTTCAAGCGGGGGTATTTGACCCAAGTCAAGGCTGCGCCGCAGAGTCATGTTTAGTCATGGCGCAATGAATGCAATCAGGGCCGCGCCACGCGACCCTCCGGACGGACCCGGGAGACCACGATGGACTATGAAGCCGCACTGAGCGCCAGCCTGCAACGCCTGCATGACGAGGGGCGTTACCGGACGTTCATCGACATAGAGCGCGCGCGCGGCCATTACCCCAAAGCGGTTTGGCGCAAGCCCGATGGCACGACGCAGGACATCACCGTGTGGTGCGGCAACGACTATCTTGGCATGGGCCAGCACCCCGAGGTTCTGGCCGCGATGCACGAGGCGCTGGATGCCACGGGCGCAGGGTCCGGCGGCACGCGCAACATCTCGGGCACCACGGTCTATCACAAGCGGCTTGAAGCCGAGTTGGCCGATCTGCATGGCAAGGATGCGGCGCTGGTGTTTTCATCGGCCTATATCGCCAATGACGCCACACTTTCCACGCTGCGGACGATCTTTCCGGGCCTGATCATCTATTCCGACGCGCTGAACCATGCCTCGATGATCGAAGGCGTGCGGCGGGGCGGCGGGCCGAAGCGTATTTTCCGGCACAACGACGTGGCGCATCTGCGCGAGTTGATCGCGGCGGATGATCCGGCAGCGCCCAAGCTGATCGCGTTCGAATCGATCTATTCGATGGACGGCGATTTCGGTCCGATCAAGGAGATTTGCGATGTGGCCGAAGAGTTCGGCGCGCTGACCTATCTGGACGAGGTGCATGCCGTGGGCATGTATGGCCCGCGCGGGGCAGGGGTGGCGGAACGCGACGGGCAGATGCACCGCGTGGACATCATCAACGCGACGCTGGGCAAGGCTTATGGCGTGTTCGGCGGCTATATCGCGGCCAGTGCGCGGATGGTCGATGCGGTGCGGTCTTATGCGCCGGGGTTTATCTTTACCACCTCGCTGCCGCCAGTGGTGGCGGCGGGGGCTGCGGCGGCGGTCAAGGTGTTGAAGACCGCGCAGCATCTGCGTGACACGCAGCAGCTGCATGCCCGCATCCTGAAGATGCGGCTCAAGGGGTTGGGCCTGCCGATCATCGATCACGGAAGCCATATCGTGCCGGTGCATGTGGGCGACCCGGTTCATTGCAAGATGCTGTCGGACATGCTGCTGGAGCGCTATGGAATCTATGTCCAGCCGATCAACTTTCCGACCGTTCCGCGGGGCACCGAACGACTGCGTTTCACGCCTTCGCCCGTTCATGATCTTAAACAAATAGAACGGCTTGTGACTGCTATGGATGCGCTTTGGGGTCATTGTGCGCTAAATCGCGCCGAGGCCTCTGCCTAACCTTCCGGATGCATGCAAAAGCGCTTGCCCTGTGATAGGTTGTCGTCAATACGAACAGAACACGAGTCGGTGATGATGCCGATTCGGATAATCGGGGCAGTGAAGGGACGGGCGCATGATCGGGCGGAGGTCAAAACCTTCGACGTCTGAGGTCGACAAGCCAAAGGGCTTTGACGATTTCGAGTTGCGTCTTGGCGATCTGATGCGCGGTGAACGTGCGACGATCGGGAAATCCCTGCTAGATGTGCAGCGAGAATTGAAGATCAAGGCGACCTATGTCGCCGCGATCGAAAACGCCGATGTATCGGCCTTTGAAACGCAGGGTTTCGTGGCCGGTTATGTGCGGTCTTATGCGCGCTATCTGGGCATGGACCCGGACTGGGCTTTTGCCAAGTTCTGCGCCGAGGCCAATTTCACCGTCGCCCACGGCATGAGTGCCGCCGCATCTTCGAGCACGATGACCAAGCGCGTGGTGCATGATTTCGGCGACCCGCTGGCCAATCCGAACGCGACCTTCATTCCACGTAGCGAAAGTCTGTTCTCGCGCATCGAACCGGGGGCCATCGGGTCGGTTCTTGTGCTTGCGGCGCTGATCGGGGCCATCGGCTATGGCGGCTGGTCCGTGCTACAGGAAGTGCAGCGGGTGCAGCTTGCGCCCGTCGACCAAGCCCCGAGTGTGGTGGCCGAGATCGACCCCTTGTCCAGCGTCAAGCCGGTCGAGCAAATCGTGGGCGAAGCCGCGACGACCGCGCCTGAAAGCGACGAGACGGATGTTGCCGGTGCGGACCAATCGCCGGAACTTCTGGACCGTCTCTATCGCCCCGAGGCTTTGGATGTGCCGGTGCTGACCTCGCGCGATGGGCCGATCGCGTCGATCGATCCGCGTCAGGTCGGTACGCTTGGCAACGCCCAGTCGACCGAGATGATCGCCGCCGCGGTGAACGAAGCGCTCGATCAGGCGGCCGAAGCGCCTGTGCAGGTCGTGGCCGATGCCGCGCCGAAGCTTGAAGTCTTTGCCGTGCGCCCGTCATGGGTGCGGGTGCAATCGGTGGATGGAACGGTGCTGTTCGAAAAGATCCTCGACGCGGGCGAACGCTACGTTGTGCCGCAGCTGGAAGAAGCGCCGGTGCTGCGGGCCGGAAATTCGGGGTCGATCTATTTCGACGTGAACGGCAAGACCTATGGCCCGGCGGCACGTGATGCGTCAGTGGTCAAGAACCTTGCCCTGTCCGCCGACAGCCTGACCGCGACCTATGCCGAGGCGAATATCGACGCCGACGCCGATCTGGCCAAATTCGTCAACGTGGCAGAAGCCGCAGTGCCCGAAGCGCCGCCGACGAACTGACCTTTCCTTTCGGGCTGTTGCCGTTTCACCTTGCGCCCTTTATCTAGGGGTCAGGCACAAGAGCCTGAGCCGAAAGGGGCCGTCCATGTCGATGAACACCGTCCGTCCGTGGCGCAACATCTACCGCCGTCCGTCGCGCCAGATCAGCGTCGGCAAGGTGCTGGTGGGAGGCGACGCGCCGATTTCGGTGCAGACGATGACGAACACGCTGACGACCGACATTGCCGCGACCATCGAGCAGGTGCAGCGTTGCGCTGTGGCGGGGGCCGATATCGTCCGCATCTCGACGCCGGATCAGGAATCGACCCGCGCGCTGAAAGAGATCGTGGCCGAAAGCCCTGTGCCGATCGTGGCCGATATCCATTTCCACTACAAACGCGCCATCGAGGCTGCCGAGGCGGGCGCGGCCTGCCTGCGGATCAATCCCGGCAATATCGGCGATGCACGTCGCGTGGCCGAGGTGGTGCGCGCGGCCAAGGATCATGGCTGTTCAATCCGGATCGGGGTGAATGCCGGGTCGCTGGAAAAACACCTGCTCGACAAATACGGCGAGCCTTGCCCAGAGGCGATGGTGGAATCGGGGCTCGACCATATCAAGCTGTTGCAGGACAACGATTTTCACGAATTCAAGATCAGCGTGAAGGCGTCTGACGTGTTCATGGCGGCGGCGGCCTATCAGCAGTTGGCCGAAGCGACCGATGCGCCGATCCATCTGGGCATCACCGAAGCGGGCGGATTGGTTTCGGGGACGGTGAAATCGGCCATCGGGCTGGGCAATCTGCTCTGGATGGGGATCGGCGACACGATCCGCGTGTCGCTGTCGGCCGATCCTGTGGAAGAGGTGAAGGTCGGGTTCGAGATCCTGAAATCGCTGGGCTTGCGGCATCGGGGGGTCACGATCATTTCCTGCCCGTCCTGCGCGCGGCAGGGGTTCGATGTGATCAAGACCGTCTCGGCGCTCGAGGAACGTCTGGCGCATGTGACGACCAGCATGAGCCTGTCGATCATCGGCTGCGTGGTGAACGGACCGGGCGAGGCGCTGATGACCGATATCGGCTTTACCGGCGGCGGGGCCGGGTCCGGGATGGTTTACCTTGCCGGCAAGCAAAGCCACAAGCTGGGCAACGAGGCGATGGTCGATCACATCGTCGAGCTGGTGGAAAAGAAGGCGGCCGAGATCGACGCTGCGGAAGCGGCCGAAGCACAGCTTGCACAGTGACGGCGGGCGATTTTCCTGCGAAAAATCAGACCGTGCGCGGCCCTGAATTTTCGCAGAAAATTCGTTGGGCCCGTTAGGCTTAGCCTTCGGACTTCGCGCGTTCCTGCGCGATGATCTCCCGCATGCCGTCCAGCGGAACATAGCCCCGCACCATCGTGCCATCGACCACGAAGGTCGGGGTGCCCGAAATGTCCAGTTTCTGCGCCAGCGCGTGGTTCGCTTCGATCACCGACGTCACTTCGGGCGCGTTCATACGGGTTTGCAACGCGGACCAGTCATAACCCAGATCGCCCGCCAGCCGTTCCAGCGATTCGTCATTCGCATCGGCGCGCAGCGAGATCAGCGCGTCATGGGTCTTGGCATAGGCCTCGTTGCCGTGCAGTTGCAGCACCGCGATGGCAAAGCGCGACGAGATCACCGATTGTTCGCCGAGGATCGGGAACTCCTTCATCACGATGCGGATGTTGCCATCGGATTTCACCAGCTCGTCCACCTCTTGCCAGGCCTTGCGGCAATAGCCGCAGCGGTAGTCGAGGAATTCCACCACGGTCACGTCGCCGTCGGGGTTGCCGCCGACCCAGCTTGCAGCATCGTTGAAGATCGCGTCGCGGTTGGCATCGACGATCTGTTTGTCGTTCTGTTCGGCGGCCGCCTGCTGGCGTGATTGCAGGACGTCCATCGCTTCGATCAACACTTCGGGGTTTTCCAGAAGATAGGCCTTCACCTCGGCCCGGAAGGCCGAGCGTTCGGCATCGGTCATCGCCTCTTGCGCCATGCTTGCGGTTGCCAGGACGGCACAGAGGGCGGCGCCCGACAACTGGGCGAAGAGGGATGGGCGCATGAGAGACCTCGATCTTACGCCCGGGCCGGGCAATGGCTTGACCTTTGCCCCGCATCGGGGACAGTGACGCGCATACCTTAAGGGGGCAGGGATGCGGATTTCAAGGCGGGGTCAGGTCGATCCCTTCATCGTGATGGATGTGTTGCGCGCCGCCCGCGCCGCCGAGGAAGCGGGGCGCCACATCATCCACATGGAGATCGGCCAGCCCGCCACGCCAGCCCCTGCGATGGCCCGCAAGGCGCTGGCGCAAGCGATGGAGCGCGACGCGCTTGGCTATACGGTGGCGCTTGGCCTGCCCGCGTTGCGGCGCGGGATCGCGGCGCTTTATGCGCGCTGGTATGGCATCGATCTGAACCCTGACCGCGTGATCGTCACGGCGGGGTCTTCGGCGGCGTTTCTCTTGTCTTTCACCACGCTGTTCGATGCGGGCGACAGGGTGGGTCTGGGCGAGCCGGGCTATCCGAGCTATCGCCAGATCTTGCGGGCGCTGTCGCTTGAACCCGTGGGCCTGCCTGCGAGCGATGCGAACCGGCTGCAACCCGTGCCTGCGGATTTTGCGGCAGTCGACCTTAAGGGGTTGATCGTCGCCTCGCCCGGCAATCCGTCGGGCACGATGCTGGGCAAGCCGCAGTTGGCCGCGCTGGTTCAGGCAGCGGCCGCGCGGGGCATCAGCTTCATCTCGGACGAGATTTACCACGGGCTGCATTACGGTGACCGGGCCGTGACCGCGCTGGAAGTGAGCGATCATGTGCATGTCATCAATTCGTTTTCCAAGTATTTTTCGATGACGGGGTGGCGCATCGGCTGGATGGTGGTGCCCGAGGATCATATCCGCACCGTCGAGCGGTTGGCGCAGAACATGTTCATCTGCCCGCCCCATGCCAGCCAGATCGCCGCACTTGCCGCGCTTGAGTGCATCGACGAGCTGGAAGCGAACCGCGCCACCTATGCCGAAAACCGCCGCCTGATGCTGGAGGGCTTGCCATCGGCGGGGTTCCACAAGATCGCGCCGCCGGACGGGGCGTTCTACATCTATGCCGATGTGTCGGACCTGACGGACGATAGCCTGTCTTTCGCCGCCGAGATACTCGACGGGGCGGGGGTGGCGGTGACGCCGGGGCTTGATTTCGATCCGCATCGCGGCGGGCGGACGTTGCGCTTTTCCTATGCCGGTGCGACCTCAGACATCGCCGAGGGCATCGCGCGGCTGACGGCATTCATGGCGGGGCGCAAGGCATGAGGGGGCTTTTGCGGCTTGCCCTGCTGTGCGCGGCGTTGCTGGGGGCGCTGCCCGTTTGGGCGCAGGACTTGTCGGCGCTCGCGCGGCTTGACCCTGCGGCCTCGTCCATCACGGGGGACGCGGACGAGGTGACCGTCACACTGGCGATCAGCCAGCCGGTGCCGTGGCGCGTGCGGATATTGGACGATCCGCCGCGATTGGTGATGGATTTCCGCGAGGTTGACTGGTCGGATGCGGGCCGGATCGCCCGCAGCGGTGATGCGGTCACGGACCTGCGCGCGGGCGTGTTCCGTGCCGGTTGGTCGCGGCTGGTGCTGGAATTGTCTGGCCCCTTTACCGTGCAACAGGCGGGGATGCAGACTGCGGGTGCTGCGCGGGTCACGGTCAGGCTGGCCAAGGCAAGCCATGGGGCTTTCACTGCGGCGGCGGCCCTGCCCGAGCCGCCGGAATGGGCGCTGCCCGAACCCTCGGCCCTGCCTGTGGTCGCGGATGAAAGCGGCGGACCGCTGCGCGTGGTGCTGGACCCCGGCCATGGTGGCATCGATCCGGGTGCGGAACGGGACGGGCAGAGCGAGGCCAGCCTGATGCTGTCCTTTGCCCGCGAGTTGAAGGAACGTATGATTCGCGAGGGCGATTTTGCGGTGACGATGACGCGCGAGGAGGATGTTTTCGTGCCGTTGGAAACCCGTATTTCCATTGCCCGCGCGGCAGGGGCGCAGGTTTTCGTGTCGCTGCATGCCGATGCGATCGCGGAAGGCGAAGCGACGGGCGCCACGGTCTACACACTGTCGGACGAGGCGAGCGACGAAGCCTCGCGCACCTTGGCCGAACGCCATGACCGCGACGATCTGCTTTCGGGTGTCGATCTGACGCGGCAGGATGATCTGGTGGCGACGATCCTGATGGATATGGCCCGCACCGACACCACCCCCCGCATCGACCGTCTGGCCGGGGCGCTGGCTGCGGCGATACAGGCGGCGGGCGTCAAGATGCACCGCCACCCGATCCAGCAGGCGGGGTTTTCGGTGCTGAAATCGCCCGACATCCCGTCGGTCTTGCTGGAACTGGGGTTTCTGTCTTCGGGTTCGGATTTGAAGCGGTTGAACGATCCGGCGTGGCGCGACCAGATGCAGGGCGCGATCATCGCTGGTCTGCGCGACTGGCACGCGGCCGATCAGGCCCTGCGCAAGCAGTGACGGCGACATTCCGTGCCCTGTCACGCCATCGTTTTGACCTGACGCGCCTTGCGCGTGTATAAGGCGCGGGCGCAAGGCTGGCGCGGCATGTTTTGGGCGGGGTTTTGGGCGTGGTCAGATTCGTCGGGTCTTTTCTTGGGGCGATCTTTACGGCGGTGACGCTGGGGATCCTGTTTGCGGCCCTGTCGATCGGCGGCATCTTCTACATGTATTCCCGCGACCTGCCGAGCCACGAGAGCCTTGCCCAGTATACGCCGCCGACGATCAGCCGCATCTATTCCGGCGAGGGCGAGATCATCGACGAATTCGCCAAGGAGCGGCGGCTTTTCGTGCCGATCGAGGATATTCCCGATCTGGTCAAAGAGGCCTTCATCAGCGCCGAGGACAAGAATTTCTACACCCACCACGGCTATGACGTGGGCGGCATGGCTGCGGCCTTTCGCGATGCGATCCTGTCGCGCGGGCGCGAGGTGCGGGGGGCGTCGACCATTACCCAGCAGGTGATGAAGAACTTCCTTTTGTCGGGCGACCGCACGGGCGAGCGCAAGATCAAGGAAATCATCCTTGCCACACGGCTGGAAGAATCGCTGTCCAAGGACAAGATCCTTGAACTTTACCTGAACGAAATCTTCCTTGGCCAGAACAGCTATGGCGTGGCCGCCGCTGCCCAGACCTATTTCAACAAGCCGCTCACGGCGTTGACGGCGGGAGAGGTGGCTTACCTCGCCACCCTGCCCAAGGCGCCTTCGGAAATGCACCCCGTGCGGAACAAGGACCGTGCGCTGGAACGCCGGGCCTATGTGCTGAACCGGATGGCCGAGGATGGCTATATCACGCCCGAAGTTGCCAAGGCCGAGGCCGCGACCCCGCTTTTGACCGTGCAGAACGGCGATTTCCCCGCCTTCCGCGAGGCGCTGCCGCCGCGCAGCTATTTCACCGACGAAATCCGCCGCCAGCTTTCGACCACCTTTGGCGAGGATGAATTCTTTGCCGGCGGCCTGTCGATCCGCGCCACGGTCGACCCCGAAATGCAGGTGGTCGCCGCTGCCGCCCTGCGCGAGGCGCTTGAGAAATACGACCGCTCGCAGGGTATCTGGCGGGGCACGAAAAAGGCGCTGACAGCCGAAGAACTGGCCGATTGGCGCAGCGCGCTTGCAGGCGTCGAAGTGCCGCGCGATGTGGCCGGATGGTCGCCCGCCGTCGTGCTGGAGCTTGGCGAGACCGATGCTACGATCGGGATCGAGGGCCAGCCCGACGAGGCGGTGATTCCGGCCAAGGATGTGACATGGGCGCGAAAGCTGGAAGCCGACGGCTCGCTTGGGCGCAAGGCCAAGGTCGCGGCCGATCTGTTGGCGGTGGGCGATGTGGTTCTGGTGCGGCAAGTCACGAATGATGACGGCAGTTTCGAACGCTGGTCGCTGCGCCAGATCCCCGAGGTGCAGGGCGCCTTTATGGCGATGGATGTCTATTCGGGGCGCGTGCTGTCGATGCAGGGCGGGTTTTCCTATCAGGAATCGGTTTTCAACCGCACGACACAGGCCACACGGCAACCGGGGTCGAGCTTCAAGCCCTTTGTCTATGCCGCAGCACTCGACAGTGGTTTCACACCCGGCACCATCGTGATCGACGCGCCGATCGAGGTTGAAACGGCGCAAGGGTTGTGGACTCCGAAGAACGCGTCGAACAAGTTTTACGGGCCGACGCCGTTGCGGACAGGAATCGAGCAGAGCCGGAACCTGATGACCGTGCGCGTGGCGCAGGAAATCGGCATGGAAAAGGTCGCCGATTACGCCGAACGCTTCGGGGTCTATTCGCCGATGCAACCGTTCCTTGCCAATGCGCTTGGCGCGCAGGAGACGACGCTGTTCAAGATGGTCGCCGCCTATTCGATGTTCGCCAACGGGGGCGAGCGGGTGGAGCCGACGCTGGTCGACCGTGTGCAGGACCGGTTCGGGCGCACGGTTTACCGCCACGACACCCGCATCTGTCAGGATTGCAACGCGACGACGTTGCCTGCGGGGCAGGGGCTGACGCTGCGGTCGGAACGCGAGCGGGTGATGGATGCGATCACGGCCTATCAGTTGACATCCATGATGCAGGGCGTGGTACAGCGCGGCACTGCTTCGGGGTCGGTCAACCTGCCGGTGCCTGTGGCGGGCAAGACCGGCACGACGAATGACGCCAAGGACGTGTGGTTCATCGGCTTTACCAGCAATATCGCGGCGGGCTGCTATATCGGCTACGATCAGCCGCGCAGTCTGGGCGGCGGGGCTTCGGGCGGCGGGTTCTGCGGGCCGGTTTTCCAGAAGTTCATGTCCGAGGCGGTCAAGAAATACGGCGGGTCGGAATTCCGCGTGCCTCCGGGAGGGCGGTTCGTAAAGCTGGACCGCTTTACCGGCGCGCTGTTGCCTGATGATGCGAGCGGCCCGAATGTGCAGCCGGAATATTTCCGCGACGGTCCCGACGGGCTGGTGGGGATCGGTATGCTGGTCGATGGCGGCTTTGCGATGGGGTCCAACCTTCCCCTGTTCGCATACGGCGAAAGCGATGGCGGCGAAGGCGAGGCGACTGTGACCACGTCGAGCGGCGAAACTGCCGTCATCCCGAAAAAGGCCGATTTCGGCACGCTCAGTTCCGGCGGGCTTTACTGACCGGGCGCGGGACTTGCCCGTTGCCGCCCTTGGCGTTATCACGCGCAGCGAAGATCAAGACAGGACGAACCCCGATGCGCGCCGAAACGCAGAACACCATCGAAGCGATCAAGAAATCGCTCAAGCTGCTGGCGCAACGGCTGGACTGGGAAACCGCGACCCATCGGCTTGAAGAATTCGATGCGATGATCGAAGCGCCCGACCTGTGGAACGACCCTGCCAAGGCGCAAAAGCTGATGCGCGAGCGTCAGCAATTGCTGGATGCGGTTTCGACCTACAAGATGATCGAGAGCGGGTTGAGCGACAATGTCGAGTTGATCGAGATGGGCGAGGCCGAGGGTGATGCCGAGATCGTCACCGAGGCCGAGGCCGCGTTGAAGGCTCTGGTCGATGTGGCTGCGGCGAAAGAGCTTGAGGCGCTTCTGGACGGCGAGGCCGATGGCAACGACACCTTCCTTGAAATCAACGCAGGTGCCGGTGGCACGGAAAGCTGTGACTGGGCGTCGATGCTGGCGCGCATGTATGTGCGTTGGGCGGAAAAGAAGGGCTACAAGGTCGAGTTGCAGTCTGAAACCTCGGGCGAAGAGGCGGGGATACGGTCTGCGGCTTACAAGATTTCCGGGACCAACGCCTATGGCTGGCTGAAATCGGAATCGGGCGTGCATCGTCTGGTCCGCATCTCGCCCTATGATTCAGCGGCGCGGCGGCATACGTCGTTTTCGTCGGTCTGGGTTTACCCCGTGGTCGATGACAATATCGAGATCGTGGTGCCCGACAATGAAATCCGTATCGACACCTATCGGTCGTCGGGCGCCGGTGGGCAGCACGTGAACACCACCGACTCGGCGGTGCGGATCACCCACTTGCCGACGAATATCGTGGTGACGTCTTCGATGAAATCGCAGCACCAGAACCGCGAGATCGCGATGAACGCGCTGAAATCGCGGCTTTACCAGCTAGAGCTTGACCGGCGCAACGCCGAGGTCAATGCCCAGCATGCGGCCAAGGGCGACGCCGGATGGGGCAACCAGATCCGGTCCTATGTGCTGCAACCCTACCAGATGGTCAAAGACCTGCGGACAGGGGTAGAGACGTCCGATACCCAAGGCGTGCTCGATGGCGACCTCGACCGCTTCATGGCGGCGACGCTGGCGATGGATGTGGCGGGCAAATCACGCGCCGAGGCGATGGCCGACGATTGATCGCGGCCAGATACATCTTTTCGCGCCAACGCTTCCGCGCTTACCCTGTGGCAAACGGGGGAACGCATGACCGACCAGACCGTAACTGGCGCAAGGACCGCGCCCGAGGTGTTGCAGCTTGACGCAGGCGACCTGACCGCTTCGCTGCGGGCGGGGTGGCGCGATTTCAGGGCCGAGCCGCTATATGGCGCGTTCTTCTCGGTTTTCTATGTCACGGGCGGCTGGCTTTTGGTCTTTGCCTTCAGCGCGCAGGGCCAGTTGTGGTGGACATTGCCTGCCGGAGCGGGGTTTCCGATTCTGGGCCCCTTCATCGCCTGCGGTTTTTACGAGATCAGCCGCAGGCGCGAGGCGGGCGAGGGGTTCGGTTTGCGCGATATCCTTGGCGTTGTGTTCCGGCAGAAGGACCGGCAGGTGCCGTCGATGGCGGTGGTGATCGTGGTGTTCTTCCTGTTCTGGAATTTTCTGGCGCATATGATCTTTGCGCTGTTTCTGGGGCAGGCCACGCTGGTCAACGTGTCGTCATCGCTTGGCATCTTTGCTACGGGGCAGGGGCTGGGGATGTTGGCCTTTGGCACGGCTGTCGGGGCGGCGCTGGCCACGCTGCTTTACGCGCTGACGGTTGTCAGCCTGCCGATGCTGCTGGACCGCGAGGTGGATTTCGTCACCGCCATGCTGACCTCGGTCGCGCTGGTGCGGGCCAATCCGGTGGTGATGCTGGGATGGGGCGCGCTGATCGGGGTGCTGCTGTTTGCCGGGATGGCCACGCTGTTCTTCGGGCTGTTCATCGTCTTGCCGGTGCTGGGCCATGCGTCATGGCATCTCTATCGGCGCGCTGTGATCTGGCATTGAAAAAGGGCGCCCGAAGGCGCCCTGATGACCGGATGGTTGGCCTGTCACTCGGCCTTGGGCGCGGTGCTGACCGGCGTGACGGGCGCTGAGGCGCGGCCGTTCGACAGGGGGTCTTCCTGACGTTGGACCGAGCCTTCGAAATGCGCGCCGCTTTCGATTGCGATGGTCTTGTGGATGATGTCGCCTTCGACCCGTGCGGTTGCGGTCAGGCGCACCTTGAGCCCGCGCACGCGACCGACGACGCGGCCATTGACCACGATGTCATCGGCGACGATTTCGCCGCGGATGGTGGCGCTTTCGCCGACGGTCAGCAGATGGGCGCGGATGTCGCCTTCGACCGTGCCTTCGACCTGGATGTCGCCGGTGGTACGCAGGTTGCCGATCACGGTCAGGTCAGACGACAGGACGGACGCGGCCGCCTTTACCTTGGGAGCGGAAGAGACAAACTCGCTCGGCGGTTTCGGAGCGGGTTGCTCCGGCATCTTGGGTCTTTCGATTTCAGTAGGCTTGGGGCCGGGTTCGTTGATCTTGCTTTTAGAAAACATCGCGCGCTGCCTTTATAAAGGTCATCGGGTTGATTGCATTGCCGTCGACCCTGATCTCGTAATGAAGATGGGTGCCGGTCGAGCGTCCTGAGTTGCCCATATCACCGATCCGGTCGCCGCGCGATACCCTATCGCCGACACTGACGCGGATCTGCGACATGTGCCCGTAGCGGGTTTCCAGACCGAAGGCGTGTTTGATCTTGACCAGACGGCCGTAGCCCGATTCCCATCCGGCATAGGTGATGACACCGTCGGCGGTGGCAAGGATCGGCGCGCCGTAGGCACCGGCCAGATCCTGACCCTCGTGGTTGCGGTGCCCGCGACCGAAGGGATCGTTGCGGCCGCCGAAGCCGCTGGTATAGCGCACGGGGGTGTTGACGGGCATCGAGAAGGGCGCCTTGAACGCGGCGATACGGTACATGTTCATCCGGTCGAGGCCGGAGAGCAGGGCGTTGGCCCGCGTTTCTTCCGGCGATCCGGACAGGCCCGAGGTCGAGAGCGTCAGCGGGGCGAGTGGGCCACCCTGACCGGAATAGCCCTTGCGGACGGTCGAGAGCAGGTCGTCGGGCGACAGGCCGGCCTGACGGAACATCTTGTCCAGAGGCTCGACCGATACGGTCAGCGCCTCTTCGAGTTTGGTGAAAATCTCGTCGGTGCGGCGCTGCATGGCGCGCTTGTCGGCTTCCATTTCCGACAGGCGCAGATCGGCCTGTTCGGCGGTGCCGGCCATCGCGTCACGCTCTTTGGCGGCGGCCCCCAGCGCATCGGTCAGATACGACAGCGTGGCTTCGGTATCCTTGGCCTTGCCTTCGGCGCCGCGGGCCGAGGCGCCGGTCTGCGCGTCGGCCAGCGTCAGCGAGGCCATGGTTGCCCGTGCCTCGTCGCGTTCCTTGATGGTGCGGCGCAACGTCTTCTGGATCACGTCGACGCCGGTTTCGAGTTCGCGCCGGCGGTCCTCGGAGGCCAGAAGCCGCCCCTGCATTTGCGCCACTTGCCGCAGCGCAAGGTTGAAGCGTTCCTGCGCGCGCAGCGTTTCCTCGGCGCGGCGGTCGCGGTCGTCGGACATCGCGTTGAGCCGCTGTTCATAGACCGCCTGCTGGCGCTGCGTCTGTTCGCGCGACGATCCGGCACCGATATTGTCCATCATCAGGATCGCGGTCGCCAGAATCGTCCAGGCGACGAACAGGGTGGCGGCCGACAGGGCTATGGCCTGGGTCAGGGGGCGCAAGCGGATGAAGCGCGTATCGGTATCGGATTTCAGGAAAAGGCGTTGCTCGGGAAGATACCGCTCGACTGCGGCATTTATCCGGTAAGAGACACGGGCTAGCACTTTCGAGGGTTCCGATCGCGGCTGGACAGTAGGGTTCGCCCCCGAGGGGGACGCCATCTGATTAGCCACCGACCCACACTGTCGCAACATTTTTGACCGGATGCCCAAGGCAAGGCCCGAGAATCCGCCTATAATCGGCGTAAACCCGCCGAAGCGCGCTTGGTTCCGTAAACCTTGGTTATAGACTGGATGTTTCTTCAGCCGTGACCTTTGGCAGGTCTTCGGTCAGTGGCCAGTAGAAATCGGGCGGCAAGCCTGCCTCGGCGCGTTTCTCCTCGTTGAAGGGGGGCTTCAGGGTTCCGTGGAAATAGTGCCGCACGAGGCGGTGGAACACCTCTTTCGGGTCGCTGCCATCACGCCCGCAGAGCCAGTTGAACCATTTCGAGCCATAGGCGACGTGGCCCACTTCCTCGGCATAGATGGTTTCGAGCGCGGCGATGGCTCCGGTATCGCCTGCCTTGCGGAAAACCTCGATCATGCCGGGCGTCACATCAAGCCCGCGGGCTTCGAGAACCATGGGCACGACGGCAAGGCGACCCATGAAGTCATCGGCCGTATCTTCGGCGGCGCGCCACATTCCGGCATGGGCAGGCAGGGCGCCGTAATGGCTGCCGAGTGCTTCAAGACAATCGGATACCAGATTGAAATGCTTGGCTTCTTCGTCGGCGGCCTTGACCCAGTCGTCGTAAAAGCCAAGCGGCATGGGCTGGTGGGTGAAGCGGGCGATGATATCCCAGTGCAGATCGACGGCGTTCAACTCGATATGGGCCACGGCGTGCAAAAGCGCGATGCGCCCCTGCGCCGATCCGGGCCTGCGGCGCGGCACGTCGCGCGGGTCGAGCAGGTCGGGCTTTTCGGGCCGGGCGGGGCGCAGGGGCGGGGCAGCATGGCCGACGGGCAGGCGAGTGCCTGCCGCGCGGGCGGCGAACCAGTCTGCGGCATGGGCGCGGCCAAGTGCGGCCTTGGCGCGCCCGTCCGCCGTTTGCAGCACCTGCACCGCCCGTTCGGCCAGTGACAGCATCAAAGCGCCTGTGCCGCCGCCAGCACCTCGTCTGCGTGGCCCTTTACGCTGACCTTGTTCCAGACCCGCGCCACGGTGCCTGTGCCGTCGATCATCACGGTGGTGCGTTCGACCCCCATGTAGGTTTTGCCATACATGCTTTTTTCCAGCCAGACGCCGTAGTCTTCGCAGGTGTGGCCCGCTTCGTCCGAGGCGAGGATCACGCCGAGGCCATGCTTCTTGCAGAATTTGTCGTGCGCCTTGACGCTGTCTTTGGAGATGCCGATCACCGTGGTTCCGGCTGCGGTGAAATCGGCCAGACGCGCGGTGAAATCCTGCGCTTCGAGCGTGCAGCCGGGCGTGTCATCCTTGGGGTAGAAGTAAAGCACCACCTTGCCGGGGCGAAGGGCGGAAAGCGTGACCTCGGTCCCGCCATCGCGGGGAAGGGAGAAATCGGGCGCGGCGGCACCTGCGGTAATCATCTGGGCGGCTCCTTGCATTTTGAAGTACTGTGCTTTGCGTTCTAGTTGCCTTTGGGCAAAGATAAAGGCAATCCCCGCGGCAAGGATGCGCTGATGCGCGTCGGGCAGGGCGACAAGGGCGGGAATGACCGAGGTCAGGGCGACACAAAGCGCGGAAGCGGGCGCGGGTTCGGGTGCTGGCCCCGATGCGGATATTCCCGCGTCGGTTCAAGCCGCTGTGCCCGAACCTGCCGCGCCGCCGCCGCCCCCGCCGACTTCGCTGCCGCGCAAGCGCCGCAGCTACCTGCCGCACAGTTTTCTGGGCTTTCTCTTTGCGCTGGTTCTGGGGTTTGCAGCGCTGGTCGCCGCACTCGGGCTGACCGGCACGTCGATCCGCATGCCGGTCTGGGTGGTGGCCGAGGTCGAGACGCGGTTGAACCGGTCGGTCGACGGGATGTTGCCCGAAGGGGCTTTGTCGCTGGGCGGGATCGAGATCGGGTTCGATGCCGATTGGGTGCCGCGCCTGCGGCTTGATGATTTGCGGGTGCAGAACGCGGCGGGCAAGCCGCTTTTGACGCTGCCCGAGACCGGGATCACCTTTGATCTGGACAGCCTGCTCGAAGGTGCGGTGCGTCCGCGCAACCTGCGGATCAGCGGAGCGCGGGTCGATCTGCGCCGCGACGCCGAAGGGCGGTTCGACCTTGCGCTTGGCTCGGGGCAACTGGGCGCGCAGATCGATGGCATTCCGGCGCTGTTCGATCTGGTCGATGCGGCTTTTGCGCTGCCTGTGCTGTCGCGCCTGCAAAGCATCGAGGCGGACGCGCTGGCGCTTTCGCTGCGCGACGACCGGTCGCGCCGGACATGGGAGGTGGGTGACGGCCGCTTGCGGCTGGAAAACCGCGCCCGCGACATCCGCGCCGAGTTGGGGATTTCGATGCTGGGCGCGTCGGGTCAGCCCGCGCAGGCGGTGCTGACGATCATTTCCGACAAGACCGCGACCGAGGCGCGGATCACGGCCACGGTCGATCAGGTGGCGGCGGTGGATATCGCCGATCAGGCCCCGCTTCTGGCCGCGCTGCGGGTGCTGGATGCGCCGATTTCGGGCCGTCTTGCCGCCACGCTGGGGGCCGAAGGCATCACGGCGCTTGACGCCAGCCTGACGCTTGGCAAGGGCGCCTTGCGTCCGACGCAAGCCGCAGCACCTGTGCCCTTTGACCGCGCCACGCTGGAACTGGTCTATGATCCCGACCGGGGCCGGATGAAGCTGACCACGCTGAACGTGGAAAGCCCGTCGCTGCGGATAAAGGCTGTGGGGCAAAGCTATCTGCAATCGGCGGATGGCACCTATCTGACCGGGCCTTTGGGCAGCCGCCTGCCGCAGGCTTTCGCCACGCAGATCCATGTGTCGGAAGCGATGGTCGATCCGGCGGGCCTGTTCGAAAAGCCGGTGCGCTTTTCCGAAGGGGCGATAGACCTGCGGCTGCGGCTTGACCCGTTCAAGATCGACATCGGCCAGATTTCCCTGATCGAAAGCGGCCACAGGCTTTCGGCCAAGGGGACGGTCGGTGCCGGAGATGACGGTTGGACCGCCGCCGTCGACAGCGCGCTGGACGAGATCACGACCGACAACCTGCTTCAGCTTTGGCCGGTATCGCTGGTGCCCAACACGCGCAAATGGCTGGCGGAAAACGTGCTCCAAGGCAGGCTGTCCGATGTGCGGTCGGCCCTGCGGGTGCAGCCGGGCAAGCCCACGCGGTTGCAGATGGGCTATGATTTCAGCAAGACCGAGGTGCGCTTCATCCGCACCCTGCCGCCGATCGTGCGGGCCAGCGGTTACGCCACGATCGAGGGCCAGACCTACACGATGGTGCTTTCCAAGGGAGTGGTGACGCCCCCTCTGGGTGGCGATATCGACATGGCGGGGTCGGTGTTTTCGGTGCTGGATATCACACGGAAACCGGCGCAGGCCGAAGTTCGGCTGAAGACCCGTTCCACCCTGACCGCCGCGCTGTCGATACTGGACGAGCCGCCCTTCCGCTTTCTGACCAAGGCCAACCGTCCCGTCGAAATCGGCGAGGGGCAAGCCACGCTGGATGCGGTGCTGCGCTTTCCGCTGATCCCGCGCATCATGCCGGGTGATGTGAGCTTTGCGGTGAACGGGCGCGTGGCGGGGTTTTCCTCGGCCCAGTTGGTCAGGGACAAGCTGGTGACAGCGCCTGACCTTTCGGTCAGCGCCGACCCAAAGGGGTTACGGATCGCGGGGCAGGGTGCGGTAGGGCGCGTGCCGTTCGGTGTGACCTTCTGGCAGCCATTCGGTCCCGATGCGGCGGGCAAGGCAAGGATCGAGGGAACGGCGGAACTGTCGCCGCTGACGGTTTCGGAATTCAACCTCGGCCTGCCGGAGGCGATGGTTCGGGGCACGGGCCAAGCGCAGGTGACGATAGAATTGCCCAAGGGTGCTGCGCCGCGTCTGTCGCTGGTGTCGGACCTGAACCGCATTTCCATGGCAATTCCCGGCACGGGCTGGTCGAAAGCGGCCGATGTGCAGGGGCGGCTTGCCGTCAGCGCGGTGCTGTCGCAGCCCCCTGTGGTAGACAGCATCACCCTCGACGCGCCGGGGTTGGCGGCCAGCGGCAGCATCAGCCTGCGCGGCGATGGCGGGCTGGATGTGGCGCGTTTCGGGTCGGTCTCGCTTGGTGACTGGTTCGCGGGCGGGGTCGAGATTACGGGGCGCGGGGCTGGCAAAGCGGTGTCCGTGGCGCTGACCGGCGGGGCGGTCGATATCCGCAAGATGGACACCGGCACCGGCACCGGCACCGGCGGCGATGGCGGGGCGGGGGCCGATATCCCGATCACCGCCCGCCTAGACGAGGTGCGGATTTCCGATGACCTGCGCCTGACCGGCTTTGCGGGCCGCTTCACCCCGCGCGGCGGGTTCAACGGCAGTTTCGACGGTCTGGTCAACGGGATTGCCGCCGTGACCGGCACCGTCGTGCCCTCGGCAAATGGCGCTGCGGTGCGGATCAGGTCGGAGAATGCGGGCGCGGTGCTCGACAGTGCGGGGGTCTTTGCCTCGGCGCGTGGCGGCACGCTTGATATGTTGTTGACGCCTGCCGGCCCGCCCGGTGTCTATGCGGGCAGCGCCACCATCACCCGTGTGCGCGTGGCCAATGCGCCGGTGCTAGCCGAATTGTTGTCGGCGGTGTCGGTCGTGGGGCTGCTGGAGCAGTTGAACGGCGAGGGGCTTTTGTTCAACGAGGCGGTGGGCGATTTCACCGTCACGCCGGGTGCGGTGCAGATTTCGCGCGCGTCCGCCGTGGGGGCGTCGCTTGGAGTGTCGATGGCGGGGGTTTACGGCACGACAAGCAAGGAAATGCATCTGCAAGGCGTGGTTTCGCCGCTTTACCTGCTCAACGGGATCGGATCGTTCCTGACCAAGCGCGGTGAAGGGTTCTTCGGCTTTAATTACGAGGTCAATGGCGATGCGAGCGGGGCGTCCGTCTCGGTCAACCCCTTGTCCATTCTCACCCCCGGACGGTTCCGCGAGTTGTTCCGCAGCCCTCCCCCCAGACTTGGAGACAACGGCGGATGAAACTGTCGGATTTCGATTTTGACCTGCCAGACGAGTTGATCGCCACGCGGCCCGCCCGCCCGCGCACCCATGCGCGGCTTCTGCTGGCGCAGGGTGACAGCATCGAAGACCGGCACGTCTATGACTTGCCTGACATTTTCCGCCCCGGTGACCGGCTGGTGTTGAACAACACCCGCGTCATCCCCGCCCGCCTGACCGGCACGCGGGCGCGCGGCGAGGCGGTGGCGAAGGTCGAGATCACGCTTTTGGAGCCGCAAGCCACAGGCTGGCGGGCGCTGGCCAAACCGCTTCGCAAGGTGAACGCGGGCGAGGTTATCAGGTTTTCCGATGCGCTTTCGGCCACGGTGGCGGAAAAGTCGGAAACCGATCTGCGGCTGGTCTTCAACCTGACAGGCGACGATTTCGACGCGGCGCTGGCCGAGGCCGGGGCGATGCCGCTGCCGCCCTATATCGCGGCGAAACGCGCGCCCGACGCGCAGGACCGCGACGATTACCAGACCGTCTTTGCCCGCCATGCCGGAGCCGTCGCAGCCCCCACCGCATCGCTGCATTTCGACGCGGCGCTGTTGCAGAGGCTGGCAGATATGGGTGTGACATTTACCGAAGTCACGCTGCATGTGGGTGCGGGCACCTTCCTGCCCGTCAAGGTAGAGGATGTGACCACCCACCGCATGCACGCCGAATGGGGCGAGGTGACGCCGAAAGCCGCGGCGGAGATCAACGCGACCAAGGCGGCGGGGGGGCGGATCATTCCCGTTGGCACGACTGCGCTGCGGCTGATCGAAAGTGCGGGGCGGTCGGGGAAAGTGGAGCCTTGGGTCGGGCCGACCGATATTTTCATCTACCCCGGTTTCCGGTTCCAGATCACCGATGCGTTGATGACGAACTTTCACCTGCCCAAATCGACGCTGATGATGCTGGTGTCAGCCCTGATGGGGCAGGACCGCATCCGCCGCATCTATGACCATGCCGTAACCAGCCGTTACCGGTTTTTCAGCTATGGTGATTCCTCGTTGCTGGTGCCCCCACGCGGGCGCTGACCCTGACTCTGACGGGGGCACGGGCCTGCCTGTCGTTTTCCTGCGCCGTTTTTGTGCTACCCGTGCTAGCGTTTCCGTTGTTCCGTTCCGAAAGAAGCCGCCATGCTGACCGTCCTTCGCACCTCGTGGCCGCTTTTGCTGGGCGTCATGCTGCTGATGGTCGGCAACGGGATACAGGGGTCGCTCTTGGGGATCAGGGGAAGCATCGAGGGATTTTCGACCTTCCAGATTTCCATCGTCATGTCGGCCTATTTCGCGGGGTTCCTGTTCGGGTCGCGCATGGCTCCTGCGATGATCAGGAAGGTGGGGCATGTGCGGGTCTTTGCAGCACTCGGGTCGATCATCTCGGCGGTGCTGGTGGTCTATCCGGTGGCGCCTGACTGGATCGTGTGGTCGCTGTTGCGGGTGATGATCGGGTTCTGTTTTTCGGGCATCTATATCACCACCGAAAGCTGGCTGAACAACGCCGCAACGAACGAGACGCGGGGGCAGGCGCTTTCGGCCTATATGATCGTGCAGATGCTGGGGATCATCGCGTCCCAAGCCTTGCTCAACGTGTCGGACCCTTCGGGGTTCACGCTGTTCGTCATTCCTTCGGTGCTGGTGTCGCTGGCGTTTTTGCCGCTGCTGCTGGCCCCTACGCCTGCACCCACGTTCGAGACGACAAAGGCTTTGTCGTTCCGCGCGCTGTTTCGCATCTCGCCGCTTGGCTGCGTGGGGATGCTGCTGACGGGGGGCGTGTTTTCCGCGATGTTCGGCATGGCGGCGGTCTGGGGGTCGATGAAGGGGCTGTCGGTGCGCGACATCTCGATCTTCATCGGCGCGCTTTATGTCGGCGGCTTGGTGCTGCAATACCCGATCGGCTGGGTGTCGGACCGGATGGACCGCAGGAAGCTGATCATGGGGCTTTCCGCCGTGGCTGCGGTGGTGATGGTGGTGCCGGTCGTGGTCGACCTGCCGTTTACGCTGCTTCTGGTGGTGGCGCTGCTGCTGGGCGGGATTACCAATCCGGTCTATGCGCTGCTGATCGCCTATACCAACGACTTTCTCGGCAAGGATGACATGGCGGCGGCCAGTGCGGGGATGATCTTTCTGAACGGGTTTGGCGCGATCTTCGGCCCGCTTGTTACCGGCTGGATCATGGGGCGGATCGGGCCTGCGGGGTTTTTCCTTTTTATCGCGGTGCTTTACGTGGCGCTGGCGGGATATGCACTGTGGCGGATGACGCGCCGTGCAGCCCCTGCCGGAACGGGGCATTTCGCCAACCTCGTGCCGACAGCCTCGCCGGTTGCAGCGGCGGCAGTGATGGAAAAGGGGCAGGGGCGGTAAAGCCTGCCTTGCCTTGCACCACCTGCCAAAGCCTGTCAGGCTTTGCGCCTAACGAAAGGCGCGCCCCATGTCCGACCCTGTCCAAGTGCTCGATTTCTGGCTGGGCGATGTCGGCCCCGAAGGCTGGTATGCCGGTGGCGACGAGATCGACGCCGCCTGCCTGATGTTTCAGGACCTGTGGGAAGCCGCGCGTGACGGCGGCTTGGACCATTGGGTCGAGGGCACGGTGGGCACATTGGCCTTTCTGATCCTGACCGACCAGTTGCCGCGCAACATGTTTCGCGGCAAGGCCGACAGTTTCGCCACCGACCCCTTGGCGCTGGCCGCCGCCAAGACGGCGATTGCCGAGGGCTGGGACATGAACGCGCCGGAACCCGAGCGGCAGTTTTTCTACCTGCCGCTCGAACATTCGGAAAACGCGGAAGATCAGGCGTTGTGCGTGGCATTGATCGGGGAACGCATGACCGACCCCGATCTGCTGCTGCACGCCCGCGCGCACCAAGACGTCATTTCGCGCTTCGGGCGCTTTCCGAACCGCAACGCCGCTTTGGACCGGACCTCGACCCCGGACGAGGCCGCGTTTCTGGAACAGGGCGGCTATGGCGCGGTTGTCCGTGCCTTGCAGGCTAGCCATGCAGATGGCGCATAGGGTCACGGCGTTGCGGTCGTTGCTTGGCCCATACATATAGTTTAAGGCCAAACTACTTTTCTTGAGGGAGGAAACCATGGCCGCCACATACGATGTGATCGTGATCGGCGCGGGTCCGGGCGGCTATGTCGCCGCGATCCGTGCTGCCCAGCTGGGCAAGAAGGTCGTGATCGTCGAGCGCGAAAATCTGGGCGGCATCTGTCTGAACTGGGGTTGCATCCCTACCAAGGCGCTGCTGCGGTCGGCGGAAGTGTTCCACCTGATGCATCGGGCCAAGGAATTCGGGCTTTCGGCCAGTGGCGTGTCCTTTGATCTGCCCGCCGTGGTGGCGCGGTCGCGCGGGGTGGCAAAGCAGTTGTCGTCGGGCATCGGGCACCTGATGAAGAAGAACAAGATTGCCGTGGTGATGGGCGAGGCGACCATTTCCGCCAAGGGCCGCGTTTCGGTGAAAACCGACAAGGGCGTGGAAGAACTGGCCGCGCCTGCGATCATTCTGGCGACCGGTGCGCGGGCGCGTGAACTGCCGGGGCTGGAAGCCGATGGCGATCTGGTCTGGGCCTACCGTCACGCGCTGCAACCGGTGCGGATGCCGAAAAAGCTGCTGGTCATCGGCTCGGGCGCGATCGGGATCGAATTTGCGAGCTTTTTCAACACGCTGGGGGCCGATACCACGGTCGTCGAGGTGATGGACCGGATCCTGCCGGTGGAAGATGCCGAAGTCGCGGCATTCGCCAAGAAGGCGTTCATCAAACAGGGGATGAAGATCCTTGAAAAGGCGGCGGTCAAAAAGCTGGATCGCAAGCCGGGTATCGGCGTGACCGCGCATATCGAACAGGGTGGCAAGACCGAATTGCACGAATTCGACACGGTGATTTCCGCCGTGGGCATCGTCGGCAATGTCGAAAATCTTGGTCTGGAGGCGCTTGGCGTCAAGATCGACCGCAGCCATGTGGTGACGGACGAATATTGCCGCACGGGCGTGGACGGGCTTTACGCCATCGGCGATATCGCGGGCGGGCCGTGGCTGGCGCACAAGGCGAGCCATGAGGGCGTGATGGTGGCCGAATTGATCGCGGGCGGGCATCCGCACCCGATCAAGCCGGGCAGCATCGCCGGCTGCACCTATTGCCACCCGCAGGTGGCATCGGTCGGTCTGACCGAGGAGAAGGCCAAGGCGGCAGGTCTGGATATCAAGGTCGGGCGCTTCCCGTTCATCGGCAACGGCAAGGCGATTGCGCTGGGTGAGGCGGAAGGCTTCGTGAAGACGATCTTCGACGCCAAGACCGGCGAGCTTTTGGGCGCGCATATGGTGGGCGCGGAAGTGACCGAGCTGATTCAGGGCTATGTGATCGGGCGGGCGCTGGAGACGACGGAAGAAGACCTGATGAACACGGTCTTCCCGCACCCGACCCTGTCGGAGATGATGCACGAATCCGTGCTCGACGCTTACGGGCGCGCGCTGCATTTCTGAAAAAGGGCGGGGGGCTCGCCCCCCGCACCCCCGAGGATATTTGAAGACAGAAAATGGGGGCAGGATGCGCGCGGTCGTGACCGTTCTTGCACTGTGGTGCGCGGGGCTGGGGGCAGCGGCGCAGTTCGGCAAGATGTCTTTTGCCTTTGACCTGTTTTCCGCGCGCTACCCTGACCACGGGCCTGTCGGCATCGGGTTGCTGGTTTCGGTCGTTGGCATCGTGGGGCTGGTTTTCGGCACCACCGCCGGGCTGCTGGTCGCCCGTATCGGGCCGCGCCGCGCCATCGTGGCGGCGCTGGCGCTTGGCGCGGTGATGTCGGCGGTGCAAATCCTGCCCTTGCCCTATGCGGCGCTGTTTTTGACGCGGGGGATCGAGGGGTTTTCGCATCTTGCCATTGTCGTCGTCGGCCCGACCATGATCGCAGGGCTTGCGCCGCCAAGGCATCAGGGGTTGGCGATGACGCTGTGGAGCAGTTTCTTCGGCGTGACCTATGCGTTGCTGGCAGTGGTGGCCCCCGCTTTGCTGTCGGGCGGAGACACGGGGCCGTTGTTCGGGCTGCATGCGCTGTGGATGGCGGGGTTTGCGCTGGTGCTGCGGGGCCTGTTGCCCGCCGATCCGGCTGCGGTCAGGCATCCTATGACGGGGCTGGTCGGGCAGCATATGGCGATCTATGCCTCGCCGCGCATTGCGGCGCCCGCGACCGGCTTTGTGTGCTACACAGCGCTTTATGTGGCCGTACTGACCCTGCTGCCGCCGCTTATGCCGCCGGATATGCAGGCGGGCGTGGCGGCGGGGATGCCGCTTTTGTCGATCGCCGTGTCCATGACGCTGGGGGTCTGGATGCTGGGGCGGATCACGGCGGTGCAACTGGTGCAGGCGGGGTTTGCGGTTGGCGCGCTTGCGGCGCTGGCGCTCTGGATCGGCTGGGGGCAGGGCGCGGTGATGCTGGCCGCAAGCCTGACACTGGCGGCCGCGATGGGCATCGTGCAGGGGGCGAGTTTCGCCGCAATTCCGCAGCTGAACGACAGCGACCTTGACCGCGCCCGTGCCTCGGGGGCGGTGGCGCAACTGGGCAATCTGGGCACCACGACGGGCACGCCGCTGCTGGCGGCGCTGATCGTAATGGCCGGACCTGGCGGTCTGGCGGGCTTTGCCCTGCTGCTGTGCCTGTCGGGAATTGCCGTGCATTCGTGGCAAGCGCGGCGGCGTTTGGCCGTCCTGCCCCGATAAATTTCCGGCACGTTCCGTTTTATTCCCTTCTTGTTCACCACTTGTTCACTTTTTTCGATTGGAGACTCGGCCCGGCTCACCTATCTCTGACGCTGTGATACGCCTTGTTCAGGGCGGCTGGGGGATAGCATGGCCGAGCAGAAGTTCATCGAGGTGCGGGGTGCCCGCGAGCATAACCTCAAGGGCATCGACGTCGATATTCCGCGCGACCAACTGGTCGTGATCACCGGGCTTTCCGGGTCGGGCAAATCCTCGCTCGCCTTTGACACGATCTATGCCGAAGGGCAGCGGCGCTATGTCGAAAGCCTGTCGGCCTATGCGCGGCAGTTCCTCGACATGATGGGCAAGCCGGATGTCGACCATATCAGTGGCCTGTCACCTGCGATTTCCATCGAGCAGAAGACGACCAGCAAGAACCCGCGTTCGACCGTGGGCACGGTCACGGAAATCTACGACTACATGCGCCTGTTGTTCGCGCGGGTCGGCACGCCGTTTTCGCCCGCCACCGGCCTGCCGATCACCGCGATGCAGGTGCAGGACATGGTCGATGCCGTGATGGCGATGGAGGAGGGGGCGCGGGCCTATCTGCTGGCCCCGATCATCCGCGACCGGAAGGGCGAGTACAAGAAGGAGTTCCTCGAGCTGCGCAAGCAGGGGTTCCAGCGGGTCAAGGTGAATGGGGCGTTTTACGAGCTGGAAGAACCGCCGACGCTCGACAAGAAATTCCGTCACAACATCGACGTGGTGGTGGACCGGATCGTTGTGCGCGATGGCATCCAGACGCGGCTGGCCGATAGTTTCCGCACGGCTTTGGACCTTGCCGATGGCATCGCGATCATCGAGACCGCGCCAGCCGAGGGCGAGGGCCAGCGCATCACCTATTCGGAAAAATTCGCCTGTCCGGTTTCGGGTTTCACCATTTCGGAAATCGAGCCACGGCTGTTTTCGTTCAATGCGCCGTTCGGGGCCTGTCCGGTCTGTGACGGGCTGGGGGTCGAGCTGTTTTTTGACGAGCGGTTGATGGTGCCCGATCAGGGGCTGACGCTGGGGCAGGGTGCATTGGCCCCGTGGTCCAAACAGAAGTCGCCCTATTTTACCCAGACCATCGAGGCGTTGGCAAAGCACTACCAGTTCGACCGCAAGACCAAGTGGAAAGACCTGCCTGCATCGGTGCAGCAGGTGTTCCTTTATGGGTCGGGCGAGGAAGAGATAAAGTTCCGTTATGACGAAGGCGGCCGTATCTACGAGGTTTCCCGCGTCTTCGAAGGCGTGGTGCCGAACATGGAGCGCCGCTACCGCGAGACGGATTCGTCATGGGTGCGCGAAGAGTTCGAGCGCTATCAGAACAACCGCGATTGCGGGGCCTGCCATGGCTACCGGCTGAAGCCCGAGGCGCTGGCGGTCAAGATCGCCGGGATGCATGTGGGCCAGGTGGTTCGCATGTCGATTGCCGAGGCCTATGCGTGGATCGGGTCGGTGCCCGACAGCCTGAGCGCGCAGAAGAATGAAATCGCGCGGGCTATCCTGAAGGAAATTCGCGAGCGGTTGGGCTTTCTGGTCAATGTGGGCCTGAATTATCTGACGCTGTCGCGCAATGCGGGCACGCTTTCAGGCGGGGAAAGCCAGCGCATCCGGCTGGCCAGCCAGATCGGCAGCGGCTTGACGGGGGTTTTGTATGTGCTGGACGAGCCGTCGATCGGCCTGCACCAGCGCGACAATGACCGCTTGCTCACCACGCTCAAGAACCTGCGCGATCAGGGCAATACCGTGCTGGTGGTGGAGCATGACGAGGATGCGATCCGCGAGGCGGATTATGTGTTCGACATCGGTCCGGGTGCGGGCGTGCATGGCGGGCAGGTGGTGGCCCACGGCACACCGGCGCAGATACAGGCCGATCCGGCCAGCCTGACGGGGCAATATCTTTCGGGACGCCGCGAGATTGCGGTGCCGAAGGTGCGGCGCAAAGGGTCGGGCAAGAAGCTGACGGTGGTGAATGCCACGGGCAACAACCTTCGGAACGTGACGGCGGAATTCCCGCTGGGGATGTTCGTCTGCGTGACGGGCGTTTCGGGCGGGGGCAAGTCGACGCTGACCATCGAGACGCTGTTCAAGACCGCCGCGACCCGTCTGAACGGCGCGCGCGAGACGCCTGCGCCTTGCGAGACGATCAAGGGGTTCGAGCATCTGGACAAGGTGATCGACATCGACCAGCGCGCCATCGGGCGCACGCCGCGGTCGAACCCCGCAACCTATACTGGCGCCTTCACCCCGATCCGTGACTGGTTCGCAGGTCTCCCCGAGGCCAAGACGAGGGGTTACCAACCCGGACGCTTCAGCTTCAACGTCAAGGGCGGGCGCTGCGAGGCGTGCCAAGGCGATGGCGTCATCAAGATCGAGATGCACTTCCTGCCCGATGTCTATGTGACCTGCGAGACCTGCAAGGGCCAGCGGTATAACCGCGAAACTTTGGAAGTTAAGTTCAAGAACAAAAGCATAGCCGACGTTCTTGATATGACGTGCGAGGATGCACAAGGCTTCTTTCAGGCGGTGCCCGCAATCCGCGAGAAGATGGATGCGCTGTGTCAGGTCGGGCTTGGCTATATCAAGGTCGGCCAGCAAGCGACCACGCTTTCTGGCGGTGAGGCGCAGCGGGTCAAGCTGTCGAAGGAGTTGTCGCGTCGCGCCACCGGGCGGACGCTTTACATTCTGGACGAGCCGACCACGGGTCTGCACTTTGAGGATGTCCGCAAACTGCTGGAAGTGCTGCACGAGCTGGTCGAACAGGGCAATACGGTGGTGGTGATCGAACATAACCTCGACGTCATCAAAACCGCCGACTGGATCATCGATATCGGTCCTGAAGGTGGTGACGGTGGCGGCGAGATCGTGGCGGTCGGCACGCCCGAGGATGTGGCAAAGGTCGAGGCGAGCCACACCGGGCGCTACCTGCGCGATATGCTCAAACCCCGCCGTGTGGCCGCCGAATAGCCTGCATGGGGCGGGATTCCGCCCGTAAAAGACCGGTTCCCGACCAAGCTTTTTCAAGAAAAGCCGAAAGGTCATGTCGTCTTTAGCGGCATTGCCCCTTGTGGCATTTGGGCGCAGGTTCACCACATGTCGCGTCATGCGGCTTCACCCGAGCTTAGCCAAACCGGCCACAGAGCCGGAACCGTAGACCATGTCGGTCGGCGGAGTATCTCCGCACGCCCCGTGTCACAGGAAGGGACAATCCGTGAAACTGATCAATCCGTCACCCTCGCTTCACAACGAGGATCTGGCGCCTGCAACCGAAAGGAAGTGGGGCGCGTTCTCGATCTTCAACGTCTGGACATCCGACGTTCACAGCCTTTGGGGCTATTACCTTGCCGCCTCGCTGTTCCTGCTGTGCGGCAGCTTCCTGAACTTCGTCATCGCGATCGGCTTCGGGTCGCTGGTGATTTTCGTGATGATGTCGATGGTCGGCAATGCAGGCGTCCGCACCGGCGTGCCGTTTCCGGTGCTGGCCCGTGCGTCCTTTGGCACCTTCGGCGCGAATATCCCGGCACTCGTGCGGGCGGTCGTCGCCTGTTTCTGGTACGGCGCGCAAACGGCAGCCGCTGGCGGGGCCATCGTGGCGCTGCTTGTCCGTTCGCCCGCGCTGCTGGAATTCCACCAGACCAGCCATTTCCTTGGCCATTCGACGCTGGAGGTGATCTGCTATGTCATCGTCTGGTCGGCGCAGCTTTTGATCATCCAGCGCGGCATGGAAACCGTCCGCAAGTTTCAGGACTGGGCCGGTCCCGCCGTCTGGGCGATGATGCTGTTTCTTGCCGGGTATCTGGTCGTCAAGTCGGGCACGTTCAGCTTCGGGTCGGAAATCCCGCAGGACGTGTTGCTGAAAGCCACGGCTGATGCAGGCGTTGCCGGTGCTCCGGGGTCGTTCGCAGCCCTTGCCGCCGTTGCCGCGACTTGGATCACGTATTTCGCTGCGCTTTACCTGAACTTCTGCGATTTCTCGCGCTATGCCACGTCGGAGAAGGCGCTCCGCAAGGGCAACCTTTGGGGACTGCCGATCAACCTTTTGGCCTTCTGCCTTGTGGCAGGTGTCACCACCACCGCGGCCTTCTCGGTCTATGGCGAGGTGCTGCTGCATCCCGAGGCGATTTCGGCCAAGTTCGACTCGTGGTTCCTCGCGCTTCTTGCCGCACTCACCTTTGCGGTCGCAACGCTGGGCATCAACGTGGTGGCCAACTTCGTCTCGCCGGCCTTCGACTTTGCCAACGTTTTCCCCCGTCAGATCGACTTTAAAAAGGGCGGTTATATCGCGGCAGGCATCGCGCTGGTGCTGTATCCCTGGGCCCCGTGGGAAACCGGAGCGGCGCATTTCGTGAACTTCATCGGCTCGACCATGGGTCCGATCTTCGGGATCATGATGGTGGATTACTACCTGATCCGCAAAGGCCGGCTGGACGTGAACGCGCTGTATCAGGAAGAGGGCGAGTTCAAGTTCAACGGCGGCTTCCATGGCAAGGCGTTCGTCGCGCTTGGCGTGGGGATGGTGTTCTCGTCGATCCTGCCGACCTTTACCACGGTGCTTCCGGCATGGTGGGGCACCTATGGCTGGTTCTTTGGCGTGGCCATCGGCGGGGCGGTCTATTACGGGCTGCGCGCAGGTGCTGCCGCACGCATGCAAGCGGCCTGATCCGGCAGGTTGCAACGACAAAGGGCGGGGGAAACCCCGCCCTTTTTCATGTCGCGGCCGAAGCGCGGCGCAGGGCCGCCGGATCGCGCAGATGCACCTCGCCGCGTTCGGTGGTGACCCATCCCGATTTCGCGAAGGCGTCGAGTTTGCGCGACACCACCTCGCGCGCGGACCCGATCCGTGCGGCGATTTCGGATTGGGTGGCCCGCACGACATGGCCATCGGCCAGATCGAGCAGGACCGAGGCGAGACGCGCCTCGACCCGGCCAAAGGCGACCGCTTCCAGAAGCCGCGTAAGATCGGCCATGCGCTGGCCAAAGGACCGCAGCACGAAAAGCCGGAATCCGGCATCGGCATCCATCAGGCGCAGAAAGAGCGGTTTGGGAATCACCACCGTCTCGCAATCGGTGACGGTGACAGCCGCCCCCGAATAGGGTTCGTCACCCAGCAGCCCCAGCGTTGTCTGCACGCAGGATTGCCCCGGTTCGACGCCGTAAAGCATGATTTCGCGGCCGTTCGGTCCGGTCAGATAAACCTCGACCCGTCCGGCCAGCACGACGGGGTAGCCCTGCGCCCGGTCGCCGGGGGAAAACAGGTCCATCCCCTTTGGCAAGGATCGCGCCGGCAAGGCGGCAAGTGCGGCCCGCGTCGCAGGCGCCACGTCTCCCAGTCCGGCAATCCAGTCCATAACTCGTCCCCCTGTACGCGGACAATTGAAACGGGCGGGGCCGCACAATCAAGCGCGAAGAATGACGAAAGGCCGCACAAGGCGGCCTTTCGCTAGTCACGGCTATGGCCGGTTCAGTCCATCGGTTTGAAGTTGAGCGACGCGCCTTCCTTGATGCCCGAAGGCCAGCGCGAAGTGATGGTCTTGGTGCGGGTGTAGAAGCGGAACGAGTCCGGCCCGTGCTGGTTCAGGTCGCCGAAGGCCGATTTCTTCCAGCCGCCAAAGGTGTGATAGGCCAAGGGAACCGGAATCGGTACGTTGATGCCGATCATGCCGACGTTGACGCGGGCGGCAAAGTCGCGTGCCGTGTCGCCGTCGCGGGTGAAGATTGCGGTGCCGTTGCCGTATTCGTGGTCCATCGCAAGGCCAAGCGCTTCTTCGTAGGTCTTGGCGCGAACGGTCGACAGGACGGGGCCGAAGATTTCCTTGCGGTAGATGTCCATGTCTTTGGTGACGTGGTCGAACAGGTGCGGGCCGACGAAGAAGCCGTCCTCATAGCCTTGCAGTTTGAAGCCGCGACCGTCGACCACCAGTTTCGCGCCCTGCGCCACGCCGGATTCGACCAGTTTGAGGATATTCGCCTTGGCGGCGGCGGTGACGACGGGGCCGTAATCGACATCGTTGCCAGCGGTATAGGGGCCGACCTTCAGCTTTTCGATGCGCGGGATCAGCTTTTCGATCAGCCGGTCGGCGGTTTCATCCCCAACCGGAACCGCGACCGAAATCGCCATGCACCGCTCGCCCGCAGCGCCGTAACCGGCACCGACCAGCGCATCGGCGGCAAGGTCCATATCGGCATCGGGCATGATGATCATATGGTTCTTGGCACCGCCGAAGCACTGCACGCGCTTGCCGTTGGCACAGCCACGACCGTAGATGTATTCGGCAATCGGGGTCGAGCCGACGAAGCCGATGCCCGAAATGATCGGGTTGTCGAGGATGGCGTCGACCGCGTCCTTGTCGCCGTTGATGACCTGCAAAACGCCATCGGGAAGGCCTGCTTCCTGGAACAGTTCGGCCAGCATCAGGGGAACGGACGGATCACGTTCCGAGGGTTTCAGGATAAAGGCGTTGCCGCAGGCAAGGGCGGGGCCCATTTTCCACAAGGGGATCATGGCGGGGAAGTTGAACGGCGTGATTCCGGCTGCAACGCCAATGGGTTGGCGCATGGAATACATGTCGATTCCGGGGCCCGCGCTGTCGGTGAATTCACCCTTCAGCAGATGTGGTGCGCCGATGCAGAATTCGATGACTTCCAGCCCGCGCTGGATGTCGCCCTTGGCGTCCGGCACGGTCTTGCCATGTTCGCTTGACAGCGCCTCGGCCAGTTTCTGCATGTCGCGGTTCAACAGGCGGACGAATTCCATCATCACGCGGGCGCGGCGCTGCGGGTTGGTGGCACCCCATTTGATTTGCGCTTGGGCGGCATCTGCCGTGGCGGCGTCAAGTTCGGCCTTGGTCGCAAGTGCGACGCGGGCCTGCACTTCGCCGGTGGCGGGGTTGAACACATCGGCAAAGCGGCCCGAAGTGCCTGCGACGTGCTTGCCGTTGATCCAGTGACCGATCTCTTTCATGGCGTCCTCCATTTGTCTGGCTGCACAATAGCCTTGCGGAAATGCTGGTAACAGGGGCAAGATTTCAAAAGGGCTTTGCAGAAATGCAGTGTGTGGCGGTAGGTGCGCGCCCGACCTGCGGGGTGGGTGCACGTATACGTGCGCCCGCCCCGGGGGGCGGGTCGGGCGCGCACCGTGGCTTTGGGCCACGGCGCAAGACAAGTCGTGGCGCGATGAGAGGAACGACAATGGACTGGGACGACCTGCGTATCTTCCTTGCCGTGGCCCGCAGCGAAAGCCTGTCGGCGGCGGGCAAGCGGCTCAAGATCGACCCCGCCACGGTGGGCCGCCGCATCGCCCGCCTTGAAGAGGCCATGGGCGCACGGCTTTTCGCCAAATCACCGCAAGGTTACGCCCTGACCGAGGAAGGCACCCGCCTGCTGTCCCACGCCGAACGTGCCGAGGCGGCGATGGAGGGCGCGCGCGAGGCTTTGAGCGGACCCGAGGGGCTGTCAGGCCAGATCCGCATCGGTGCGCCGGACGGTTGCGCCAACTACCTGCTGCCGCAGGTTCTGGCGGCTATCTGCGATGCAAATCCGGGGCTGGAAGTGCAGATCGTCGCCCTGCCGCGCGTGATCAACCTGTCAAAGCGCGAGGCCGATATGGCCATCGCGGTCAGCCGCCCCACGGCGGGCCGCCTGACCGTGCAGAAGCTGACCGATTACCACCTGCACCTTGCCGCGCACCCCGACTATCTGGCCCGTCATACCAGAATCGCAAAGCCCGAAGATCTGCGGTCGCACCGCATGGTCGGCTATATCCCCGATATGATCTTCGACAAGGAACTGGATTACCTGTCGGAAATCGGGGCGGCCAGCGTGCCCTTGGCGTCGAACTCGGTTTCGGTCCAGCTCAATTGGCTGCGCTGCGGGGCAGGGGTCGGGATCGTGCATGACTTTGCCCTTCCTGCCGCGCCGGGGTTGGTCAAGATCATTCCTGAACAGGTCAGCCTGACCCGCGCTTTCTGGTTGGTCCGCCATGCCGATGACGGGCGGGTAGAGCGGTTGAACCGCTTTGCCGATCTGCTCGTCAGCGGTATCCGGGCTGAAATGGCGCGGCTGGAGCTTTTGGCCTGACTTCCCGTTTTGACAATCGTTTCTTGACAGACTCGGGGCAGCGGGCCGACCCTGATGCGGCAGCACATGGAACGGGAGGTCGATGATGCACGTCCAGCAGATCCTGAAATCGAAATCCGATGACGGTGTCGTCACGGTCCCGCCGGGCACCAGCCTTGCCAAGGCCGCCGAGATACTGTCGACGCGCCGGATCGGGGCGCTGATCGTCTCGCCCGATGGCAAGCGCGTGCATGGCATCCTGTCGGAACGCGACATCGTACGCGAGTTGGGGCGGCGCGGCGTGGCCTGCATGGCCGACACCGTCGATTCGGTGATGACGGCCAGCATCACCAGCTGTCGCCGCGACGACAAGGCGGACGAGGTGCTGCAGAAGATGACCGACGGGCGCTTTCGCCACATGCCGGTTCTCGAGGGTGACCAGATGGTCGGGCTGATCTCGATCGGGGATGTGGTCAAGGCGCGGCTGATGGAGCTTTCGATGGAAAAGGATGCGTTGGAGGGGATGATCAAGGGGTTCTGACCGGCGCTTTGGCCTTGCCTTCGCGGGCGCAATAATGTTGCGTGCAAGCCGACAGACAGGGCAGGGGGACCCATGCGTATCGGCCTTTATCCGGGAACCTTCGATCCGATCACGCTGGGTCATGTCGATATCATCCAGCGGGCGATGGCGCTGGTCGACCGTCTGGTGATCGGGGTTGCGATCAACCGCGACAAGGGGCCGATGTTCACGCTGGAAGAGCGGGTGGCGATGGTCGAAGCCGAATGTGCCGCGATTGTCGCCAAGACGGGCGGCGAGATCGTCGTGCATCCGTTCGAGAACCTGCTGATCGATTGCGCCCGCGACGTCGGGGCAAGCGTTATCGTGCGCGGTCTGCGCGCGGTGGCGGATTTCGAATATGAATTCCAGATGGTTGGCATGAACCGCGCATTGGATGCCAGCATCGAGACCGTCTTCATGATGGCCGATGCGCGGCGTCAGGCGATAGCATCCAAACTGGTCAAAGAGATTGCGCGGCTTGGGGGGGATGTGTCGAAATTCGTCACGCCGCCGGTGGTGGATGCGCTGAAGAAGAAGCTGGGATAAACGAAAAAAGCGGAGGGTTTTTACCCTCCGCTTCGGCAGCCTGTGCCGGTATTCCTCATTTACCGTAGACGGTCGCCCAAGCGATCCGGCTCGCATCTTCGGGGAAAATCCCGAGGTCGAGCGCCACGTCGCGCGGCAGGCGGGCGATCTCGTCGCGGGTGCGCCGATAGGCAGCCCGATTGGCGGCGGCGGCTTTCAGCGTTTCGATCATGGTCAGCATTTTGTCATTCCTTTGCATCGCCAAGGGCTTTTCGGTTGTCCCTTCGGCTTGCTCAATAGATGGGCTGGAATGGTGGCGCTAACAACGCACAAGGCGCGGATGCCGTTATGCGCTTGGCGCATGGCTGTAGCTGAAAACGCAAAGCGGAATTTGACGCAAATTCCGCGACGAAATCTGACGCAGATTTCGGTTCGCACCGGTTGCAAGCGGAGTTTGCGTCAAACTCCGCCGCGTTTTCTGCGTCAGAAAACGCCCCGCCGCGGAACGGCGGGGTTCTTTCGTCAGATCAGCTTGCCCATCGCTACGGCCGTATCTGCCATGCGGTTGGAAAAGCCCCATTCATTGTCATACCACGTCAGGATCGACACGAAGGTTCCGTCCATCACCTTGGTCTGGTCCATGTGGAACACCGACGAATGCGGGTCGTGGTTGAAGTCGGACGAGACGTTCTTGAATTCGGTATAGCCGAGGATGCCTTTCAGCGGGCCGGACGTTGCCGCAGCCTTGATCGCGGCATTCACCTCTTCCACGCTGGTGGCGCGTTTGGCGATGAACTTGAGGTCGACCACCGAAACGTTCGGCGTCGGCACGCGGATCGCGAAACCGTCAAGCTTTCCCTTCAACTCGGGCAGCACCAGACCCACGGCTTTGGCCGCACCGGTCGAGGTCGGGATCATCGACAGGGCCGCCGCGCGACCGCGATACAGGTCCTTGTGCATCGTATCCAGCGTCGGCTGGTCGCCGGTGTAGCTGTGGATCGTGGTCATCATGCCCTTTTCGATGCCGATCACGTCGTTCAGCACCTTGGCGACCGGCGACAGGCAGTTCGTGGTGCAGGACGCGTTCGACACGACCAGATCGGCGGCGGTCAGCGTTTCATGGTTGACGCCGTAGACGATGGTCTTGTCGGCGCCGTCACCGGGGGCCGAGATCAGCACGCGCTTGGAGCCGTTCTCCAGATGCGCCATGCATTTTTCCTTGCTCGTGAAGATGCCGGTGCATTCCATCACGATATCGACATGGCCCCAGGGCAGTTCGGCGGGGTTCTTGATCGCCGTCACCTTCATCGGCCCGCGTCCGGCGTCGATCCAGTCTTCGCCGGTGGTCACGGTGCCGGGGAAACGGCCATGCACCGAATCAAAGCGCAAAAGATGCGCGTTGGTTTCGACCGGACCCAGATCGTTGATCGCCACGACCTCGATATCGGTGCGGCCCGATTCGATGATGCCGCGCAGAACGTTACGCCCGATGCGGCCGAAACCGTTTATGGCAACCTTGACGGTCATGGCTTTCCCTTTCGTCTGGCTTCATGGCGAATCCCGCCACCTGCGATAGCGCTAACATCGCGAAACGGTGTCGGATTTCAACCCGAGTCTGTCGTTAATGCCGCCAGAATGACAGGAAATAAATCAGTTCAGCCAGCTTTCGCACCAGGAAGAACGAAGCCGCCCCGCCGTTCAGGGCCAGATCAAGCAAAAGGGCGCCGATCACCATGGCGCCCAGTATCACTGCGTTGCGGTCGCTCATGACCCCTCCGGTTACTGGAGGAGCCGCCCCATCACACCGGCCACGTCGGCCATGCGGCAGGAAAAGCCCCACTCGTTGTCATACCACGCCAGCACACGGACGGTGCGGCCGCCGACCACCTTGGTCTGGTCAGGCGCGAAGATAGACGATTGCGGCGTGTGGTTGAAGTCGATCGACACTTTGGGTTCGGGATCATAGGCCAGCACCATGCCCATGTAGCCCGCTGCCGCCTCGCGCACGATTTCGTTCACGTCATGGGCGGTCACGGTCTTGCCGGCGACAAAGGTCAGATCGACCGCGCTGACATTCGGCGTTGGCACGCGGATCGCCGACCCGTCGAGCTTTCCGGCAAGTTCGGGCAGCACCTCTCCCAGCGCCTTGGCAGCCCCCGTGCTGGTGGGGATCATCGCCATGGCGGCGGCGCGGGCGCGGTAAAGGTCGTCGTGGCGGCGGTCGAGCGTGGGCTGGTCGCCGGTATAGCTGTGGATCGTGGTCATGATGCCGCTTTCGATGCCGATGGCGTCGTTCAGCACCTTGGCAAGCGGGGCGAGGCAGTTCGTGGTGCAAGACCCGTTCGAGACGACCAGATGATCGGGCGTAAGCTGGCGATGGTTCACGCCGTAGACCACGGTCTTGTCGGCCTGTTTGGCGGGGGCCGATACCAAGACCCGTTTCGCCCCGCGCCCCAGATGCACGGCTGCCTTGTCGCGGGCATTGAACTTGCCCGAACATTCCAGCACCACGTCCACCCCCTCCCAGTCGAGGGTTGCGGGGTCATAGGAAGACATCACGCGGATCGGCCCGCGACCGAGGTCGAGCGCGCCATTGCTGACCTTTACCACGCCCGGAAACCGGCCATGCACGCTATCGTATTTCAAGAGATGCGCGTTGGTCTCGAGCGGCCCCGTGGCGTTGATTGCCACCACCTGCACATCGTTGCGCCCCGATTCCGCGATATGCGCCAGCGTGCAGCGCCCGATGCGTCCGAAGCCGTTGATCCCGATGGTGATGGTCATGCCGATGCCCTCTGCGCGTGTTGTCACGTTTCGTCATAGTCGCGCCTTGCTGTGCTGCAAGTACAAAAGCGACATGATTTCAACATGTTACCGCAAACACCGACGGTTTGCGCTAACAGCGGCGAACCTTTGCAAAAGCTGCGCGCTGTTCTAGGTAGAAGCGGTATAGCAAGGGAACGGCAGCATGAGCGGACTTCTGGCACTTCTCGACGATGTGGCGGCCATCGCCAAGGTCGCCGCAGCCTCGGTCGACGATATCGCCGGAGCGGCTGCCAAGGCGGGGGCCAAGGCGGCGGGGGTGGTGATCGACGACGCCGCCGTGACGCCGAAATACGTGCACGGGTTTGAAGCCGACCGCGAATTGCCGATCATCTGGCGCATCGCGCGCGGGTCGTTGAAGAACAAGCTGGTCATCCTGTTGCCCGTGGCGCTGCTCTTGGCCAATTTCGCGCCTTGGGCAGTCACGCCCTTGCTGATGATCGGGGGTGCCTACCTTTGTTTCGAGGGGGCCGAGAAACTGTATCACGCGCTGGTGCCGGCCAAGGACCACGCGGTCGAGGCGGATTTCGACACCAAAGACCCGGCGCATCTGGAAGAGGAAAAGGTGGCGGGTGCGATCAAGACCGATTTCATCCTGTCGGCCGAGATCATGACCATCGCGCTGGCCGCTATCCCCGATTCCAATTTCTGGACCGAGGCGATCACGCTGGCCATCGTCGGGACCGTGATCACCGTCGGTGTCTATGGCGCGGTGGCGCTGATCGTGAAGATGGATGATCTGGGGCTGCACATGGCCGCGACCGGTCGCACGGGGGCGGGGCGGGCCTTTGGCCGTGGCCTTGTCAAGGCGATGCCGGGGTTCATGTCTGTGCTGTCGACCATCGGCACGGCGGCGATGCTGTGGGTGGGTGGCAATATCATCACCCACGGGCTGGACGTGCTGGGCTGGCCGTGGATTTACGACAGCATCCACCATCTGGCCGAGGTTGCGGCCCATGCGACGCCGGTGCTGCCGGGCGTGCTGGCCTGGGCGGTGACCGCCACATTTGACGGAGCCTTCGGCGTGATCCTGGGGCTGTTGCTGATTCCTGTTGCAACGCGGGTGATCGGCCCCGCAATCGCAGCGGTCACGGGAAAGAAAAAGGCCGCGCATTAAGCGCGGCCTTTGGGTCGATTTCAGGCAAAGCCCTAGAGCATCGATTTCGCCATTGCCACGGTGTGTTCTGCCGTGATGCCGAATTCCTTGTACAGCCGCTCCATCGGGGCGGATGCGCCAAAGGAGGACATACCGATGAAACCGGATTTGGCCTCGCGCCCGCCTTGGCCCAGAAGCCAGCGGTCCCAGCCCATGCGGACGCCTGCCTCGATTGCCACGCGCACCGGACCGGGCGGCAGCACCTTGCGGCGGTAAGCGTCATCCTGCGCGGCGAACAACTCCATGCAGGGCATGGATACCACGCGGGTGCCGATGCCTTCGGCTTCCAGCGCATCTTTGGCTTTCAGCGCAATCTCGATTTCCGAACCGGTCGCCATCAGGATCACCTGACGCTTCGCCACGGCTTCGGCCAGCACATAGGCGCCTTTGGCGACCATGTTGGTGTTGGTGTGGGTTTTACGCACCGCAGGCAGGTTCTGACGCGACAGGGCCAGCACCGTCGGGCGCTTGGTTTCGGTCAGCGCGACCTCCCATGCCTCGGCGGTTTCCACCATATCGGCGGGGCGGATCACCAGCGTGTTCGGCGTTGCGCGTGACATCGCCAGATGTTCGACCGGCTGGTGGGTCGGGCCGTCTTCGCCCAGACCGATAGAGTCGTGGGTCATGACGTAAACCACCGGCACGCCCATCAGCGCCGAAAGCCGCATCGAGGGGCGGGCATAATCGGTAAAGCACATGAAGGTGCCGGCATAGGGGCGCACGCCGCCATGCAGCGCCATGCCGTTCATCGCCGCCGCCATGCCATGTTCGCGGATGCCGTAATAGACGTAGCGGCCCTTGCGGTCCTCGGGGCTGAACACGCCCAGATCGGCGGTCTTGGTGTTGTTCGAACCGGTCAGGTCGGCCGACCCGCCGAGCGTTTCGGTCATCACCGGATTGATCGCCGCCAGCACCTTTTCCGATGCCGCACGGGTGGCGAGCTTCGGGGCGGTTTCGGCGGCGGTTTTCTTCACCGAACGGATCGCCGCCGCCAGCTTGGCCGGAGCGGTGCCTGCGAAGATACGGGCGAATTCCGCCTGCTTGGCCGTCGAAAGTGCGGCAAGACGTGTGTTCCATTCGGCATGGGCAGCCGCGCCACGCTTGCCCATCGCTTCCCACGCCGCTTTCACATCGGCGGGGATTTCGAAGGGGCCATACTCCCAGCCGTAAGCCGCTTTTGCCGCCGCCATCTGCGCGGCATCGGTCAGTGCGCCATGGCCCTTTGACGTGTCCTGCGCGGCATGGCCAAGCGCGATATGCGTCTTGCAGGCAATCATCGTCGGCTTGTCTGACCGCTTGGCCGCCGTCAGGGCGCGGTCGATGTCTTCGGGGTCGTGACCGTCGCAGGACAGCACGTTCCAGCCCGACGCCGCAAAGCGCGCTTTCTGGTCGGTCACATCCGACAGCGACACCTTGCCGTCGATGGTGATGCCGTTGTCATCCCACAGCACGATCAGGCGGCTCAGTTGCTGCTTGCCGGCCAGCGCAATCGCTTCCTGCGACACGCCCTCCATCAGGCAGCCGTCACCGGCGATCACATAGGTCCAATGGTCGACGATCTTCGACCCCCAGCGCGCGCGCAGGTTTTCTTCGGCAATCGCAAAGCCCACCGAATTGGCGATGCCTTGGCCCAAAGGGCCGGTCGTGGTTTCGACACCCGCGACATGGCCATATTCCGGATGGCCCGCCGTAATGGCACCCCATTGGCGGAAATTCTTGATCTGCTCGAGCGTCACATCTTCATACCCTGTCAGGTAGAGCAGCGCATAGATCAGCATCGACCCGTGGCCCGCCGACAGGATGAATCGGTCACGGTTGGCCCAGCGGGGCGCTTTGGGATCAAAGCTCAGATGCTTGTCGAAAAGCACCGTCGCCACATCCGCCATGCCCATCGGCATGCCCGAATGGCCCGAATTCGCGGCTGCCACCGCATCGAGCGTCAGCGTGCGGATGGCGCAGGCGCGCTTCCAATGATCGGGATGCCGGTCGCGAAGGGTTTGGATGTCCAAGGCCATGATCCTGTCTTCTAGCTTTCGGAAAACTTGAATGCTGCATAGCAGCCCAAGCGGCGAGTTCAAGCAATCTGGCCAAGTCTTTCAAGTGTAAGGACAAGCTTTGAAAGGGAAAGGGATGAGTCTGCGGCAACCTTTCGGTTAATATCTTTTGAACGGGGTAGTTCCGCCGATTCGCAAGTTGCCTCTGGCATGGCGCGGGCGGCTTGGTGATAAGACCGAAAAGAACCATGACGACAGGCAAAGACGAAAGGGCATTCCATGCAGGACCTGGCCGAACTTGAACGCCGGATCAACGCCGCCCTCCAGCGCATCGGCGCGGGGCTTGACGCATCGCCCGGCCCGTCGGAGGTGGCCCCTGCGGCGGCGCCCGGAACGGTGGAAATCGACCGGCTGACTGCCGAGCTTGAAGCGGCACGTGCCGAAACCGCGGCTTTGCGGCTGCAACTGTCGGCCGCGGCGCAACCGGCCCCCCGCAGCGTTCCGGCCACAGAGCTGGAGGCGCGGGTCGAACAGGTAACGCGCCAGCTTGACGTGCAGGGGCTAGAGTTGCAGCGACTTCGCAAGAACGTCGTGCAACTGCGTGAAAACCTTCGCACTTTGCGCCGTGCTGCGACCGAACGGCTGGCCGACCCTGAACAGATCAACCGCGCCATGCTGGCCGAGCTTGAATCGATCCGCGTCACGCGTTTTGCCGAAATCGCCGAGCTTGACGAAATCATCGCCGAGCTTGACCCCCTGATCGCGCCCGAGGTGCCTGAACATGCCTGAACTGACCATCACCATCGGTGGCCGCAATTTCACCGTCGCCTGTCAGGCCGGCGAAGAACATTTCCTGCAAACCGCCGCCGCGATGCTGGATGCCGAAGCGCAGCCGCTGACGGCGTCACTCGGGCGTCTGCCGGAAGCGCGGCTGTTGCTGATGGCGGGGCTGATGCTGGCTGACCGGACGGCGGCGGTCGAGGATGAAAACCGCAGCCTCAGGGCGCGTCTGGCCGAGGCGGAGGGGCGCGGCGCGCCTGAACCGCACCGGATCGAAGTGCCGGTGATTCCGCCGCAAGTCACCGAGACGCTTGCCGAAATCGCCGCAAGGGCCGAGGCGCTTGCCGACCGGATCGAAGACAGGCGGTCGGGGCAGGCGTGATTTTTCGCAGAAAAATCGTGCGCCTATATGGAAAAGGCCCGCGTCACAGCGCGGGCCTTTTGCCGTAAAGCCAACAGTATCAGCCGTTTGCGGCGCGAATCTTTTCGGCGGCGTCCTTGTCGAAGGTCACGCCCTTCGCCTCGAACAGCGCGTCCAACTCGCCCGACAGCGTCATCTCGGTGACGATGTCGCAACCGCCGACGAATTCGCCCTTGACGTAAAGCTGGGGGATAGTCGGCCAGTCGCTGAAATCCTTGATGCCCTGGCGCACTTCGGCGTCCGCCAGCACGTTCACATCGGCAAAATTCACGCCCATGTAGTTCAGCACCCCCGCCACACGGGACGAGAACCCGCATTGCGGCATCATCTTGGTGCCCTTCATGAACAGAACGACATCGTTCTTTTCGATCGTCTCGCGGATCTGGTCGGTAGCGGTGGTCATGGCGCGTCCTTGGACTTACGTTTCATCAAACGGATATATGGCCAAAGGCGGGCCAAAACAACCAAGGGAAAAGCGATCAGCATCGCCGCAATTCCCAAATTCTCACCGATCAGGCGCAACAGCTCCGAATAGAACACGGTGCGCTCGGACACTTTTTCAATCCGGCGCCTTGGTCGTCAGCGCCAGCGCATGCAATTCGCCATGCGCGCCATCCATCTTGCCCTTGAGCGCGGCATAGACCGCACGCTGCTGCTGGACACGGTTCATGCCCTTGAAGCTTGCGTCGATCACTTCCGCCGCGAAATGCTGCCCGTCGTCGCCTTCGACCGTGATCTTGGCGTCGGGAAAACTTTGCCGGATCAGGTTTTCGATATCGCGTGCGTCAACGGCCATTCCGGTCTCCTGTGCTTGGGCCAAATTTAGGCGTGCGGGGCAGGGGCTGCAAGGGTCATTGCGGCCCATTCCGCCCGCAGCATCCCGTAAAGCATCACATCCACCGTGCGGCCAAGCACAGGGCGGAACCAGTGCTGCAAAAGGCGGCCTTCCAGCCGGAAGCCCGCGCGGGTGTATATGGTCTGCGCCCGCAGGTTCTCGCCCGATGCATCGAGCCAGAGTTTCGCGGCCTGCAACTCGGTAAAGGCATGGTCCACCAGCACCTTCACGAAAGCCGACCCCTCACCTTTGCCCGCGCGGGCGAGCGCGAGGCGGCGCAACTCGACCCGCCCCGAAAGATCGCCGATCTCGCAAAACAGCGCATATCCGGCGGGGCCTGCGGTGTCTTCCCAGATGAGCAACCGCGTTGCGGGGTCCGGCAGGTAACGGGCGAGGGCGGCCTCGTCCTCGTCAGTGATGAAGGGCGCGTAATCCGGCCGCTGCGCGAGCGACCGGATAAAGGCGAAGTCGTCAGGCGTGGCGGGGCGCAGCCTCACGCCACCGCTTTCGCAAAGGCGCTGCGGTAGAGGTTGGACAGCTCCGCCAGCGCGGCGCTTTCCGCGCCGAAGGCCACGGCGTCGCCGCCGAAGCTGCCGACCACGGCCACGGGAACGCCCGCCGCCTTGCCCGCTGCGACAAGCTTTTCGGCGTTGGTCGGGTCACAGGCGACCAGATAGCGCGCCTGATCCTCGCCGAACAGGAAGCCTGCTTCGGAGACGGGCAGGGTGACACCCAAGCCCGCGCCTTCGGCCATTTCAAAGGCGGCAAGTCCGAGGCCGCCATCGGCCAGATCGGTTGCCGCCCGCAGCAGGGCGCGGTTGGCCCGCAGGAATTCGCCGTGCTTGCGCTCGTCGTCCAGATCGACCGGTGGCGCATCGCCCGCCTCGATGCCGAACATCTCGGCCAGCACTGCCGACTGGCCCAGATGGCCATGCGTCATGCCGATCAGTACGGCGGCATCGCCTGCCACGGGACGCCCCGCGATCAGCTCGTCAAGGCTGGTCAGGATACCGACCGCGCCGATGGTGGGCGTGGGCATGATGCCCGACCCGTCGGTTTCGTTGTACAAGGACACGTTGCCAGACACGATGGGCATGTCCAAAGCCGCGACCGCAGCGCCGATGCCTTTGATTGCACCGACGAACTGGCCCATGATCTCGGGCTTTTCGGGGTTGCCGAAGTTCAGGTTGTCGGTGGTGGCAAGCGGTGTCGCACCCACGGCGCAAAGGTTGCGATAGGCTTCCGCCACCGCCTGCTTGCCGCCCTCGAACGGGTTGGCCTTGACATAGCGCGGGGTCACGTCGCTGGTAAAGGCAAGCGCCTTGCCGGTGCCGTGCACCCGCACCACACCCGCGCCAGCGCCGGGTGCTACGACAGTATCGGCCATCACCATGCTGTCATATTGTTCGTAGACCCACGCCTTGTGGGCATAGCTGGGCGACCCGATCAAAGCGCGCAACCCGTCGATCGCGCCGATCTTCGGCACGTTTTCCAGCGGTGCGGCGGCAGGGGTTTCCACCCATGGGCGGTCATATTCCGGGGCGGAAGACGACAGTTTCGACAGGGGCAGGTCTGCCTTGATCTCGTTTCCATGCAAGATCAGGAAGCGGTCTTCGGGGATCGTCTCGCCCACGATGGCGAAATCGAGGTCCCATTTGACAAAGATCGCCCGCGCCACGGCTTCGAGTTCGGGCTTAAGGACCATCAGCATCCGCTCTTGGCTTTCCGACAGCATCATCTCGTAGGCGGTCATGTTCGGCTCGCGCTGCGGCACGTCATCCAGTTGCAGCTTGATGCCCAAGCCGCCCTTGTCGCCCATCTCCACCGCCGAACAGGTCAGGCCCGCGGCCCCCATGTCCTGAATGGAAATGACGGCACCTGACGCCATGAGTTCCAGACAGGCTTCCAGCAGGCGCTTTTCGGTGAAGGGGTCGCCGACCTGCACGGTGGGGCGCTTTTCCTCGATCGTGTCGTCGAATTCGGCGCTTGCCATCGTGGCCCCGCCGACCCCGTCACGCCCGGTCTTGGCACCCAGATAGACGACCGGCATGCCCACGCCGCTGGCGACCGAGTAGAAGATCTTGTCGGCATCGGCCAGACCGGCGGCAAAGGCGTTGACCAGACAGTTGCCGTTGTAGCTGCGGTGAAAGCGCACCTCGCCCCCGACGGTGGGCACGCCGAAGGCGTTGCCGTAGGATCCCACGCCTTCGACCACGCCCTTGACCAGATGGCTGGTCTTGGGGTGTTCGGGCACACCGAAGGACAGCGAGTTCATCGCCGCGATGGGCCGCGCGCCCATGGTGAAGACATCGCGCAGGATGCCGCCCACGCCGGTCGCAGCCCCCTGATGCGGTTCGATGTAGCTGGGGTGGTTGTGGCTCTCCATCTTGAAGATCACCGCCTGACCGTCGCCGATATCGACCACGCCCGCATTCTCGCCCGGTCCGCAAATCACCTGCGGGCCGGTGGTGGGCAGGGTGCGAAGCCAGCGTTTCGACGACTTGTAGGAGCAATGCTCGTTCCACATCGCGCTGAAGATGCCAAGCTCGGTAAAGGTCGGCTCGCGCCCGATGATCGCGAGGATGCGCTGATACTCGTCGGGCTTCAGCCCGTGGGATGCAATCAACTCGGGTGTGAGGCTGGGTTCGGTCATGCTGGCATCCCCTGCAAAGATCGTCGTCCTGCGTCGCGCTTTAGCGCCAAGCCCCCGAAAGGGAAAGGGGCCAAGCCGCCCGAGGTGGAAATTGCGACTTGTGGGTTGCCGCGCCACCGCTTTGCCCGTTGCCGGATTTTTCACCATCCGCCAGTGGTTGTGCCGCCGTGCCGGGCAAATCCGGGCCTTGGCTGCGAAAGCAAAAAAAAGGCCGAGCATAAAGCTCGGCCGAAGTCCAACAGGGAGGTATGAGGCAGCAAGAGAAGTCTCAATCACTGCCTCGCCGATGCAGATAGGGGTTCGGGGCATTTGCTGCAAGCTTAACAATGCTGCAATCGCAGCATTGCCGCTATGCGTTTGCTGCATGGCTGGGCGCGCTGCCTGAATTCTTGGCAGAAAAAGAACGGCTTAGGCTCCTTCGCGCTTGCGAAGGAAACGCTTACGCCTGCTCGCGCTTGCGGTATTTGAAGATTTCCTCGGTCACGAATTCGCGGAAGGCCGCGACGCGCTTGGAATGGCGCAGCTCTTCTGGGTAGGCGAGGAACACCGGCACCTCGCCGCTTTCCACCTCGGGGAGCACCCGCACCAGATGCGGCAGGTCTTCGGTGATGTAATCGGGCAAAACGCCGATGCCGATATGGTTGATCACACCCTGCAAGACGCCGAAATAGTTGTTCACCGTCAGCATCGACGGGATGTCATTCGACATCAGTTGCTGCACAAGGTTGGCCCCCGCCGCGACCTGCGCGGTTCCGGGGTGCTGGCAGATCAGGCGGTGGCTGTGGAAATCGGCCATCGTCGCGGGGGTGCCGTTTTCGGCCAGATATTCGACCGTCGCATAAAGCCGCATCTTGATGTTCATCAGCCGCTTCCTGATCAGGTCGGCCTGCGACGGTTCTTTCATCCGGATCGCCACATCGGCCTCGCGCATCGGCAGGTCGAGCACGCGCTCTTCCAGCATCAGGTCGATCTTGAGGCCGGGGTATTTGCGGTACAGCGCGGTCAGCCGCGGGGCGAGCCAGAGCGTGCCGAAACCCGTGGTCGTGGTCACGCGCAACTCTCCGAACACCTCGTCCTCGCTGTCGCGGATGCGGGCGGCGGTGGCGTCAAGCCGTTTGACCATCTGTTGCGTGGCGTCGAACAGCAATTCGCCCTGTTCGGTCAGGATCAACCCGCGGGCGTGGCGGTGGAACAGCGTGACGTTCAGGCTTTCTTCCAGGGCGCGGATTTGGCGGCTGACCGCCGATTGCGACAGGTGCAGCACATCCCCCGCATGGGTAAGCGACCCTTTGTCCGCCACCGCGTGGAAAATCCGTAACTTGTCCCAATCCATCGACATCGCTTGCCCTTACCTGAACTGCCCCCACCGACACCCGAGCCCCATGTAAGCAGTATAGCAGCCATGTAAATCCTGCATAGGTCCGGCGTGGGCGCAAAGCCGCCGATGCGCTTAGTTTGTGCAGTTCCGTACCAGTCCGCCGCGATGCGCGCCGCAACCCGCTTTCGCAGGGCGGGCAAACTGCCTATGGTTTCACCCAAGGGCAACACGGCGGGCAGGGGGCAGACATGGCGGTAGGGGTTTTCGACAGCGGGCTTGGCGGTCTGACCGTCTATGATGCCGTCACGCGGCGCCTGCCCGATGTGCCATTCGTCTATTTCGGCGACAACGCCCACGCGCCCTACGGTGTGCGGACGCATGACGACATCTTCAACCTGACCTGCGCCGCCGTGACGCGCCTCTGGGATGAAGGCTGCGATCTGGTGATCCTTGCCTGCAACACGGCTTCCGCCGCCGCCTTGAAGCGGATGCAGGAGACTTGGGTGCCCAAGGACAAGCGCGTGCTGGGCGTCTTCGTCCCGCTGATCGAGGCGCTGACCGAACGGCAATGGGGCGACAACAGCCCCCCGCGCGAGGTTGCGGTGAAACACGTGGCGCTTTTCGCCACACCCGCCACGGTCGCCTCGCGCGCCTTCCAGCGCGAACTGGCCTTTCGCGCGATCGGGGTCGACGTCGAAGCCCAACCCTGCGGCGGCGTGGTCGATGCCATCGAACAGGGCGACGAGATCTTGGCCGAGGCGCTGGTGCGGTCCCACGTCGAGGCATTGAAGCGCCGAATGCCGACGCCCGAGGCAGCGATTCTGGGCTGCACGCATTACCCGCTGATGCAAAAGGTGTTTCAGGAGGCCTTGGGCGAGGGGGTCAAGGTCTACTCGCAGGCGAATCTGGTGGCCGAGTCGCTGGCAGATTATCTGGAGCGGAGGCCCGAGTTTCTGGGGGCAGGGCGCGAGTCGAAGTTCCTGACCACGGGGGATGCGCGGGCGGTATCGGATCGGGCGACGCAGTTCCTGCGGAAGAATGTGGCGTTCGAGAGGGCCTGATGCGCTAACCCCGCTTTAACCATCCGTGCTGCACGGTGACGGGGAGCCGTCATTTATTGTAGTAACAAAAATGCAGATCGAGTATGATGCCGCCAAGCGTCAGGAAACGTTGGCACTGCGCGGAATCGACATGGCCGACGCTCGGGTGGTGTTTGCTGGCCCATGCGTAACGGCCGAGGACGGGCGTTTCGAATATGGCGAACCGCGCTTCCTGACCGTCGGCTTCCTGCGGCAGCGCATGGTGATCGTCGCATGGACCCCGCGCGGAGATAACTGCCGTGTGATCAGTATGAGGAAAGCAAATGACCGCGAAATTTCCCGATACGCCGTTGCGCTCCGAGCCATTTACGGATGATTACGATCCCGCTTCGAAGCCGGATGACGATATTCCCGATCTGTCCACCCCCTATTGGGTAGAGCAATTCGCCAAGGCAACTGTCCAGCGCGGACGGCCAAAGGAGCTTGCGCCCAAGGTTTCCACGACCATCCGGCTCGACCCCGATGTGCTGGCGGCGTTCAAGGCCGAGGGGCCCGGCTGGCAATCACGGATCAATGAAGCCCTGCGCCGCGCGGCTGGCCTCTGACCCCTTGCCCTTTCCTCCCCTTTCCCGCATCACACGGCCATGCCTTTCGAGGGGAGCATCCCATGACCGCCAACATCGCAATCCTTGGCGCTTCCGGCTATACGGGGGCAGAGCTTGTCCGGCTGATCGCCACCCATCCTTCGATGCGCATCACGGCGCTGAGCGCGGACCGCAAGGCGGGGATGGAGATGGCCGAGGTGTTTCCCTTTCTGCGCCACCTGACCCTGCCGCGCTTGCAAAAGATCGACGAGATCGACTTTTCCGGCATCGATCTGTGCTTTTGCGCGCTGCCGCATGCCACCACGCAAGCCGTGGTCAGCAAGCTTCCGCGCGACCTCAAGATCGTAGACCTGTCCGCCGATTTCCGGCTGCGCGATGCGGCGGAATACGAGAAATGGTATGGCCAGCCCCACACCGCGCCCGATCTGCAAAAGGAAGCGGTTTACGGGCTGACCGAGTTTTACCGCGACGATATCCGCAGCGGGCGCCTGATCGCGGGCACGGGATGCAATGCGGCCACGGGGCAATATGCGCTGCGCCCGTTGATCGCGGCGGGGGTGATCGATCTTGACGACATCCTGATCGACCTGAAAGCCGGGGTCAGCGGGGCAGGGCGGTCGCTCAAGGAAAACCTGCTGCATGCCGAATTGTCGGGTGGAACGCACAGCTATTCGGCGGGCGGCAAGCACCGGCATCTGGGCGAGTTCGATCAGGAATTCTCGAAAATCGCCGGTCGCCCCGTGCTGGTGCAGTTCACCCCGCATCTGTTGCCGATGAACCGCGGCATCCTTGCCACCACCTATGTCAGGGGCGACCCTGCCACGGTTCACGCCACGCTGGCGCAGGCTTACGCTGACGAACCTTTTCTTCGGGTGCTACCCTTTGGCGCACTCCCCTCGACACGCGACATCGCAGGGAGCAACTTTTGCCATATCGGCGTGATCGGGGACCGTATCGCGGGTCGCGCCGTGGTGATAGCAGTCTTGGACAATCTGACCAAAGGCTCGTCCGGTCAGGCGATCCAGAACGCGAACCTGATGTTGGGTATCGAGGAAACGGCGGGGCTGATGCTGGCGCCGGTGTTTCCGTAAGCAAGGGCTTTGGCCCGAAGGGTGTGACATGGCCGGAATGAAAGGTCTGAAGAAGCAGCGCCGCATCCAGATCATCGCCCTTGCGGCGGTGCTGCTGGTGGGGTCAACCGCCCTGATCGGCTATGCCATGCAAGACGGGATCAACTTCTTCCGCTCGCCCAGTCAGGTGTTTGAAAATCCGCCCGGCGATGGCGAGGTGTTCCGCATCGGCGGTCTGGTCGAGGAAGGCTCGCTGCAACGCGGGCAGGGCGAGACGATCACCTTCAAGGTGACCGATACGAAATCGTCGGTTCCCGTCGCCTATACCGGGGTTTTGCCCGATCTCTTTGCCGAGGGGCAAGGCATGGTGGGCACGGGCCGCATGGTTGCAGGCACCTTCGAGGCGAGCGAGATCCTGGCCAAGCACGATGAAACCTATATGCCGTCCGAAGTCGTGGATGCGCTCAAAGAACAGGGCGTCTACGTCGATCCGAACCCCGGAAGCTGACCGCCCCACCTGACCGCTCGCTCGGCTAGGCCTGCATTAACCGGCGCGTTGCATGCTGCCCTTCCTGACCGGAGAGGCACATGGACATCATCCAGATCGCTTTGGACATCGCCCGCAGCGAAGGCGGCTATGTCAACGACCCCGCCGATCCGGGCGGGCCGACCAACCGTGGTGTCACGCTTGGCACGCTGCGCCGTCTGCGGCTTGACCTGAACGGCGACGGACGGTCCGATATGGCCGATCTGCACGCGCTGACGCTGGAACAGGCCGCCGATGTGTTCCTGCGCGACTATTACCGCCGCCCGCAGATCGACCGCCTGCCCGAAACCCTTCAGGCGCAGGTGTTTGACATGCAGGTGAACGCAGGCGCGCAAGCGGTTCGGATTCTTCAGAAATTGCTGGTCCGTATGGGCTTTGCCTGCGCCGCCGATGGCCGTATCGGGGCGCAGACGGTGCAGCAGGCTTTCGCCGCCGCTGCCGCTGCACCCGACCATCTGGCCGATGCCTACGGCGTTGCCCGCCGGAATTTCTATTATGCCTTGGCCGATGCCCGCCCGAGTTTACGCAAATTCGCCCGCCGCAGCGAGGGCGGCAAGGGTGGCTGGATCACCCGCGCCGAGGGCTTCTTTGCGCCCCGCTATCACCTGACCGAAGCACAACACCGCGAAAGGACCGCCAAATGGGCGTGATCGACCGACTGCTTTCCTCTGGCGAAGCCACCGCCGCGCTAAAGGTGCTGACCGATGCGCTGTCCGCCGAGATGCCGCCCGCCGCCCGAAAGGCAGGGCGTTACAACAGCATGGTCGATGCGATGAACCGCCTGCCGCGCCCGCTGCTGGCGCTTGGCTCGCTGCTGCTGGTGGCCTATGCGATGGTCGATCCTGCGGGGTTTTCGCAGCGCATGACCGCGCTGGCAGGCATGCCCGAGGCGCTGTGGTGGCTGATCGGGGCGGTCATAACCTTTACCTTTGGCGCCCGCGAAACCCATTACCTGCGGGCGGGCAAGGCGGTGGAACCGCCCGAAACCACCGCAATCGACGCAAATCCGGCGCTGGACGACTGGCAAAGCACCCGACCCTGACGCGCTGTCCTTGACCTGTCTGGTGGGCTCTGGCATTGCCAAAGGCAACCAGACAGGACTTGATCAAATGAATCTCTTCTCGGATATCCGGGACCTCGTGATCGCCTCGCTTCACGCGATGGCGCAGGATGGCCAGCTTCCCGCGGGCCTCGATTTCGCCAATGTTGCGGTCGAACCGCCGCGCGATGCGGCGCATGGCGACATGGCGACCAATGCTGCGATGGTGTTGGCAAAACCCGCCGCGATGCAGCCCCGCGCGATTGCCGAGGCCTTGGCGGCGCGGCTGATGGCCGATCCGCGCGTTGCGGGGGCCGACGTGGCGGGGCCGGGGTTCCTGAACCTGCGGCTCAATCCGGTGATCTGGCAGGGGCTGGTGCGGTCTGTGCTGACGCAAGGCACGGCTTATGGCCGCTCGACGCTGGGCGCGGGGCTCAAGGTCAACGTCGAATTCGTCTCGGCCAATCCGACGGGGCCGATGCATGTGGGCCACACGCGCGGCGCGGTGTTCGGCGATGCGCTGGCGCGTCTGCTCGCCTATTCCGGTTGGAACGTCACGCGCGAATATTACATCAACGACGGCGGCGCGCAGGTCGATGTGCTGGCGCGGTCGGCTTTTGAACGCTACCGCGAGGCGAACGGCCTTTCGCCCGAAATCCGCGAGGGGCTGTATCCGGGCGATTACCTCATTCCGGTGGGCGAGGCGCTCAAGGCGAAATACGGCACCAGCCTGCTCGACCAGCCTGAATCGGTCTGGCTGCATGACGTGCGCGATTTTGCATCCGCCATGATGATGGAGGAAATCCGCGGCGACCTCGCGCTTCTGGGCGTGCGGATGGATGTCTATTCGTCGGAAAAGGCGCTGTATGGCACGGGCGAGATCGAAGCGGCGATTGACACCTTGCGCGGGCTGGGGCTGATCTACGAAGGCGTGCTTGAACCGCCAAAGGGCAAAGAGCCCGACGATTGGGAACCCCGCGTGCAGACGCTGTTCCGGTCAACGGCGCATGGCGACGATGTCGACCGTCCGGTGCAGAAATCGGATGGCGCATGGACCTATTTCGCGCCCGATATCGCCTATCATTACAACAAGGTGCGGCGCGGCTTTGATGCGCTGATCGACATTTTCGGCGCCGATCATGGCGGTTACGTCAAGCGCATGAAGGCCGCCGTTTCGGCGCTGTCGAATGGCCGCGTGCCCTTGGATATCAAGCTGATCCAGTTGGTGAAGCTGTACAAGAACGGCGAGCCGTTCAAGATGTCCAAACGCGCGGGCACCTTTGTGACGCTGCGCGATGTGGTCGAACAGGCGGGGGCCGATGTCACCCGTTTCGTCATGCTGACCCGCAAGAACGACGCGCCGTTGGATTTCGACTTTGCCAAGGTGTTGGAACAGTCAAAGGACAATCCGGTCTTTTACGTGCAATACGCCAATGCCCGCATCAATTCGGTGCTGCGAAAGGCGCGCGAGGCTGGCATCGCGGTCGATGACGCAACGCTTTGCGCCGCCGATCTGGCAGGGCTGACGCATGAGGCCGAGCTGAAAATGGCCAAGCAACTGGCCGAATGGCCCCGTCTGGTCGAGATCGCGGCGCGCAACAACGAACCGCATCGCGTGGCGTTCTACCTTTACGAACTGGCGTCCGATTTCCACGGGCTGTGGAACCGCGGCAATGACGACACCAGCTTGCGCTTCATCCAAGAGGGCGAAACGGCCACGTCACAGGCGAAAATTGCCCTTGCAAGGGCCGTTTCGGTTGTGATTTGCGCCGGTCTTGGTATTCTCGGCGTTACTCCGGTCGAGGAAATGCGCTGAAAAACAAGCGTCCGACCAGCGTGAACGGGCAAGCGTGGCAGCAAGAGCTGGCGCGCAAAGGGCAGGGCATGGCGGACGTGGACTTCGAAGACTTCGATGATGGCTACGGCGCAACCGAAGGGCAGGCGGCTGCCCGGTCGGCGCGGTTTTCCCATCTGGTCAATCTTGCCGGTGCGGTATCTTCTGTCGCTCTGGTGATCGGGCTTGGAGTCTGGGGCTACCAACTGGCGGTGCGCGATGTGACCGGCATTCCGGTGATCCGCGCGATCGAGGGGCCGATGCGCGTGGCCCCCGATAATCCGGGGGGTGAGGTGGCCGCGCATCAGGGCCTTGCCGTCAATGACGTAGCCGCGATCGGAACGGCGGCGCCTCCGCCGGAAACGTTGATCCTTGCCCCGCGCCCTGTCGAGCTGACCGAAGAGGACGAAGCCGCCGAAGAGCTGAACGGTGCCGCCCCTGCCGCCCCTGTGGCCGATACCGCCCTTGCGCCGGTGGCCGATCCCGCCCTTGCGCCGGTGGTCGTGCCCGTCGCTCCGCTTGTTGCCGACGAACGGCAAGGGGCCGATCCCGATGCGGTGGCCAAGGCGCTTGCCGAAGCGCTGGCCACCGACCCCGAAGCCGCGCTGACCGAGGATGAAGCCGCGGGCGAAACTTTGGTCGAAGATATCGCCGTAGCCGACCCGGCAGCGGACGCCGCGTCCGAGGCGCCGGTATCCGCACCTGCCACTGTAAGGCCACGCGCACGGCCTGCCACCCTGATGGCTGCAGCACCTGCGCTTGATGCCGCACCCGCGCTGGGAGAGGTGCCCGCTTCGGCTGCACCCGCTGCCGAGGTCGATCCCGCGATGATCAGCGCAGGCACCCGCCTCGTGCAACTTGGCGCCTTCGACACGGCCGATCAGGCCCGCGCCGAATGGGTAAAACTGGGCAGCCAGTTCGGCGCTTCCTTTGCAGGCAAGGCGCTTGTCGTGCAATCGGCCGAAAGCGGGGGGCGCACCTTTTACCGCCTGCGCGCCCATGGTTTCGCCGACGAGACCGAGACCCGCAGTTTCTGCATGACCCTGCTCGAGCAGAACGTGGCCTGTATTCCGGTCGAACAGCGATGACTGCCCCCGCCACCGGCGCCACGATCTTCGGCTGTTCCGGCACGGCGCTGACGCCCGCCGAACGTGCGTTCTTTCGCGATGCCGACCCGTTCGGCTTCATCCTCTTTGCCCGTAACGTCGACACCCCCGACCAGTTGCGCCGCCTGACTGCCGACCTGCGCGATGCGGTTGGTCGCGATGCGCCGATCCTCGTCGATCAGGAGGGTGGGCGCGTCCAGCGCCTGCGCGCGCCCCATTGGCGCGAGTGGCTGCCGCCGCTCGATCAGGTGCAAGCCGCCGGTGCGATGGCGGGGCAGATCATGGCGCTGCGCTCGCGGATTATGGCTGCGGAACTTCGCGCCGTGGGGATCGATGCCAATTGTGCGCCATGTGCCGATCTTGCGTTGCCCGAAACCCACCCCTTCCTGCAAAATCGCTGCTATGCTGGCGATCCGGCGCGCGTGGCCGAAATTGCCCGCGCCGTGGCCGACGGGTTGCTTGCGGGCGGCGTCTTGCCGGTGATCAAGCATCTTCCCGGCCATGGCCGCTCGACCGCCGACACGCACCATGACCTGCCCACAGTGACGGTCAGCGCCGAAACCCTGCGCGATACCGATTTCGCGCCGTTCCGCGCCTTGAACGACCTGCCGATGGCGATGACCGCGCATATCGTCTTTGCCGCGCATGACGCCGACCACCCCGCCACGCAAAGTGCCGCGATGATCCGTGTGATCCGCGACGAGATCGGGTTTTCCGGTCTTCTCATGACTGATGATCTGAACATGCAGGCGCTTGCCGGAACGCTTTCCGACCGCACCGCCCGTTCGATTGCGGCAGGTTGCGATATCGCGCTGCACTGCAAGGGCGACATGGCCGAGATGCAGGCCGTGGCTGCCGCGGCTGGTCGCATGGGCCCCGCCACCGCCGACCGCGCCGCGAGCGCCCTGTTGCGCCGCCGCGATCCTGCACCTGCCGACCTTGCAGCCCTTGCCGCCGAATTCGCCGCCCTGACAGGCCTTGCCGCATGACCGAGGATTGGACCGCAGCCGAACGCCAGTCACCGGCCGAACGCCTCGCCTCCGAGGCGCTGATCGTCGATGTCGACGGCTTCGAAGGGCCGCTTGATCTGCTGTTGACGCTGTCGCGCACGCAAAAGGTCGATCTGCGCCGCATCTCGGTTCTGCAATTGGCCGAGCAGTATATGGTGTTCGTCGAGCGCGCCCGCGCCCTGCGGATCGAACTTGCCGCCGATTATCTGGTGATGGCCGCATGGCTGGCCTATCTCAAGTCGCGCCTGCTGTTGCCCCCCGAACCCGGCGATGATGGCCCGACCGCCGAGGAGTTGGCCGCGCACCTCGCCTTTCAGCTCGAACGGCTTGAAGCGATGCGCGAAGCCGCCGCCCGCCTGATGGCGCGTGACCAGTTGGGGCGCGATATCTTTGCCCGTGGCATCCCCGAAGATGTCACCCGCAATCGTGTCGTCACCTATGAGGCGACGCTGATCGACCTGATGCGTGCCTATGCCCGCATCCGCACCAAAGACGAATTCCGCCCCTTTGTCATGGACCGCGACCAAGTGTTCACGATGGAACAGGCGCTTGACCGGATGCGCGGGCTGATCGGCTATGTCGGGGATTGGTCCGACCTTACCTCGTTCCTGCCCGAAGGTTGGGACGCAACGCCGATGCGCCGCCGCTCCAGCACCGCCGCGCATTTCGCGGCGATCCTCGAAATGGCCAAACGCGGTCAGGTCGAATTGCGGCAAGGCGAAACCTTCGCCCCGATCCAGCTGCGCCGGAGGGATGGCGCATGACCGAACCTGTCGAGAAGTCGCTGTTCGAAGCCCCGCCGATGGGCGAGCAGGAACGCATGGTCGAAGCGATCCTGTTTGCCAGCGCCGACCCCGTGACGATTGCCGAATTGCAATCGCGCATGCCGCATGGCTGCGATCCGGCTGAAGCCTTGGCCTATCTTCGCAAACGCTACGAAGGGCGCGGCGTGCATCTGGTGCGGGTGGGCGATGCCTATGCGTTCCGCACGGCAGCCGACCTTGGCTATCTGATGCAAAAGGAAAGCGTCGAGACGCGCAAACTGTCGCGTGCGGCCATCGAAACGCTGGCCATCGTCGCCTATCACCAGCCCGTCACCCGCACCGAGATCGAAGAAATCCGTGGTGTCGCCGTATCGCGCGGCACCATTGACCAGTTGCTCGAGCTTGACTGGATCCGCCTTGGCCGCCGCCGCATGACACCGGGGCGGCCCGTCACATTCGTCGTAACCGAACATTTCCTTGACCACTTCGGCCTGGAATCCGCCCGCGACCTGCCGGGCGTCAAGGAACTGCGCGCAGCGGGGTTGCTGGATAACCGCCCGCTGCCCGGATCGATGCAAAAACCCGATGACGAGGAAGATGCCACCACCGGCCAGAGTGAATTGTTCGAGGATTGAGCCAATGACCCTGCAACGCCTGCTGATGATGATCATCAACCCCATCCTGCGCCGCCTGGTCACGCGGGGCGTCGATGCCGGTTTCAACCGTTTCGGCGGGCCTGATAGCCGCACACCGGGCCAAAAGGCGCAGGGCAAGGACGCGGCAAAGCGCCTGCGCCAGACCATGCGGATCGGCCGCAAGCTGTGGTAATCGGTCGGGCTGGTCGGCCTATCTGAACTGTTTGGCCAGTTTCAGGCCTTGGCCCTGATAGTTCGATTTGATCTCGCGCCCGTATAACGTGTCGGGGCGTGCCGCCATGTGTTCGTAAACCAGCCGCCCCACGATCTGCCCGTGTTCCAGCACGAAGGGCGCTTCGTGGCAGCGCACTTCCAGCACCCCGCGCGATCCGGCGCCGCCCGCCTCGGCATGGCCGAAACCGGGGTCGAAGAAGCCTGCATAATGCACGCGGAATTCGCCCACCATCGCCAGATAGGGCGCCATTTCGGCGGCGTAATCGGGCGGGATCGTCACGGCCTCGCGGCTGACCAGAATGTAGAACGCGCCGGGGTCGAGGATGATGCGCCCTTCGGTGGTGCGGATTTCCTCCCAGAACTCGGGCGCCGCGTAATGGCCGATCCGGTCAAGGTCGATCACCCCGGTATGCGGTTTGGCGCGGTAGCCGACCAGATCACCGCTTTCGGGCCGCAGATCGACCGAAAAGCCCAAGCCGTCGGAAATCACCGCCTCGCCCGACACCAGTCTTTCGCGCGCATGGAGTGCGGCCAGTTCTGCGTCGGTGACCACCGCTTGCCCTTTGCGGAAGCGGATCTGGTTCAGCCGCATGCCCGGGCGCACCAGCACCGAAAAACTGCGCGGGCAGACCTCGGCATAAAGCGGGCCGGTGTAGCCCGCCGCGATCCGGTCGAATTCCGTGCCGCCATCGGTGATCGTGCGGGTCAAGAGGTCAAGCCGTCCGGTCGAGGATTTGGCATTGGCGACCGCTGTGATGCCTTGGGGCAGGGCCAACCCTTCCATCAGCGGAATCACATAGACGCAGCCCTTTTCCAGCACCGCGCCTTGGGTCAGATCGACCCTGTGCATCTCGAATTCGGCAAGCCGTTCGGCCACCGTGCGCCCCTGTCCGGCAAGGAAGGACGCCCGCACACGGTAGGCGATGGTTCCAAGACGCAGATCGAGGCTGGCAGGCTGCACCTGCGCTTCGGTCACCGGTTGGGCAGAGGTGATCGAGCCCGCCGCCACCATAGCGCGGATCGCTTGACCCGGAAGCACGCCAGTCGTCACCATGTCACACTCCAAGGTCTGAAAACGGAACCGCCCGCGCTGCCGGTTGGCAGGCGGGCGGTTTCGGTGTTGGTCGGGCCGGAGAGATTCGAACTCTCGACCTTCCGCCCCCCAGACGGACGCGCTAACCAGGCTGCGCCACGGCCCGACACGGCGTCTTCATACCGCTTTTCCGGGCAGGGGCAAGCGGGAAAGCGCATGGCAAAGACAATCACCGCGACCTGCGGCGTACGCCCTTTGCAAGCCGTGCCCGCAGGTCGAGCATCCGCTCGCGCAGGGCGGCAAGCTCGGCGCTGCGATGGGCCACATCCTGCGGGGCGACCATGCGGAGCCGCATCATGACGCTGCTTTCGCCATGACTTTCAAGGGTATGGCCCGGTTCGTCAGGTGACTCGTCTGCGGTGTCATCGCCCGATTCGTCATAGCGGTCCGATGCCGTGTTTCCGGCTGCAGTGCTGCCGTCATCTTCTCGCGGGGCGTCTTGGCCGGCAATTGCGCCACGATCGGGGCCATGCAGCATCACCGGTTCGGGCAGGGGGGCTTCGTCGGCTTCGACAAAGGGGGCTTCGGGCGCATCTTCCTCTACGGCCCCCAGATCGAGCGGAATCTGCGCCGACCGCCCCTCGGCGCGGGCAAGGGCCGCTTCCAGCGAAATCACCTGTGCGGTCTGAACTTCGGCCACCTCGGCCACCGGTTCGGGGTCTGTCGCAGGGCCGAGCGCGCGCGCAAGCACGGCTTCGATATCAGCCTCGGGCTGGGGCAGGGCGGTCAAGCCGCCCAGTGTCGCAACATGCCGGACGCCCTGTTCGCGCAAGATCTTCTGAACGCCACGGATCGTGACCCCTTCGTCATGCAAAAGCCGCTTGATCCCCGCGAGCAGGGCCACATCGGCGGGCCGGTAATACCGCCGTCCGCCCGCCCGTTTCACCGGCCGGACCTGCGGAAACCGGCTTTCCCAGAACCGCAGCACATGGGCGGGCGTGTCGAGTTGCTCGGCCACCTCGCTGATGGTGCGGAAGGCGTCGGCTGACTTTTCCATCCGCGCGTTCGTTCCTTACTTCTTCGACCCGGCTGCCACCCGGTCCTTCATCAGATGCGACGGGCGAAAGCTCAGCACGCGGCGCGGGCTGATCGGCACCTCGTCCCCCGTCTTGGGGTTGCGGCCGACCCGGGCCGTCTTGTCACGCACCGAAAAGGTGCCGAACGAGGAAATCTTGACCGTGTCGCCCGAAGCCAGTGCCTCGGACATGTGTTGCAGCACGCTTTCCACCAGCGCCGCACTTTCGTTGCGCGACAGACCGACCTCGCGGAACACCGCTTCGCTCAGATCCATCCGCGTCAGAGTCTTCTCGCTCATCACCGCCACTCCCCGAGGTTAAGACCAAAGGATGTGCGGTTTCATTTCTCAAGTCAATATCAACCACTTGGCGGGCTGTTTTCAGCCAAGGCTTACCAGCGGATAACGACCGATCCCCAGGCCAGTCCGCCACCGATGGCTTCGGTTACCAACAGATCGCCGCGCTTGATCTGGCCACGCTGCTTGCCCACCGAAAGCGCCAGCGGGATCGATGCGGCTGACGTGTTGCCGTGGTCCTGCACCGTCACAACCACGCGGTCCATCGGCACCTGCATGCGTTTTGCGGTGCCTTCGATGATGCGGATATTGGCCTGATGCGGCACGATCCAGTCGACATCGCCCCCCGTAAGCCCGATCTTGTCGAGCGCGGCATGGGCAGTTTCTGCAAGCTTTTCAACGGCATGGCGGAAAACTTCCTTGCCCTGCATCCGCAAGTGCCCGGTCGTGCCGGTCGACACGCCACCATCGACGTAAAGGATGTCCTTTTGCCGTCCGTCGGAATGCAGGTCGGTCGCAAGAATGCCGCGGTCTGCGGTCGTGCCGTCTCCGACAGCCTTTTCCAGCACAACCGCACCGGCCCCGTCACCGAACAGCACGCAGGTGGAACGGTCGCTCCAATCCATCAGCTTCGAGAAGGTTTCGGCGCCGATCACCAGCACCCGTTCCGCCTGACCCGACAGGATCAGCGCATTCGCATTGGCCATGGCGAAAACGAATCCGGCGCAAACCGCCTGCACGTCAAAGGCAAAACCCCGCGTCATGCCGATATTGGCCTGAATCATCGTGGCCGCCGAAGGAAACGTCAGGTCGGCGGTCGAGGTGGCAAGGATGATCGCGTCGATATCGTCGGCCACCAGCCCCGCATCCGCCAAAGCCGCCTGCGCCGCCCGTGTGCCGAGGTCGGATGTCGTCTGGCCTTCGGCTGCGAAATGCCGCCGCTCGATTCCCGACCGCGACCGGATCCATTCGTCGGTGGTTTCGACCAGTGATTCCAGTTCGGAATTCGGAACCAGCCTTTCGGGCAGATAATGCCCGACGCCTGCGACAACGGCGCGTATCGTCATTCGGTGGTCCCGCCCTCTGCCCCCGCAGGGGCGCCCTTTGCGGCGGCATCCTGCCCCGCCTGTTCGGCCGACGCAACCCGCGCCGCCAACCGTTCCAGAAAGCCCGACTCGGCCAGTTGATAGGCCAGCCGGATCGCTGCCGCCACGCCCGTCGCATCGGCCGAACCGTGCGATTTCACCACCGTGCCGTTCAGGCCAAGGAACACCCCGCCATTGGCGCGGCGCGGATCGATCCGCTTTTGCAGCCGTTTCAGGGTTCCCAGTGCCATAATCGCCGCCAGCTTCGACCAGAGCGAGGCGTTGAACTCCTGCCGCAGGAAATCGGCCACAAGTTTGGCCACGCCCTCGCCGGTTTTCAGCGCGATATTGCCTGTAAAGCCGTCGGTCACGATCACATCGACCCGGTCCGACGGAATATCGCTGCCTTCGACAAAGCCGACATATTCGAAATCGCCGGTGTGCTGGAACGCGACCAGCCGGTCATGCGCCTCTTTCAACTCGGCGCCGCCTTTATGTTCTTCGGTGCCGACGTTCAGCAATCCCACGCGCGGGCGGGCCAGTTTCAGCCCGTTGCGGGCATAGCTTGCCCCCATCGTTGCGTATTGCACCAGATCGTCGGTGTCGGCCTTTATGTCGGCCCCCATGTCGAGCATGACATTAAAGCCCGTGGGGTTGCGGCTGGGCCAGAAACTGGCGATCGCCGGGCGTTTGATGCCCGGCAGACGGCGCAGCCGGATCATCGAAACCGCCATGAGCGCGCCGGTATTGCCGCAAGACACCGCCACGGTCGCATCGCCGCGCTTGACGCTTTCGATGGTCGACCACATCGACGTGCCTTCGCCGTTGCGCATCACCTGCGCGGGCTTGTCGTGCATCGTCACAACGCGCGCGGCATGGCACAACGTCACACGACCCGCCAAGGCAGGTTCGCGCGCGATCATCGGGCCAAGTTCGGACTCGTTGCCATGCAAAAGGAAGGCAATCTTGGGAAAGGCCGCAACAGACAGAACAAGACCGGCAACCACCGCTGCCGGTCCGCGATCTCCGCCCATGGCATCGACCGAAATGACAATAGAAGCCATCTGCGCCGCAGTATCGGTTTCCGGAAGGTGTCCGTTGGCCATAATGCGACGCGGGGTCAGAGGCGGCTTACGCCGCGTCCTCGTCCAGATCGACGTCTTTCGTCACGGCGACGATTTCGCGGGCATCGTAATGACCGCACGCCGGGCAAACGTGGTGCGGGCGCTTCAGATCGCCACAGTTCGAGCATTCCTGCGGATTGCCGGCGACCAAAGAGTCGTGCGAGCGGCGCATGTTGCGGCGCGAACGGGTGACTCGGTTCTGAGGGACAGCCATGTCTCAACCTCGGGTAGCGGGGACATGCCCCTGGATTTTACTTTGCGATCAGTGGTTTGCCGGGCAAATCCCCAGCGTGTTCCAGCCATCGAACGAGGCGCGGAAAATAGCGGGATTTGGCACGGGCGCAAGCCCCTTTATTGCCTTCCTGCGCGATGGGCTCAAACGGCCATCACGCATCGGTGTCGCCGCCGCCAAGACGGTCCTTCAACGCCGCCAGACCGGCAAAGGGGCGAAGATCCTCGTCGCGCAAGGGTGCTGCACCGGGGGCGGTGAAGACCGCCTCGCCCAGTTCCACGCCCGGCGCACGCGGATAAAGCGGCAGCGCCAGCGCCAGCGCCTCCATCGCCACAAGCCCAAGGTCGATCACCTCGGGCAGGGGTTCTTTGGTGTCATCTTCGGGCATCTCGGCCTCTTCGGCGTCGGGATAGATGAAATCGGCATCGTAATGGCGCTTCACCGCATCGCGCAGCGGTGTCACCACGGGGACCAGCGTGATCGAACAGGGCTGGTCTACCGTCGCCTCCATCTCGGCTTCGAGCGTGAAGTTGCTGCGCCCTGCGGCCCGCAACTCGCCCCGGAAACGAAACGCGGGGATGGCGTTTATCCCCAGTTCCACCGCCATCGCCGCCCGCACCGCCGCATCGGGGCGCAGATCGAACCGCGTCGGCTTGCGGTTCGGCAGGGCCGCCACGCGCAAGGGATGCGACAGCGCGGGGGCCGGTGTCTGTGCTGCGTCTGTCATGTCCATATCCTTTTTGCCTTCGGGCGTGGCGTGCAACTCTGCCCCTTGGGCCCCGTTCCATTCTTGAACAGCGGGCTTGTTGTCTGTAAGCCAAGAGCAAGCGCTGCTTGGGCCTCCTTGGGTTGGGCAATAGCGTGTCTTTCGGGCGCGTGACAAGTCGGGGCGAAAAAGCGATGGGGATGGGGATGGGTTTCAATTCGGCAAAGCGGGGCCTGCGGGTCGCACTGGTCGGCCTTGTGCTGGTTGTCGTAACCGCCTGCACCACGCTTTACCGCAACCACGGCTACGTTCCGACCGACGAGGAGCTTGCCGCCGTCAGCATCGGCGACACCCGCGATCAGGTCGACGCAAAGATCGGCCGCCCCACAACTTCGGGCCTGCTGAACGATGTGGGCTGGTTCTACGTGCAAAGTCGTTTCTCCTATCGCGGCGCTTTCGAGCCGAAAGAGATCGACCGTCAGGTCGTGGCCGTGACCTTTACGGAAAGCGGCACCGTCGCGAATGTCGAGCGATTCGGGCTGGAACGCGGCAAGGTCGTGCCTTTGTCGCGCCGTGTCACCGAATCCAACATCAAGGGCATCGGGTTCATCAGCCAGCTTCTGGGCAGTTTCGGTCGCATCGGGCCGGGCATCATCGGCGCTCAATAAGCGGAACCCTCGCCCGCCCCGCGCCGTTTGGCAGGGCAGGGGCATCGTTACCCCGGATTTCAAACGGGGTGCGGATGACCCGCTCGCAGGTTTCCTTGACGGTGTTGGGTATTGCAACGCTTGTCCTGCTTATCGTCGCGCCGACGGTCCTGTTTGTGCTGGTCGCAGCCGTGCTGCTTGCGCTTTTCCTGCGCGGGGGCGGCAGCTTGCTTTCGCGTCATCTGCCGGTCGGTGACAAGGCGGCTGTCGGTCTGTTCATCCTTGCCCTGCTTGTGACCATGGTTGCCCTGTCGCTGGCCTTTGCCCCCGCCATTTCCGACCAGATCGACGAGCTGTCCACCAAACTGCCCGAGGCGTTCCAATCGCTGCGCCAACGCATCGAATCCGTGGGCTGGCTGAACCGGGCGCTTGACGCCGTTGTTCCGTCAGAGCTTCCCGGAGGCACGGCCGCAAGCACGGTTTCGACCGGCCTTGCCAGCGGGCTTGCGGCAATCGGCGGCTTCGTCGTCCTTGGCTTCGTCGGCCTTTACGCGGCCCTGGACCCGCAGCTTTATCGCAACGGCCTTGTCAGCCTGCTTTCCCCCGAAATCCGCCCCCGCGCAAATCAGGTGCTGGACGAATTGGCGCAAACGCTGCGGGGCTGGATTCTGGCGCGGCTGTTTTCGATGGCCGTGGTCGGGGTTCTGACCACGCTTGGCCTGTGGGCGGCGGGCATTCCGCTTGCCCCGGCGCTTGGTTTCATCTCGGCGCTTCTGGGGTTCATTCCCAACCTTGGCCCCGTGCTGGCCGCCGTGCCTGCGATGATGCTGGCGGCGGTGCAGGGCGGCCATTCGGTCGCCATCGTCGCGGGCATCTACATCGCCGTCCAGACGATCGAGACCTATGGCCTGACCCCCATCGTCGAACAAAAACAGGTGTCGCTGCCGCCCGCGCTGGTGCTGGGCGCGCAGCTTTTGATGGGCAGCCTTTATGGCGTCTTCGGCCTTGCCATCGCCTCGCCCCTTGCCGCGATCACGCTTGTGTTGCTGCGCGAGGTCTATGTGGGCGATTATCTGGAAGGCGGGGCTTAGAACGGGGGGCCTAGGCTTCGGGTTCGAACTTCAGCGCGACCCCGTTGATGCAATAGCGCAGTCCGGTCGGGGCAGGGCCGTCGGGGAACACGTGGCCCAGATGCGCCTCGCAGCGGTTGCAATGCACTTCGGTGCGGCGCATCCAGAGCGTGCGGTCTTCCTGCTCGGCCACCATCTCGGGGTCGAGTGGGGCGTAAAAGCTGGGCCAGCCGGTGCCGCTGTCGAATTTGGTGCGGCTTTCGAACAGGGGCGCACCACAGCAGACGCAAAAGAACGTCCCTGCCTCCTTGGGGAAGTTGTCATGGGTAAAGGCCCGCTCGGTCGCATGCTTGCGCGTGACCTTATAGGCGAGTTCCGGCAATTCGGCGCGCCATTCGGCATCCGATTTGATCACCTTGTCCATCGTGGTCCGTTCCTTGTCCTGCGGCGACACCCCTTGCAGGCATCACCGTCTCGCCGTCATATCTAATCCCCGAGACCCCGAACGCCAAGTGACGAGAGGCGCTTTTCCGTGCCACAGACCGCGCCCCCGATCCAGTCCCCCCCGATCCCCTCCTCCCCGATCCTTTCGCCCCCGATCCTTTCGCCGCTGCGTCTGGGCCGGTTCGTCCTGTCGGAATGTGCCGGTGAACGCGACGGCCCTGCACAATCGCTTCGCGCGCTGTGTTTTCGCGACGGCAGAAGCGACCGCGACGATCTCGACCCCGCCTGCCGGCATTTCATCGTGACCCATGGCGCGGATACGGTCGCGGCCTTCCGCGTCCTTCTCTTGCCCGACATGGCAGGGATCGAGGCCAGCTATTCCGCCCGCTTCTACGACCTGTCGCGCCTTGCCGGGCTGACCGGCCCCGCGATGGAGCTTGGCCGCTTCTGCCTGCATCCCGACTGGCATGACCCCGACATCCTGCGCCTTGCATGGGCGGGGCTGACGCGGCTTGTCGATGCGGGCGGTGTCTCGGTCCTGTTCGGCTGTTCGTCGTTTTCCGGCACCGACCCGACACCGCATCTGGATGCCTTCGCCCGCCTTGCCCGCCACCACCTTGCCCCAGAGGCCAGCGCCCCCCTTCGCAAAGGCGAGGTGCTTGATTACCCCGCTCTGACGCAAGATCACCCCGACGATCCCAAGGCCGCGCTTGCCGCCCTGCCACCGCTTCTGCGGACCTATCTGGCCATGGGTGGATGGGTCAGCGACCATGCGGTGATAGACCGCGACCTGCAAACCCTGCATGTCTTTACCGGCGTCGAGATCGCCCGCATCCCGCCCGCCCGCGCCCGCCTGCTGCGCGCCCTTGCCGACAGCGTCACCGACACTGTGATTGACCTTCCCGCCGCGCCAGACTAACCCCCCGCCATGGCACGCGCACCCCTTCTCCAGCTTTCCGGCATCACGCTGACCTTCGGCGGCAATCCGGTGTTCGACAACCTCGACCTTGTGGTCCAGCCCGGCGACCGAGTCGCCTTGGTCGGGCGTAACGGGTCGGGCAAATCCACCCTGATGAAGGTGATGGCGGGTCTTGTCGAACCTGACCAAGGCGTGCGCGTCGTGCCACCCGGCGTGACCGTTGGCTATATGGAGCAAGACCCGGATCTGTCGGGCTTTGAAACCTTGGGCGATTACGCCGCCAGCCAGTTGCCGGACGGCGAGGCGTACCGCGTCCCTATGGTGGCCGAGGGGCTGAAATTCACCCCCGAAACGCCCGTCGCCACCGCATCGGGCGGCGAACGCCGCCGCGCGGCGCTTGCCAAACTGCTGGCCGAAGCGCCCGAGTTGATGCTGCTGGACGAACCGACCAACCACCTCGACATTCAGGCCATCGAATGGCTGGAAGCCGAGTTGAAGGGCACGCGCACCGCATTTGTCCTGATATCGCACGACCGCGCCTTCCTGCGCGCGCTCACCCGCGCCACGCTCTGGATCGACCGCGGCGAAGTGCGGCGGCGCGAATCGGGCTTCGACGGGTTCGAGGAATGGCGCGAAACCGTCTGGGCCGAAGAAGACGACGCCCGCCACAAGCTGGAGCGCAAGATCAAGGCCGAGGCGAAATGGGCCGTCGAAGGCATCTCTGCCCGCCGCAAGCGAAATCAGGGCCGCGTGCGGGCGCTGGCCGTGCTGCGTGAAGAACGCGGCTCGATGATCCGCCGCCAAGGCACGGCTGCAATGGAGTTCGAATCGGGCACCACGTCGGGCAAGCGCGTGATCGAGGCCAAGGGCCTGTTCAAGACATTCGGTGAAAAGACCATCGTGCAGGGCTTTGATCTGCGCGTGCTGCGCGGCGACCGCGTGGCCTTTGTCGGTCCGAACGGCGTGGGCAAGACCACACTGCTAAAAATGCTGGTGGGCGAGGTCGCACCCGACCAAGGCACCGTGACGCTTGGCACCAACCTTGAAATCGCGGTTTTCGACCAGAGCCGCGCGCAGCTCGACCCCGAGGCGACGCTTTGGGACAACCTGACCGGCGATCCGACGATGCGGGTTTCGGGCGCTTCGGATCAGGTGATGGTGCGCGGCGTGCCCAAGCATGTCGTGGCTTACCTGAAAGATTTCCTGTTCGACGAACGGCAAGCCCGCGCGCCGGTGCGGTCGCTTTCCGGCGGTGAAAAGGCGCGGCTTTTGCTGGCCAAGCTGATGGCGCGGCCGTCGAACCTGCTGATCCTCGACGAACCGACCAACGATCTCGACGTCGAAACGCTCGACCTTTTGCAAGACATCCTTGGCGATTACGATGGCACCGTGCTTCTGGTCAGCCACGACCGCGATTTCATCGACCGCGTGGCGACTGCCACGGTAGCACTCGAAGGCAACGGCCATGCCACTGTCTATCCGGGTGGCTGGTCGGACTATGCCCAGCAACGCCCTACCGCGATGGCCGAAGCCCGCGAAGGGCTGAAAACGTCGCCCCAAGCCAAGCCCGCCGAAAAGCCTGCCGCCCCGAAGGCAGATGCGCTGACCTTTACCGAACGCAAGCGGCTTGACGAATTGCCCGCCCTGATCGAACGCACCGAGGCCGAGATCGCAAAGCTGAACGATTACCTTTCAGCCCCCGATCTGTTCACCAAGGAACCCGCAAAGTTTCGCAAAGCGACAGAGGCGCTGGCCGAACGCCAGACCGCACTCGCCGCCGCCGAAGCCGAATGGTTGAACCTTGCCGAACGTGCATAGGTTCCGCGCCATCACGAAAACCTGACCTTCATCAGAGTGTTAGGCGAAACCTTGCCGGATCGCCCGCCACGCCATGCGCGTTTCCGCGCAAAATCCCCATCCCTGCGCGCGTAGGGAAATGCCCCCATTGTTTCCCGATCCGGTAACGGACAGGTCTGTGTCATCTGGTAGCTCCACCTCCTTTATGAGGGCTGCCGATGGAACAAATGGAGACAGGTATGATGAAACTCGCAATCCTTTCGGTGGCCGTTCTTGGCGCCGCACCCGCCTTTGCCGGTGGTCCGGTGATCGTTGCCGATGAAGCTGTCGTGGCGACCCCTGCACCGATGATGCAGCCCGCACAGGGTGGCGAATGGGGCGGCTTTTACGGCGGTGCCCAGCTTGGCTACGGCAGCGTCAATGGCGACAGCGTCATCGACAACACGCTCGACCTTGGCGGTGACGGTCTGCTTGGCGGTGTCCACGCCGGTTACCGCATGGACTTTGGCACCTTTGTTGCCGGTGCGGAACTGGCCTATGACCTGACCGACATCAGCACCGATGACCCGATCGGCAATGCCAATTTCGACAACATGGCAAGCCTGAAACTGATGGGCGGCATCGACCTCGGCCAGTGGCTGGCTTACGGCACCGTTGGCATGACGCGCGTCGGGGCCGATTTCGGCGGCACCCTGTCGGGCGATGAAACGCTCGACGGCCGCTTCGCCGGTCTGGGCGCGGAATACGCGCTGTCCGACAGCCTGAGCGTAGGTGGCGAAGTGCTCCAGCACAACTTCGACAACGACGGTGCGGACTTCGACATGACCACGGTTCAGGCGCGGGTCAACTTTCGCTTCTGATCCTGCGGGGTGTTTCGGGGAACGGGCGGGGCGAAAGCTCCGCCCGTTTCACATCAATTCAGCCACCACCTGCGGAATCATCATCACATCGTCGCGCGTGCAATCGAACTGCCCGACCTGAACACGGATGACGTAGCGCCCCTGATGCCGCGTCTGGGTCAGGTAAATCCGCCCGTCATCGTTGATCCGCGCCAGCAACGCCTCGGTCGCGGCATCGGTTTCCAGCGCAAAGGTGAACAGCGACAGCGACGGTTCGGTGACAATCTCGACCCCGTTTATCGCCGCCAGCGCATCGCGCGCGTCAAGCGCCCAAGCCACATGGTTGCGGATACGCCCGCGCAAGCCGTCCATCCCGTAAGCCCGCAGCGTGAACCAAAGTTTCAGGGCCCGGAACCGCCGACCAAGCGGCACGGTCCATTCGTTGAAATTGGTGATCTCCTCGCGCCCCGCCGTTTCCAGATAGGTGGGCCGCAAGCCCAGCGTCCGGATCTGCGGCGCGGGGTCGGCCAGAAACTGCACCGCGCAATCGAACTGCGCGCCCAGCCATTTATGCGGGTTGAACACGATGGAATCCGCGCCCTCGATCCCTAGCCAAAGCGCGCGAAACTCGGGGCAGATCATCGCCGACCCCGCCCAAGCCGCATCGACATGCACCGGCAGGTCATTGGCCCGCGCCACCGCGATGCAATCGGCGATCCGGTCGAATGCGCCCACCGATGTTCCGCCTGCACAAAGCACCACACCGGCAGGCAGGAACCCCGCCGCACGGTCCGCCGCAATCGCCCCCGCCAAGGCACCGGGTTTCATCGACAAGCGCCCGTCGGTCGGCACCTTCACAAGGTTTTCCTGCCCGATCCCTGCGATCCGCACCGCCTTGTCCACGCTCGAATGGGTCTCGGCGCTGGCATAGATCCGCAGGCGCGGCTGGCCCGACAGGCCCGCTTGCAGGCCAGCCCAGCCCAAAGCCGCCTCGCGCAGTGTCAGCACCGCCGAAAGCGTTGCCGTTGTCGCGCTGTCATGGATCGTGCCGGTAAACGTCTCGGGCAGGCCCAGGCCCTGCGCCAGCCAGCGCACCATCACCTGTTCCACCTCGGTCGCCGCCGGAGAGGTTTGCCACAGCATCCCCTGTGCCGCGATGGCATTGGCCAGTTGCTCGGCCAGCATCGAGGCGGGCGAGGCATTGGCAGGGAAATAGGCAAAGAAGCGCGGATGCTGCCAATGGGTCATGCCGTCGGGGATGATCCGCTCGAAATCGGCGAAGATCGTCTCCATCGGCTCGGGCTGTTCCGGCGGGGTAGGGGGAAGCTGCGCTGCAATCGCACCGGGCACCAGTGCCGCACGCACCGGCCGGTCGCGCAGGCCCGCATGGTACCCATGCGCCCAATCCGCCGCCCGCTTCGACCAGTCGCGCAGATCATCGTGGTTCATCGCAGCCTCCCGTTTCGGGCGCGAGAAGGCCACGCCGGCCACGGCAGCGCAAGCCTTGCCAACGGATAGCATTTCCAACCCGCACCGAAGTTGCTAGACCGCGCGCATGACTGCAAAGGGGCCAGCCATGCCGACGATCCGCCCGACGATCCGCCTGTACAATTCCAAGACCCGCCGGAAGGAAGATTTCCGCCCGCTGGATGACCAGAACGTGCGCCTGTATGTCTGCGGCCCCACCGTCTATGACCGCGCCCACCTTGGCAATGCCCGCCCCGTGGTGGTGTTCGACACGCTTTTCCGCCTGCTGCGCCATGTCTATGGCGCGGATCACGTGACCTATGTTCGCAACTTTACCGACGTCGATGACAAGATCAACGCCACCGCCCTTGCGCGGCAAAAGGCGGGGGCGAAGGGCACGCTGGAAGAGCTGATCGCCGAACGGACCGAAGAAACCATCGGCTGGTATCACGCCGACATGGACGCGCTCGGGGCGCTGCGCCCGACCCACGAACCCTGCGCGACCGCCTATATCGGGCCGATGATCGCGATGATCGAGACGCTGATCGCGCGCGGCCACGCCTATGCGAAAGACGGCCATGTGCTGTTCCGCGTGCGGTCCTATGCCGCCTATGGCGCGCTGTCGGGCCGGTCGGTCGACGACATGATCGCAGGCGCGAGGGTCGAAGTCGCCCCCTTCAAGGAAGACCCGATGGACTTCGTGCTGTGGAAGCCTTCGGACGCCGAAACCCCGGGATGGGACAGCCCTTGGGGCAGGGGCCGCCCCGGCTGGCATATCGAATGCTCGGCCATGAGCTATGAATTGCTCGGGGCATCCTTCGACATCCACGGCGGCGGGATCGACCTGCAATTCCCGCATCACGAAAACGAACTGGCGCAAAGCTGCTGCGCCCACCCCGAGGCCGGTTTCGCATCGGTCTGGATGCACAACGAGATGTTGCAGGTCGAGGGCAAGAAGATGTCCAAGAGCCTTGGCAACTTCTTTACCGTGCGGGATCTGCTTAAGTCGACTTCGGAATCGATGGAGTTTCATCCGCGAAATGGAAGTGAAGTTCGCCTAGCTTTGCTCCTTTCTCACTATAGGGAGCCGATGGATTACAGCGTTTCTCGCAGAAATCAAGCTCGAACAATTCTTAATGGTTTCTGCAATTTTATCGGTCAGGATGGCGTGGAAGGGTTATCCATTAAAACACGCGGCGTTGCGCCGTTTAAGGAAGTCGTCGACGCGCTGGCTGACGACCTTGATACGCCGAAGGCTATTGAGTTTCTAAACTCGAAAGAATTGATGTTGCGCTACTCTTATCTTTCGAGAGACGAATTAAGGGCGCGCATCTATGTTTCTCAACGCCTGTTGGGGTTTGATGTTAAGAAGTTGAAGCGCACTTGGGATATCGCTTTTAATCGAAGCGACCTGAGTCAAGCAGAAACAGTGAAGTATATGATTCGGCGAAAGAAAATGAGTGCGTATTTGCCGAAAGTAAGGATGCTATTGGCGAAAAGTCGAGCCGAGGCGATTGAAAAAAAGGATTTCAGGAAGATTGACTCGTTCAAGGAATACTTGGAAAAAATTGGCGTGGAGGTGCGGTTTTCTGGAAAGGATGCAGAGTTAATTCGTGCAACAACCCGACCTGTTCGATTAAAAAGATTCCTCCAATTTGTCAAAGAGTTGGAGGAGAAGCATGACTGAACGCCTCTACCTTTTCGACACCACGCTGCGCGATGGCCAGCAGACCCAAGGCGTGCAGTTTTCCACACCGGAAAAGCACCTGATCGCCAAGGCGCTGGATGCTTTGGGGGTGGATTACATCGAAGGCGGCTGGCCGGGGGCGAACCCGACCGATAGCGAGTTCTTCGGCACCCGTGCCAGCACCCGCGCCACGATGACCGCCTTTGGCATGACCAAGCGGGTCGGGCGGTCGGCCGAGAATGACGATGTGCTGGCCGCCGTGCTGGATGCCGGAACGCCTGCGGTCTGTCTGGTGGGCAAGGCGCATGAATTCCATGTCCGCACCGCCCTTGGCTGCACGCTTGATGAAAACGTCGAAGCCATCCGCGCGAGTGTGGCCCATTGCGTGGCCAAGGGGCGCGAGACGCTGTTCGACGCCGAACACTTCTTCGACGGCTACCGCGCCGATCCCGCCTATGCGCTGACCTGCCTGAGCGCGGCGCTCGATGCCGGTGCCCGTTGGATTGTCTTGTGCGACACCAATGGCGGCACCTTGCCCGCCGAGGTGGGCCGCGTGGTGGCCGAGGTGGTGGCCGCTGGCATCCCCGGGAGCAGATTGGGCATCCATTGCCATGACGACACCGGCAATGCGGTGGCCAACTCGCTTGCTGCCGTGGATGCTGGTTGCCGCCAGATCCAGGGCACGCTGAACGGCTTGGGCGAGCGGTGCGGCAATGCCAACCTCACGACGATCATCCCGACGCTTCTGCTGAAAGACCCCTATGCCAGCCGTTTTGCGACCGGAATCGATCGTGCAGCCCTGTCCAGCCTGTTGCGCGTGTCGCGCCAGCTTGACGACATCCTGAACCGCGTGCCGCTGCGGTCGGCGCCTTACGTCGGCGCTTCGGCCTTTGCCCATAAGGCGGGGCTGCATGCCTCGGCGATCCTGAAAGACCCGACCACCTATGAACACATCGACCCCGCGCTGGTCGGTAACGAACGCATCATCCCGATGAGCAATCAGGCGGGCCAGTCGAACCTGCGCGCCCGTCTGGCCGCCGCCGGTATCACGGTCGATGCGAAGGACCCGCGCCTTGGCCGCATCCTCGACGTGGTGAAAGAACGCGAGGATCAGGGCTATGCCTATGACGGCGCGCAGGCCAGTTTCGAACTGGTCGCCCGCGCCGAACTGGGGCTGTTGCCAAACTTTTTCGAGGTCAAGCGTTACCGCGTCACGGTCGAGCGGCGCAAAAACAAGTACAACCAGACCGTCAGCCTTTCGGAAGCCGTGGTTGTGGTGAAGATCGGCGAGACGAAGATGCTGTCGGTGAGCGAGTCGATGGATGAGACCGGCACCGACCGTGGCCCCGTCAACGCGCTGGCCAAGGCGCTGTCCAAAGACCTCGGCCCCTATCAGGCCTGCATCGACGACATGCATCTGGTCGATTTCAAGGTCCGCATCACCCAAGGCGGCACCGAAGCCGTCACCCGCGTGATCATCGACTCCGAGGACAGCCAAGGCCGCCGCTGGTCGACCGTGGGGGTCAGCGCCAACATCGTCGACGCGTCTTTCGAGGCGCTGCTCGATGCGATCACGTGGAAGCTGATCCGCGACCACGGGCAGCCTGCATGAGTATCGACGCCTGCGCCGCCCTTGTAGAACGCGGCGATCCCGACCGTTTCGCCGCGACCATGGCAGCGCCCGTGGCCGCGCGGCCTGCGCTTTTCGTGCTTTACGCCTTCAACCTCGAAGTTGCCCGTGCGCCTTGGGTGACCAAGGAAGCGATGATCGCCGAGATGCGCCTGCAATGGTGGCGCGACATCGTCGAACAGGCGGGGCAGGGCGTCACGCGGGCGCATGAGGTGGCAGGCCCGCTTGCCGTGCTGATCCGCGAAAAGGGATTGCCCTTGGATGTGCTCGACCGTCTGGTCGAGGCGCGGCGCTGGGATGTCTATTCCGACCCGTTCGAGGATGAAGCGGCCCTTGACGCCTATCTGGATGACACCGCAGGGGGGCTGATGTGGTGCGCCGCCGTTGCCCTTGGCGCTTCCGCCGCCGCCGAGGCGCCCGTGCGCGCGCTTGGCTATGCTGCTGGCCTTGCGGCCTACTTGCGTGCCGTGCCTGCGCTGGAAGAGCGGGGTCGCCTGCCAATGGTCGATGGTCGTCCCGCCGCGATTGCCGGCTTGGCACGCAAAGGGCTTGCCCGTTACGCAGACTACCGCGCCAAGCGGCATCTGGTCCCGATCACCGCAAGACCTGCGCTTTTTGCCGGATATCAGGCGCGGGCGCTGTTGGAACAGGCGGCACGCCAGCCGCAGCGCGTGGCCGAGGGCACGCTTGCGCTTTCGGAATTCAAGCGCCGTTTCAGCCTGTTACGCGCGGCTTTCACCAAACAGGTTTAAGCTTGGCGCGCCGCAGGGCGCAGGGCCAGCCAGATCAGCGCACCGCCCGCCAGCACAAGGAAGGGCAGCATGGCAAGGTTCACCATCTGCCAGCCCGCATGCACCGTGCCGCCCGCGCAATTCATCAGCCCGCCCGACGAGAACGAGGCCATCGTCACCCCGCCGAACACCACCAGATCGTTCAACCCCTGCAAACGCCCCTTTTCCGCGGGCGTCTGCTCGGCGGTCAGCATTGTCGTGGCCCCGATGAAGCCAAAGTTCCAGCCCAGACCCAAAAGCGCCAGAGAAACGAAGAAATTGGTCAACTCGAACCCGCTCATCGCGACCGCTCCGGCCCCTGCCAGAATGGTCAGGCCCACTGCCACGATCTTCTCGGCCCCGAAACGGGCGATCAGATGGCCGGTAAAGAACGACGGCGCATACATCGCCAGCACATGGGCCGTGACCACATCGGCGGCATTGCCCTTGGTGAAACCGCAGCCCACCACCGCCAAGGGCGAGGAGGTCATCACAAGATTCATCAACGCATAGGACACGGTCGCGCAGATCATCGCCACCGCGATACGCGGAGTGCGGATCATCTGGCTGCGCGTGCGCCCCGTCGATTCGCCAAAGATCGGTGGCTTTGGCTTGGGAATCTTGAGCAGCGCGAAGAGGAAAATACCTCCGAGATTGAGCGCCATCACCGCAAGATAGGTGCCAAGGAACGGCACCACCATCGCGTCGGCCGTCACCTTGACCAGTTGCGGGCCGACCACGGCCGATAGCAGCCCCCCCGCCATGACCCATGAAATTGCCTTCGGGCGAAAGCTGTCCGATGCCGTATCGGCAGCAGCAAAGCGGTAGAACCCTTGGGCAGACATGTAGATGCCGGTGAACAAGGCGGCGATCACGAAAAGCCAGAAGTTTTGTGTGAGCAGCCCGTAAGCCCCGATCGCCCCGCCCGCAGCCCCGCCCAAGGCACCGATAGCAAAGCCCACGCGCCGCCCGTATCTTTGCATGATCGCCGAAAGCGGTGTTGCCGTCAGCATCGAGCCGATCACCGCAAAGCTGATTGGCAGCGTGGCCCAACAGGCATTGGGCGCAAGGCTCTGCCCCGCAAGACCCGCGATGGTAAAGATCATCGGCATCTGTGCGCCCATCACGGCCTGCGCCGCGACAAGGACCAGAACGTTTTGCTTGGCGAGCGTATCGGAGGGGGAATTTTGTTCTGACATGATCGCCATGTTTAGGCGCGTATCCCCGCACAGGGCAAGCCCCGGACTTGCACCCGTAACAAAGTCGACCCATGCTGCCGCCATGACCGGACGCATCCTGAAATCGACAGATTGCCTTGCCGAAGGCGCCGCATGGCTGGCCCGGCGCGAGCCGCGTTTTGCACTGGCCTTGCCTGAAACCGGCCTGCCGTGGCGGCAGCGCGAACAGGGGTTTCAGGCGCTGCTGGGCGCGATCGTCAGCCAGCAAGTCTCGGTCGCCTCGGCCCGCGCGATCTGGGCGCGGCTGGAAGCGGCGGGCATGTGCGACCCCGCCCGCCTTGCCCATGCCTCCGACGAAGACCTGCGCGCCTTGGGTCTCAGCCGCCAGAAGGCCCGCTACGGGCGCGAACTTGCCCGCGCAGGGCTAGACTTCGATGCGCTTAACGGTTTGCCGACCGACGATGTGATCGACACCCTTACCGCCGTGCCGGGCATCGGGCGCTGGACGGCGGAAATCTACGCCATGTTCGCCATGGGCCGCGCCGATGTCTTTGCCCCCGCCGACCTCGCCTTGCAGGAAGCCGCGCGCCTCCTGTTCGACCTGCCCGCCCGCCCCACGGAACGCCAATTCCGCACAATGGCTGTGGAGTGGAGCCCGTGGCGGTCGGTTGCGGCGCAACTGCTCTGGGCCTATTACCACAGCGTCAAATCACGCGAGGGCATCTGATGGCACGGGAATTGGGGTTCAAAAGCGCGGGCGCGGCAGCGGGCAAGGCGACATCGCTGGTCGTGCTGGTGCATGGCTACGGGGCGAATGGCGACGACCTGCTGGGTTTGTCCGATCCGCTGGCCCCGCATCTGCCCCGCACCGCCTTTGTCGCCCCCGATGCGCCCGAACCGGTTTCGGGCCACGGGTTCGGCTACCAGTGGTTTCCCATCCCGCGCTTTGACGGGTCAACCGAAGCGCAGGCGCGGGCAGGGGTCTTGGCCGCGACCGACGATCTGAACGCCTTTCTCGATGCCCGTCTGGCAGATTACGGCCTTGGCCCCGAGGCGCTTGCGTTGTTCGGCTTTTCCCAAGGTGCCATGATGTCGCTGCACGTGGCCCCGCGCCGCGCCAAACCCGTGGCGGGGGTGGTTGCCTGTTCGGGCCGCCTGCTCGCCCCAGAGTCGCTGCAAGCCGATATGCGGGCCAAACCGCCCGTGCTGCTGATGCATGGCGATCAGGATCCGGTGGTGCCCTTTGGCCATATGTCCGAAGCGGGCGACGCGCTGGTGACGGCGGGGTTCGACGTCTACGGCCACGTGATGGAGGGCGCAGGCCACGGCATCGCGCCCGACGGGCTGGGCGTGGCTTTGCAGTTTCTCAGCGAGAAACTGCCCGCCTAGCTTTGCGAGGTCGCCGCCAGATAGGTCGCGCATCCCGTAAGGGCGGCGAAATCATCCTCGACCACGGTGACGGAAAACGCGGTTTGCAGCAGATCGACGCGCCGTTCCTCGCGGAAGCTGCGGGTCAGGCCGAAGCGGTCGAAATGCGGGGTCATCGCCCGCGACATGCCGCCGATCAGGTAGATCCCGCCATAGGGCAGGTGGATCAGCGCAAGGTCGGCCAGCGTCTGGGCAAGGATATGGGTGTAAAGCCTTGCTGCATCTTCTGCCGTGGCGTTGCCTTGTGTCAGTCCGGCCAGCACCGCCGCCGAATCCATCGGCACGGCCCCTTGGGTATCACGCGCCGCGAAGGCCGCGAGATTGCCAAGGCCGCGGCCTGCAAGCACCTCTTCCACACCGCAATGCGCGACTTCGCCCCGCTGGCGCAGCAACCCCTCGACAAAGCGCAGCAGCGCAAGGTCTTCTTCCGTCCGGACGGGCATGTTCACATGGCCACATTCCGAAGGCGGCACCACACGCGCCGCTCCCGTGCCATGCACGGGCGCCGCATTGACCCCCGTGCCCAGCCCCACGACCAGCATCGACGCCCCCGCTTTTTGCGGCCCGTCGATCACCACGCGCAGCTTGCCCGCCGCGATATGGCGCAAGGCATGGCCCTGCGCCTGCAAGTCGTTCAGGATCGCCACATGGCGCGCGCCCGTGGCCCCGCCCAGCTTTTCGGCGTCCATCGACCAATCGAGGTTGGTCATCACAGCCACACCGTCCTGCACCGGCCCTGCCGCCGCCACGCAAACCCCCGACACCGTTGCCCCCGTTTGGTCAAGGTAATCGCGCAGGATATGGGCAATGTCCTTGCCCGCCGCCTTATACTCGGCATTGGGAAAACGCCGGATCGAGGCCTGATCCACAACGCCGCCTTGCGCCAGCGCCACGCGGGTGTTTGTGCCGCCAAGGTCGGCAAGGATGGCCAGTGTCATGCGCGTCTCCGGTCAGTCGTTGCGGGCCAGCGCCCGTGCCAGCGCGTGATACGAGGATTTGGGAACCCTTGCCAAGCTGTCGAAATCCACATGCACCAGACCGAAGCGTTTTTCATACCCCTCGGCCCATTCGTAATTGTCCAGAAGCGACCAGTAGAAAAAGCCCTGCACATTCGCCCCGTCTGCAATCGCCCGCTTGGTGGCGGCCAGATGGGCGAACAGGAAATCGGTCCGCACTTGGTCGGTCACCTCTGCGCCGTTGATCACATCGGCATTGGCCATGCCGTTCTCGGTCACAAAGATCGGCAGATCGCCCACGTAATCGCGGGCCATCCGCGTCAGGAAATGGTGCAGGCCGTCGGGGAAAATCTCCCAGCCCATCTGGGTCTTGTCGAGCGGTCCCGCCACATCGCGCGTCGCGGGCCAAGCGGTTCCGGGCGCATCGGCGTGGATGTGGCGTGTGTAGTAATTCACCCCCAGCCAGTCGAGTTTCTGGCCGATCACGGCCATATCGTCCTGCCAATTTTCCGGCATATGCGGGGCCAGACCCTCCAGCGCCTCGGCGGGGTAGGTGCCTTTGGTGATGCCTTCGATGAACCAGCGGTTGAAGATCGCATCCTGCACGCCTGCCGCCCGCCTGTCGCCCGCGCTGTCGGTGGCGGGTTGGCAATAGTCGAAGTTCAGCACGATCCCCAGATTGTCCTGCCCCATGCCGCGCAGCCGTTCCACCGCCAGCCCGTGCGCCAGCAGGATATGGTGCATCGCCCGCGACGCGGCGCGGATGTCGCGCAATCCCGGCGCGTGGACGCCCAGAAAATGCGACAGCCACGCCACGCACCACGGCTCGTTTATCGTGGCGATGGATGCCACACGGTCGCCCAGAACTTCGGTGATCTTCCCCGCAAAATCGGCAAAGCGGTGGCAGGTGTCGCGGTTGGTCCAGCCGCCCTTGTCGGCCAAGGCCGAGGGCATTTCCCAGTGATACAGCGTCTGGAACGGCTTTAGCCCGCGCTCGAGCATGCCGTCGACCAAGCGGTCATAGAACGCCATGCCTTCGGGGTTCACCGTCACCCCGTCGGGCATCACCCGCGCCCAACTGGTGGAAAAGCGGTAGCCGTCCATGTTGGCGGCCCGCAGCAGGTCAAGGTCATTACCCCAGCGGTGGTAATGGTCGCAAGCCCGCGACCCGTCCTCGGCCCGCACCACGTTTCCGGGGGTGGCGGCGAATGTATCCCAATGGCAGGGCCCGCAGCCGCCAAAGCCCGACCCTTCGATCTGGTAGGCCGCCGTGGCCGCGCCGAACACGAAACCTTCGGGAAAGTCGAAACGTGACAGCATGGCGTCAGCCCTTTGCGGGGGCCGGTCCGGTGGACTGCCCGATGATCAATTCTGCCTCGAGCAGGCGTTGCTGCGGCGCAGAGCCGGGATTGGCGATGATGTCGAGCAACATCTCTGCAGCCAGCCGCCCCGCCTCGCGCACGCTCGACCGCGTGGCGGTAAAGATCGGCACATCCTCGCCATTCTTCATGTAGGACAGGTCGTCGTCATGGATAATGATCGACACGTCGCGCCCCAGCACAAGCCCGCGCTCCTCGCAGGCCCGCCGCACGCCCATGCCCGAGATCATCGAGGCCGCCAGAAACGCCGTCGGTGGCTCGGCCACATCCAGCATCGCCCGACCCGCGCGGTAGCCCGATACTTCGGTCATCTCGTCCGATGACATCAACGCCGGATCGACCGCCACCGCCCTTGCGGCCATCGCATCGGTAAATCCGGTGCGGCGACGGATGGCGAAATCCATGTTCTCAAGCCCGTTGACCAAGGCGATCCGCCGATGGCCAAGGTCGAGCAGGAATTCGGTCGCCCGCTGAAAGGCGCGGCGGTTGTTCACATCGACCCATGAATAGGGCAGGGCGGCGCCGGTCGCGCGGCCATGCACCACAAAAGGCGTGTCGATCCCGACCAGCAGCGGAATCCGCGCATCGTCCATCTGCGGCGCGTGCAGGATCATCCCGTCCACCGTGCCGCGCGAATGCAGGTCGCGGTAGGTCTGCTCCTCGCTTTCGTCGGCCACGACCGACAGCACCATGTCATAGCCGTTCTTGGAATAGGTCTCGCCCGCGCCTGCGATGAAATCGGCGAAGATCGGGTTCATGATCTCGTGCCGGGTGGCAAGCGGGATGACATGGCCGATCGCATAGGCCCGCCCCGTCGCCAGCCGGATCGCCCGCGTGTTGGGCCGGTAATGGTGCCGCTTGGCCGCCGCCATCACCCGCTCGCGCGTCGTCTCGTTCACTTCCGGATAGCCGTTCAACGCCCGGCTCACGGTCGTGGGCGACAGGCCGAGTTGCTGGGCCAGCTCCTTGAGGTTCATGGCGATAAAACATCCAAACCGATTTCAATCGCGCCGACAGTAGACAGGTATGGCTGCGCCGTCAAAGGTTTACCAAAGCGCCACGTAAACGTTTTCACGGCAGGCTGCCGCTCGATTCGTCCAAAAACCCCTCGTTCAATGCGCTTTGGATTGACAGAACCATGGCAATCGGCAAGTGTTTGCCATCCAAAGCGGTTTGATGTTCGATTCTGCCGCGCCTTGGTCACATGCCCCGCAAGAGGGCGGGGTATTCTGGGAGGAATAACCAATGACGTCGAAGTTTCTCGCAAGCGCAGCCGCGCTGGCGCTTCTGTCGGGTGCTGCCACCGCGCAAGACCTGAAATTCCCTGTGGGCGAAGGCCCGTTCAACTGGGACAGCTACAAAGCCTATGACGAGGCGACCAATCTCGATGGCCAGACCATCAAGATGTTCGGCCCGTGGCGCGGCGAAGACCAGGTTCTGGTCGAAACCATGCTGGCCTATTTCACCGCCGCATCGGGCGTAAAGGTGGAATATTCCTCGTCGGAAAACTACGAGCAGCAGATCGTCATCGACACCGAAGCGGGCAGCCCGCCGGATATCGCGATCCTGCCGCAGCCCGGCCTGATCGCCGATCTGGCGTCCAAAGGCTTCATTGCGCCGCTGGGCGACGAAACCAAGACCTGGCTGAACGACAATTACGCCGCAGGCCCGTCCTGGGTCAGCCTCGGCACGTATAAGGGCAAGGACGGCGCCGACGCGCTTTACGCCTTTCCCTACAAGATCGACGTGAAATCGCTGGTCTGGTATTCGCCCGACACCTTCGCCGATGCGGGCTACGAAGTGCCGCAGACGATGGAAGAGCTGAAAGCCCTGACCGACAAGATCGTTGCAGACGGCGGCACGCCGTGGTGCATCGGGCTGGGTTCGGGCGGTGCGACCGGCTGGCCCGCGACCGACTGGGTCGAAGACATGATGCTGCGGACCCAATCGCCGGAAACCTATGACCAGTGGATCACCCATGCGATCCCGTTCAACGACGCGGCGGTCGTCGGTGCGATCGACGAATTCGGCGCTTTCGCCAAGAATGACGCCTATGTCGCCGGTGGCGCTGCCGCCGTCGCCTCGACCGACTTCCGCGACAGCCCCAAGGGCCTGTTTACCTCGCCCCCGCAGTGCTACATGCACAAGCAGGCGTCGTTCATCCCGTCCTTCTTCCCCGAAGGCACCGAACTCGGCACCGATGCCGACTTCTTCTACTTCCCGGCCTATGCGGGCAAAGACCTCGGCAAGCCGGTTCTGGGTGCAGGCACGCTCGCCTTCATCACCAAGGACGGCGAGGGCGCACGCGCCTTTATCGAATGGCTGAAAACCCCGATCGCGCATGAGATCTGGATGGCTGGTTCGGGCTTCCTGACCCCGCTGAAATCGGCCAACACCGAAGCCTATGCCAATGCGGCGCTGAAAAAGCAGGGCGAAATCCTGCTCAACGCCACCACCTTCCGCTTCGACGGTTCCGACCTGATGCCGGGCGCGGTTGGCGCAGGCACCTTCTGGACCGGCATGGTCGATTACACCGGCGGCAAGTCGGCGCAGGAAGTGGCCGACGGCATCGAAGCCTCGTGGCCCAAGTGATCTGACATCACTGGCAGGTCCGGCGCGTCCGGGCCTGCCGCTTTGTCGAAAGCCGGAAAATTCGGGGAGGGAAGGCCATGAATCCTGCCGTGCAGGCGCTGTTCGTGATCGTTATCGGTGTCGGTGGCTGTGTCGGTTACTTCTACTTCTCGAACCTGTTCCTCGACAAAGTGCTTTTCCCCGCCCGTGGCCCCAATGCCGGCCGCAACATCAGCCGCGCCAACATGATCCGCCCGTGGCTGTTCCTCGCCCCTGCGTTGATCGCGCTTGGCACCTACCTTGCCTATCCCGTCTTCGCCACCGCCTGGCTTTCCCTCCACCGCAACGGCGATTTCGTGGGGCTCGAGAATTACAGCCGCATGGCCTCGGAAGCCAAGTTCTGGGAATCGATGCGAAACAACATGCTCTGGCTGATCGTGGTGCCCGCACTTTCCACCGCATTCGGCCTGCTTGCCGCCCAACTTTCAGACCGCATCCGCTGGGGCAGCATCGCCAAGTCGCTGATCTTCATGCCCATGGCGATTTCCTTCGTCGGCGCCTCGGTCATCTGGAAACTGATCTACGACACCCGCCCCGAAGGTCAGGCGCAGATCGGTCTGCTCAACGCGCTCTGGATGCGGTTCGACGGTGGCATCGGCTCGACCTTGTTGCTACAGGTTCTGCCCGCCGCCTTCCTGCTCTCGCTGATCGCGGCCTTTGCCTATGTCGGCTGGCTCGTCACTCGGCCAATGGTCGCCGCTTTGCGTCGTGAAGGGGCTTCGAGCACGCTAATTCAAATGATCATCGCGTTTGCTACGCTGGTCGTTACGCTTGCGCTTGGGGCGCGCTTCATTCGGGTTATTGGAACAGGTGCGCCCCTTGTTCTGGAAAAGATTTCTCAATCTGGCACGTTTTGGTTCATGTTTGACGGTGGTGTTTGGTCAGTCTTTTTCAACAGTGTACTTCCAAGTGTGATTGTTATTGGCGTCTTGGCGGCGATGCTAAAGTTTGCTTTGTCAATTTTGATTCCGATGTTTTTTGGTATCAGCCCATTAGCGAGGGTCATGCTGGGCCGCGCGCTCGGCATCGCCGTGGTGATCTTCCTGATCTGGGAGCTTGTCACATGGCTTACCGGCCTGGTCACCGGCGTGATGCCCTATGGCAAACCGCAAACTTGGCTGACGCTGGGCTATTGGAACAGCTATTTCCTGATGATCGTTCTGGTCTGGATCCAGACGGGTTTCGCCATGGTCATCCTGTCGGCAGCCCTGCGCGGCGTGCCGGAAGACACGGTCGAAGCCGCGATCATCGACGGCGCGAACCCGTTTCAGATTTTCTTCCAGATCAAGGTGCCGCAGATCATGTCGACCATCGTCGTGGTCTGGACCACCATCACCATCGTCGTGCTCAAGGTCTTTGACATCGTGCTCGCCATGACCAACGGCCAGTGGGAGACGCAGGTTCTGGCCAATTACATGTATGACAAACTGTTCCGCTCGCTCGACTGGGGCGTCGGCTCGGCCTCGGCCATGGTCATCATGCTGCTGGTCACGCCCATCCTGATCTGGAACGTCTACAACGCCCGTAAGGAAATGCGCTGATGGACAGTATTGCCGGAAAGAAATCTACCCTCGTCTGGGCCGTCCATCTGTCTTGCGCGCTGCTGGTCGCGCTTTGGGTGCTGCCGACCTTTGGCCTGTTGATGTCGTCGTTCCGCACGGGTGACCAGATCAGCACCTCGGGCTGGTGGCGTGCGCTTTCGGCGCAGCAAAGCCAGCTGCCCGCAATCCGTCTGGCGGGTGAGGAGACACCGGCCGATGGCGGCTATGTCATCGACGGCCAGTTGTTCGACGGGGCAGGGGCCGCGATCAGCAAATGGGGCACGTCGTCGCGCGAACCCGAGGCTTATGCCGCTGGCGACACGGCGACGCTGAACGATGGTGTGACCCTGACCGTCACCACCGAGGGTGCCTATAGCCTGAAATCGCCCGCCAGCATGGCCGGGATGCGGATGCCCCGCGTCTTCGTCACCGCAACCACTCCGCCCGAATTCACCACCGACAACTACTCGACAGTGCTGTTCAGCCCGCTTGCGGGGCAAACCATCGGGCAAGCCTTCCTCAACACCCTCACCGTGTCGATCCCGGCCACCGTCATCCCGATCCTGATCGCCGCCTTCGCCGCCTATGCGCTGGCGTGGATGGAGTTTCCGGGCCGCGCGCTTCTGGTCGCGGTGGTGGTGGGGCTGCTGGTTGTGCCGCTGCAACTTGCGCTTATCCCGCTGTTGCAACTGCACAACCAGCTTGGCATCGGCAAAAGCTACCTTGGCATCTGGATGGCCCATACCGGCTTTGGCCTGCCGCTGGCGATTTACCTGCTCAGGAACTACATGGCCGGCCTTCCCCGCGACATCATCGAAAACGCCCGCGTCGATGGCGCGACCGATTTCCAGATTTTCGTCAAGATCATCCTGCCGCTGTCGTTCCCCGCCCTCGCCTCGTTCGCCATCTTCCAGTTCCTCTGGACATGGAACGACCTGCTCGTCGCGCTGGTGTTCCTTGGCACCGGCAATGACCAGCAGGTGCTGACCGGCAACCTCGTGAACCTGATGGGGTCACGCGGTGGCGACTGGGAGATCCTGTCGGCCTCGGCCTTCATCTCGATCGCGGTGCCGCTGATGGTGTTCTTTGCCATGCAGAAGTATCTGGTGCGCGGCCTGTTGGCCGGTTCCGTGAAATAAGAAAGACCAGACTATGCAAGATGGTATCGGCAAAGACGCCGATTGGTGGCGCGGCGCGGTGATCTACCAGATCTATCCGCGCAGCTATCAGGACAGCAATGGCGACGGCATTGGCGACCTGAAAGGGATCGCCGACCGCCTGCCGCATATCGCCGCCCTTGGCGCGGATGCGATCTGGATCAGCCCGTTCTTCACCTCGCCGATGAAGGATTTCGGCTACGACGTTTCCGATTATTGCGACGTCGACCCGATGTTCGGCAGCCTCGCCGATTTCGACCTCGTCGTCGAAACCGCGCATAGCTACGGGCTGAAGGTGATGATCGACCTCGTGCTGTCGCACACCGCCGAGTCGCATCCGTGGTTCGCGACCAGCCGCCAGAACCGCAGCAACGACAAATCCGGTTGGTATGTCTGGGCCGACCCCAAACCCGATGGCACGCCACCGAACAACTGGCTTTCGGTCTTTGGCGGGTCCGCATGGCAATGGGACGCGCGGCGCGAGCAGTATTACCTGCACAACTTCCTGACCAGCCAGCCCGACCTGAACCTGCACCACGCCCCCGTGCAGGACGCGCTTCTGGATGTGGCGCGTTTCTGGCTGAAGCGGGGGGTAAACGGCTTCCGTCTGGATACGATCAACTTTTACTTCCACGACAAGCACCTGCGCGACAATCCTTCGCTACCGCCCGAGCTGCGGAACGATTCCATCGCGCCTTCGGTCAACCCCTACAACCACCAGCTACACCTGTTCTCGAAGAACCAGCCGGAAAACCTTGAATTTCTTAGGAAATTCCGCGCAGTTCTCGACCCCTACGCCGCCGCCGCAGTGGGCGAGGTGGGCGATGCCCAGCGCGGGCTCGAAATCATGGCCGAATATACCTCGGGCGGGGACAAGGTGCAGATGTGCTACCCGTTCGAGATGCTGCAACCCGCCCGCCTGACGGCAGATCTTGCCGCAACGACCTTTGACCGCTTGGCGAAAGCCGCGCCCGACGCTTGGCCCTGCTGGGCCTATTCCAACCACGACACGGTGCGCCACATCACCCGCTGGAACCTTTCCGACACCGCAGCAAGGACTTACGCGGCGATGCTCATGTGCCTGCGCGGGTCGGTTTGCCTGTATCAGGGCGAAGAAATTGGTCTGCCCGAAGCCGAGATCGGTCTTGACGAATTGCAAGATCCCTACGGCATCCAGTTCTGGCCCGAATTCAAGGGCCGCGACGGCTGCCGCACCCCGATGATCTGGACGACCGACAACGCGCTTTGCGGGTTTTCCAGCGCGCCCAAGGCGTGGCTTCCCGTCACAGCCCCGCACCGCCCGCTTTCGGTCGCGGCACAAACGGGGCGGGCGGGCTCGATGCTGGAACATTACCGCGCGGCGCTCACCTTCCGCCGCCAGCACCCCACTCTGCGCGATGGCACCATGACCGGCTGGCACAGTGACGGGCAGGTGTTCAGCTTCCTTCGCACAGGGGGCGAGACGCTGTTTTGCGCCTTCAACCTGACCGAAGCCGAAACCAGCGTCAGCCTGCCAGAGGGCGATTGGACTGGCCTTGCCGATGCAATTCACGGCGCCCCCGTGACAGGCCGCACAGCGCGCCTTTCGGGCTGGGGCTTCGTCGTAGCGAAAAGATCATAGGGGAAAACGATGGCGAACCTGAAGCTGGCAAACGTCGAAAAAGCCTATGGCGAGGTCAAGGTGTTGAAAGACATCAACCTCGACATCAAAACCGGCGAGTTGATCGTCTTCGTCGGCCCCTCGGGTTGCGGCAAATCCACCCTGCTGCGGATGATCGCGGGGCTGGAACGCATCACTGGTGGCGATTTCACCATCGACGGCGCGCGGATGAACGACATCCCGCCTGCCCAGCGCGGCATCGCCATGGTGTTCCAAAGCTACGCGCTTTACCCGCACATGACCGTGCGCGACAACATGGCCTTTGCGCTGAAGATCGCCAAGAAGACCGCCGCCGAGATCGAAGCGGCGGTGTCCAAGGCGGCGCGCATCCTGCAACTCGGCCCCTATCTTGACCGTTTGCCCAAGGCGCTGTCGGGTGGCCAGCGCCAGCGCGTCGCCATCGGGCGGGCCATCGTGCGCGACCCCAAGGTCTATTTGTTCGACGAGCCGCTCTCCAACCTCGACGCCGCCCTGCGCGTGGCAACCCGGATCGAGATCGCCCAGCTCAAGGAAAACATGCCCGACTCGACGATGATCTATGTGACCCACGATCAGGTCGAAGCCATGACGCTGGCCAGCCGAATCGTCGTTCTGGCGGGGGGCGGCATCAGCCAGGTCGGCACCCCGCTCGAACTTTATGAACGGCCCGAAAACGAATTCGTAGCACAATTCATCGGCTCTCCGGCGATGAACCTGCTAGCGGGCGAAATCACCGGCACGGGGGCCGTGACCACGATCAAGCTCGACAACGGCGGAACCGCTCGGTCCACCGTGCCCACCACCGACAAGGACATGGGCCTGCGCGTCAACATCGGTGTGCGCCCCGAAGACCTGACCGCCGCCACGGGCGACGCGCTGTTCAGGGGCGAGGTCGAGATTACCGAAGCCCTGGGCGAGGTGACGCTGCTTTATTTCAAGCGCGACACGCCCGACGCCGCGCAACTGGTCGCCAAACTGCCCGGCATCCATGCGGGCCTGCGAAAGACCCATGTCGCCCTGACTGCAATTCCTGAAAAGGTGCATCTCTTTGCGGGTGGCCGGTCGCTGTTGTATCGCTGACCTCGGCAGGGTCATTCGACTTCGGGTGCCGCCAGCAGCGGTGCCAACAGATCGGCAAGCTCTGCCGCCTGTCCGGTCAGCGGGGCGGCATGGGCCAGAACGATCGGCTCGGTCCCCGCATCGGCAATCGGAACCGTGATCACCCGTTGCCCGTCATGGCTGTGGCGCGAGGCGGGGCGCGAATAGCTGATGCCCACCCCCAGCCCGTTTGCAGCAAAGCTCCGCATCAGTTCAAGCGACGCCGTCCGGTGCGCTATGCGCGGGCCAAGCCCCGCACGGCTGAACAACCCCCGCATATGGCCGACCGACAGGCCCTGATCGGTCAGGATCAGCGGCCATTCTGCCACCTCGGCCAGCGTAGCGCCTCGCCGCAGCGTGGCCAGCGGATGCCCCTTGCCCACCACGGCATGCGGCGCGACACGGGCCAGCACGCGCCGCGCTACCTCGTCGCCAAGGCCAAGGTCCCAGGTCAACGCAAGGTCGATCCGCCCTTGCCGCAGCGCCTCGGTCATTGCCTCGAAGCCGGTCACCACCGGCTCGACCCGTATTGCGCTGCCCTCTATCGCGCGCAGCACCCGTGCCAGCAGCGAGGGGGCGAGGTCTTCAAAGCAGGCCAGCCGCAACGGTACCGTCGCCACATCGCCCGCCATCAACCGCCCGAACCCTGCCAGCAGGGTCTGCGCCTCGGCCAGCCAGCCACGCCCGAAGGCGGTGGTGGTGATCGGCCCGCCCGGCCGCCGCAGGAACAGCGGTTGGCCCAAAGCCCCTTCAAGTTGGCCAAGAGCCACCGAAAGCGCGGGCTGCGACACGTTCAACGCCTCGGCCGCCGCCGTGACGCCGCCGAACCGCGCAACCGCGCAGGCATATTCGATCTGTCGCAGCGTGGCATTGAGCATCCCTATGGCCCCGATGAATTCATATTATTTGAAGCTATAAAGCCGGTCTGTCATTCCTGTCACCAGCAAAAGACAAAGGGGGGCGCAGATGGTCACGGTCACGGAACAGATGGTTCAGGATTACCAGCGCGACGGGGTGGTACTGGTCAAGGGCCTGTGGGCCGACTGGGTCGAAACCCTGCGTGAGGGCATCGCCCGCAACATGGCCGAACCGGGCCCCTACGCTGCCGAAAACCTGAAACCGGGCGAGGGCGGTCGCTTTTTCGACGATTACTGCAACTGGAACCGCATCCCCGAATTCGAACGCGTCATCCGCGAAAGCGAAGTGGCCGGGGTCGCGGCCAAGCTGATGCAATCGCGTCGCGTGCAGCTTTTCCACGACCACGTTCTGGTCAAGGAACCCGGCACCTCGAAGCCTACGCCGTGGCATCAGGACGGCCCCTATTACTTTGTGCAAGGGCAGCAGACCGTCAGCTTCTGGTCGCCGCTCGATCCCGTGCGCGAGGCGTCGCTGCGCTGTGTGGCTGGGTCGCACCGCTGGGAGAAAGAGGTTTTGCCAACCCGCTGGCTTGCCGAAACCAGCTTCTACCCCGACAGCGACCGCTACATGCCCGTCCCCGATCCCGATGCCGAAGGCATGTCGATCCGCGAATGGCAGATGGAGCCGGGCGACGCGGTCGCCTTCAATTACCGCACGCTGCACGGCGCGCGGGGCAACGAAACCGCCCAGCGCCGCCGCGCGTTTTCGCTGCGTCTGGTAGGCGATGATGCGGTCTATGTCGAACGCCCCGGCCGCACCTCGCCGCCCTTTCCGGGCCATGACATGCAGCCGGGCCAGCAATTGCGGAGCGATTGGTTCCCCGTGTTGCGCGGCTAGCGGCTTACCATCGGCGGCTTCCCTTTCCGGCACTTGCCCCTATGCTTGCGCCCCAAAAGGAGCCGCCATGGAACCCGCACGCCATCGTCCCAAACTGTTCCCGCCGCCAGAATTTCCGCCGCGCAAGAAGGCCATCTTTTCCCGCATGCCGCCCGCGGTCTTTCCCGCGATCCTGGGATTTGTCGGCCTTGGCCTTGCGATGCGGCGGGGGCTTTCTTCGCACGGTTTCGACGCCACGCCAGCCGATCTGCTGCTTGCCATGGCATGCGCGCTCTGGGCTTTTGCGAGTTTTGCCTATCTGGTCAAGCTGTCCCGCAGGGCAGGGGTGCTGGCCGAGGATCTGCGCGTGCTTCCCGGCCGCAACGGCCTTGCTGCCGCCACGATGGGCGGCATGGCGGTCGCCGCCGCCCTCGTCCCCGTCGCGCCACATGCCGCAGCGATCCTGCTGGTCGTCTCGCTTCTGGTCCATACCGCGCTGACCGTGTTCTCGGCGCTCATGGCCTGCCGCCTGTCGCCCGAGGCGCGGCCCGTCGATCCGGGTTGGCACCTGCGCTTCGTCGGCTTCATCGTCGGCGCGATTGCCGCGATCGGCCTTGGCTGGGCTGCGCTGGCAAACGCGCTGCTCTGGCTGACCATCCCGCTTGCCGTGGCGATCTGGGCTGCGTCGGCGCACCAGTTCCGCCACGCCGCACCGCCCGCCCCGCTGCGCCCCCTGCTTGCGATCCACCTCTCGCCCGCAGCGCTTTTTGCGACCGTCGCCGCGATGCTCGGCCATGATGGCGTGGCGACCGGCTTCCTCGCGCTCGGCACCCTGCTGTTGCTGGCATTGCTGGCCTCGGCCCGCTGGATCACTGCCGCAGGCTTCACGCCGCTGTGGGGGGCCTTCACCTTTCCGCTTGCCGCCTATGCCTCGGCCCTTTTCGCCAATGGCCTTATATGGGCAGGCACAGCCCTTTTTCTGGCCGGAGCCGTCATCATCCCGGCAATCCTGTGGAAAACGCTTACCCTCTGGGCCGCAGGCAGCCTCGCCGCGAAAACCAACGCGGCCGAGGCCTGATGCCTTACGGGATGATGCGCGTGTATTTCACGCCCGCAAGCGTGGCCCCCGCAATCAGACCCTGCTGGCCAAAGACGAAGGGGATGACCGGATCGAGTTCGGTCGTTTCCTTGCCGATGCTGGCGCCCTGTTCGGGTGTGGCATAGCGCAGATCGCCGCTTGCCGCCCAACCCGACCCGCGCCGGAATTCGGCCAAGGCCTGATCGGTCATGAAGAACAGCGCATGGGCATATTGCTGCGCCCCGATCTGCAAGCCGATGCTGGCCTTGGTCGCCGAATAGTAATCGACCGTCACGCCGCGGATCCGCAACGCGCCGCGCCCATAGGCCCCGCCGTAAAGGAACCCCGCCTCGGTGACGAGCGGCATGTAAAGCACCCCCGCCGCACGGTCGGCCAATTCGCGCGTGCCGGGATAGCGCCCGAACAGGTATTCTTGCGTCGCATCCACCCGCGCATCGATCTGGCCCCCGCCGTTCGATCCGACACCGTTGTTGCAAGCGGCCGTCAGCAACAGCGCCGCTCCGGCCCCGCCCAAAAGCGCCCTGCGTGATACATGGTCCATCTTGTCCGCCCTCTCTGGCCTCATCCGGGGCTCTCTGGCCCCGCTCGTCACGCCTAGATTAACCCTTTTCACCGCGCCTGTCATGCCCCGCCATCGGCGCGGGCGGGGATCGGCCCATCACGACACGGCGATCAGGATGGGCGATCAGGATGGGCGATCAGCCCCAGACCCAGCCCGCGCGCAGTTTGCGCGCCACCGCAGGCGCGAAATAGGTCAGGACCCCGTCGCATCCGGCCCGCTTGAAGCACATCAGGCTTTCCATCATCGCCTTGTCGCCGTCGATCCAGCCACGGTCGGCAGCACCCTTGATCATCGCGTATTCGCCCGACACCTGATAGGCATAGGTCGGCGCACCAAAGGCGTCTTTCACGCGGCGGCAGATATCCAGATAGGGCATCCCCGGCTTGACCATCACCATGTCGGCCCCCTCGCGCAGGTCACGTTCGACCAGACGCAGCGCCTCGTCGCCGTTGGCGGGGTTCATCTGATAGGTCTTCTTGTCGCCCTTCAACGCGCCCGATGCCCCCACCGCATCGCGGAACGGCCCGTAAAAGGCGGATGCATATTTCGCCGCATAGGACAGGATCGCCACATCGCTGTGGCCCGCACTTTCCAGCGCCTGACGCATCGCGCCGATCCGCCCGTCCATCATATCCGACGGCCCGATGATATCGGCCCCGCAGTCGGCCTGCACCAGCGTCATCCGCACCAGCGCCTCGACCGTCTCGTCGTTCAGGATCACCCCGTCGCGCACCAAGCCGTCATGACCGTTGGCGTTATACGGGTCGAGAGCCACGTCGGTCATTACCGCAATCTCGGGCACTGCGGCCTTGATCGCGCGGATCGCGCGGTTCGCCAGATTGTCGGGGTTCCACGCTTCCTCGCAGGCTTCGGTCTTCAGCGACGGGTCGGTATAGGGAAACAGGCAGATCGCCGGTATCCCCAGCCCCGCCGCTTCTTCCGCCGCCTTGACCACCTGATCGACCGACAGCCGTTCCACCCCCGGCATCGACGCGATCGGCTCGCGCAGGTTCACCCCGTCACGCACGAAGACCGGCCAGATCAGATCGCCCACCGAAACCACGGTTTCCTGCGCGAGCGCCCGCAGGGCAGGGGTCCGGCGCATACGGCGAAAGCGCGTCATCGGGGTCGGGGCGGCAATCGGGCGCAAGGGAGGTTCCTTTCTGGTGACGGGCAAGCGTATAAGGTCCAAAGGCATAGGTTCGAGGGCTTGCGGTCTTTGCCTCTGACTGCCAGAGAAGAGCATGCGCCTCAAGCCATGTCGTAACGGGCGCAGGACAATCGGGCGGAGAACGCGTCTTGCAATGGTATCAAACCATCTTCGAACTCATCGACATGCGGTCTTTTTCGAACCTGTGGTACTGGGTCGGCCTTTCGGTCTTCTGGTCCACCGTCGGCCATTGGGTTCTGGGCGTGCCGCATGACCTGATCCGCCGCGCCGAAAAGAACGAGGATTTCGCCCGCCACGATGTCGAAACCCTTGTCGCGGTCTATGTTCGCCGGTTGCTCTTTATCGTCCGCACCGCCGGTATCTGGATGGTGGCGGTCCTCTCCTTCGTCCTGAGCGGACTGATGCTGCTGGCAACGCGCTACAATGTCGAATTCGCCCAAGCCGTGCTCTGCCTGTTGCTGCCCGGCTGCATCGTGTTTCTGCTGACGCTTCGCACCGCGCGGATCATCGAGGCGGGCGAGAATGCGGGTACACCGCTTTTGCAGCGCCTGCGCCGCCACCGGCAGAGCGTGCAGGTTGTGGGCATGATCTCGATCTTCTTCACCGGGGTTTTCGGCATGTACCAGAACATGTTGATCGGCGTTTACGGCTAGTGCTTGACCCTGCCGCAGGGGCGGTTAAGTCAGGCCCATGCAGACAGGTCCGAAAATTCTCCTCGGTGGTGCGCCCGAAGGCTATGACGCGCGGCTTCTGGCCCGCGAACTTGCCAAGGGCCAGCCGGTCATCCACATCGCCCGCGACGACAAAAGGGCTGAAGCGATGCGCGCCGCCCTTGCCGTCATGGCGCCGGGTGCGGTGGTGCTTGACCTGCCCGCGTGGGATTGCCTGCCCTACGACCGCGTCTCGCCCAACCCCGAGATTTCGGCACGCCGCATGGCCACGCTTGCAGCACTCGCCGATGGCATCAAGGGCGCGTTCGTCCTGCTCACCACGCTTTCCGCCGCGACCCAGCGCCTGCCCGCGCGCAGCGTGATCCGCGACGCCGCCTTTTCCGCCCGCGTGGGCGACAGGGTGGATGAGGCGCGGCTCAAGAACTTCCTCGTCCGCATGGGCTTTTCGCCCTCGTCCACCGTGGCCGAACCGGGCGATTACGCGCTGCGCGGCGGCATCATCGACATCTGGCCGCCGGGGTCACGCTCGCCCATCCGGCTCGATTTCTTCGGGGACGTGCTCGACGGTGCGCGCCGTTTCGACCCCGAAACCCAGCGCACCACCGAAAAGCTGACCCAGATCGATTTCGCCCCGATGTCCGAGGTCATTCTCGACGAGGCCGCGATCACCCGTTTCCGCCAGACCTATCGCATCGAATTCGGCGCGGCAGGCACCGACGACCCGCTTTACGAAGCGGTCAGCGCAGGCCGCAAGCATCAGGGGATGGAGCATTGGCTGCCCTTCTTCCACGAACGGCTGGAAACCCTGTTCGACTATCTGCCCGATGCCACCGTCATGCTCGACGACCAGTTGACCCCCGCGCGCCTGTCGCGGTGGGAGGGTATCGAGGACCAATATGACGCCCGCAAGGATGCGCTTTCCGCCAAGGGGCGGCTCGATTCCGTCTACAAGCCCTGCGCCCCCGCGTTGCTTTATCTCGACGATACCGCATGGGAGGCCGCAATCGCGCCCCATCGCGCGATCCAGCTATCCCCAAACCCGCAAGCCCCCGGCCCGAACGTACTCGACGCACAGGGCCGGATGGGGCGCAGTTTCGCACCCGAGCGCCAGCAGGAAAACATCAGCCTTTTTGGAGCCTTGGCCGATCATCTTAAGACATTGCTTCAAGACGGCAACGTCATCATCGCCTCATGGTCCGAAGGTGCCCGCGAACGGCTTGAGGGGCTGCTGCAAGACCAAGGCGTAAGCGGCTCGAAACGTGCCAAGGATTTCCGCGACGTGGCCGAGGGTAAGGGAAACCTGTACCTGATGGTCTGGGCGCTCGAATCCGGCTTTACCGCCCCCGGCCTTGCGGTGATTTCCGAACAGGATGTGCTGGGCGACCGTCTGGTCGGCAAACCCAAACGCAAGCGCAAGGCCGAGAATTTCCTGCGCGACGCCGACACGCTGACGCCCGGCGATCTGGTGGTCCATGTCGAACACGGGGTGGGGCGCTACCTTGGCTTGGAAACCATCACCGCCCTTGGTGCGCCGCACGCCTGCGTGGCGCTGGAATATGCCGAAGGCGCAAAGCTGTATCTGCCGGTCGAGAACATCGAACTGCTGTCGCGCTACGGGCACGAAGAAGGCCTGCTCGACCGTCTGGGCGGCGGCGCTTGGCAGGCGAAAAAGGCCAAGCTGAAAGAGCGTATCCGCGAAATCGCCGACCGCCTGATGCGGATCGCTGCCGAACGCGCCCTGCGCCACGCCCCCATTCTGGAAGCCCCCCATAACCTGTGGGAGGCCTTTGCCGCCCGCTTCCCCTATACCGAAACCGACGACCAGCTTTCCGCCATCGCCGATGTGGTGGCCGATCTCGAATCCGGCCGCCCGATGGACCGTCTGGTCGTGGGCGATGTGGGCTTCGGCAAGACCGAGGTTGCGATGCGCGCGGCTTTCGTCGCAGCCCTCGCCGGCATGCAGGTGGCGGTGATCTGCCCGACAACGCTTCTGGCCCGCCAGCACTACCGCAGCTTTGCCGAACGCTTCCGTGGCTTTCCCATCACCGTCCGCCCGCTGTCGCGCTTCGTGTCGCAAAAAGAAGCCAACGCCACCCGCGATGGCCTTGCCGATGGCACGGTCGACATTTGCGTCGGCACCCATGCGCTGCTGGCCAAGGGCATCCGCTTCAAATCGCTGGGCCTTTTGATCATCGACGAAGAACAGCATTTCGGCGTGACCCATAAAGAACGCCTGAAAGAGATGCGCTCGGAAATCCATGTCCTGACGCTGACCGCAACGCCCATCCCGCGCACCTTGCAACTGTCGCTTGCAGGCGTGCGCGACCTGTCTATCATCGCCACGCCCCCCGTCGACCGTCTGGCAATCCGCACCTACATTTCCGAATTCGACACCATCACCCTGCGCGAGGCGCTCTTGCGCGAACGCTACCGTGGCGGCCAATCTTTCATCGTCGTCCCGCGCATTTCCGACCTGCCTGAGATCGAGGAGTTCCTGCACACCCATGTGCCGGAATGCAGCTACGTCATCGCCCACGGCCAACTCGCCGCAGGCGATCTCGACGAGCGGATGAACGAATTCTACGACGGCAAATATGACGTGCTGCTGTCCACCACCATCGTGGAAAGCGGTCTCGACATCCCCACCGCCAACACCATGATCATCCACCGCGCCGACATGTTCGGCCTGTCCCAGCTCTACCAGATCAGGGGGCGCGTGGGGCGGTCAAAGACCCGCGCCTATTGCTTCCTCACCACCAAACCCCGCGCGCCGCTGACGCCCCAAGCCATGAAGCGCCTGCGCCTGCTCGGCGGGCTGGACAGCCTTGGCGCCGGTTTCAACCTCGCCTCGCACGACCTCGACCTGCGCGGCGCGGGCAACCTTCTGGGCGAGGAACAGTCCGGCCATATCAAGGAAGTGGGATACGAACTTTACCAGCAGATGCTGGAAGACACGATCGCCAAGATCAAATCGGGCGAACTCTCTGGCCTGTCCCCCATCGACGACCAATGGGCGCCGCAGATCAACCTCGGCGTGCCTGTGCTGATCCCCGAAGATTACGTGACCGACCTCGACGTGCGGCTTGGCCTTTATCGCCGCCTGTCGTCCTTGCAAACCAAGGTCGAACTCGAAGGCTTCGCCGCCGAATTGATCGACCGTTTCGGCGCATTGCCGAAAGAGGTGAACACGCTGCTCTTGATCGTCCGCATCAAGTCGATGTGCAAACGCGCAGGCATCAGCCGGCTTGATGCAGGGCCAAAGGGCGCGACCGTGCAGTTCCACAACGACAAATTCGCCAACCCCGCAGGTCTGGTCGATTTCATCAAGGCCGATCCGGCGGCAAAGGTGAACGGCAACAAGATCGTCATGCTGCGCGACTGGAAAACCGAAGGCGACCGCATCAAGGGCGCCTTCGCCATCGCCCGCGATCTGGCGGAAAAGGTGGTCAGGCCAAAGGCTAAGGCCTGACCTCGGCGGTCAGCGCCCAGCCTTTGGCAGCCAGCGCATCAAGGCCAGATTGACCACCGAAAACGCCAGCACCCCCAGCATCAGGGGCAGGGGTGATCCGTCAAAGGCCAGCCCCACCGGCACCGCCAGCACGACCGAAAGCACCGTCGACACCGCCCCGATCACGCTTGATGCCATGCCCGCCTGATGTCCCACAGGCTCCATCGCCATGGCGTTCAGGTTGCCCATCGTCAGGCTGGTGACGAAAAACACCGAAGCCGACCACAAAAGATGCGCCCAAAAGGCAGCACCCGCAGGCCAGACGCCAAAGGCCCATGCCGCCGTCATCACCGCCGTAAACCCCGCATGCGCGACGAGCGACCGCGAGATCATCCCGCGCATCCCCACCCGCATCACCAGACGCGCATTGATGAAAGCGGCCGTCGCCGAACACAGCGCGATCAGCGCGAACCACACGGGGAATTCATCGGCCCGCCCGAAGGTCACGTCGAAAATCGGCTGCGTCGCCGAAAGCGTGGCAAAAAGCCCCGCCAGAAACAGCGTCTGCATCGCGGTCGAGATCACCACCACGCGGTGCGACAGCACGATCTTGAACGCCTCCCACAGCGCGGCCGCCTTCAGGGGGTGGCGGTCCTCGGGGTGGATCGTCTCGGCCTGCCGCAGCCCGATCCACAGGCAGGACACCAGCGAGAACACGAGGAAGGCAAGGAAGATCGTCCGCCAATCGGCAACCGCGATGATGCCCGCCCCCATGAAGGGCGCGATGGCGGGCACCAGCATGAACACCATCATGGTGAACGACATGATCCGCGCCATCTCGCGCCCTTTGAACAGGTCGCGCACCAGCGCCATCGACACCACGCGCGGCCCCGCAGCGCCAAGCCCCTGCACCAGCCGCGCCAGCAGCACGGTTTCCAGCGTGGGCGCGAAATAGGCCGCGACCGCCGCCACGCAGTAAAGCACCGCACCGGCCATGATCACCGGCTTTCTGCCGAACGTGTCCGACAGCGGCCCCGCAAACAGCGTACCGATCCCCATGCCAAAGACAAAGGATGTCAGGATCAACTGCGCCGCATTGGGTGCATCCGGCGTCAACTCGGCCGCGATCTGCGGCAGGGCGGGCAGCATCGCGTCTATGGAAAACGCGATGGTGGCGAAAAGCATCGCGATCATCGCGATGAATTCGGTCTGCCCCAGACGGGCGACAGGCGGACGGGCAGGGGCGGGGCGGGTTGTGTGTATGGTATCGCTCATCCGACCCACGTATCCACGCGCGCCCGCGCAGGCAATCCGGCACCGGCGCACAGAGCGCCCTGCGATTTGGCCCGAAACCCGCCGCGCGAACGCGCGCGCTACTCTTTCGCTTTTGCGGTCAATTCGTCGATCACGCCCTGCCATAGATGCACGGGCTGCGCGCCCGAGACCACATATTGCTGCGCGATCAGGAAGGTTGGCACCGCCGTTACCCCCTTTTGTCGCGCATCCTGATCCCGCGCAAAAAGGTCGTCGCGGTCCGCATCGGTCGCCAGCAGCCGCGCCACGGCGGCAGAGTCCATGCCGACCTCGCCCGCAATCCGCGCCAGAGTGGCGTGGTCGCCGACATCCAGCCCCTCGCGCCAATGGGCGCGGAACAGGCGGGACACCATCGCCGTCTGCCGCCCCTCGATCCCGGCCCAATGGATCAGCCGGTGCGCGTCAAGGGTGTTGGGAAGATGCGCGACCTTGTCGATCTCCATCTCGGCCCCGGCCTCTTTCGCGGCCTTGGCCACGTTCTGCATCATGGAAAGCGCCCGTTCGCGCCCGCCGAATTTGCCCGCCAGATAGTCCACATGCCCCACCCCTTCGCGCGGCATGTCGGGGTTCAGCTGGAACGGATGCCATTCGATGCGGAACGGATGATCCGCCCGGCTTTCCATCGCACGGTCCAGATGGGTCTTGCCGATGTAGCACCACGGGCAGACGATGTCGGAGAAAATATCTAAACGGATCACGGTACAGCCCTTTCGGCATAAAGCGCCCTCAGGGCGCGGCGGTTGAGCTTGTTGTTGGCCGAACGGGGCAGGGCGTCAACCCGCATCCACAGCCGCGGCTGCTTCCATCGCGCAAGCGTGAGCGCGGCGCGTTCCTGCAAGGCGGCTTCGTCGGCGTCGCCTGTATGGAACCCCGCGATCACCCGCACGCCGGGTTTCACCTCGACCTCGGTCACCGCGACCTCGGCCAGCCCCGCAAAGGCCGCTTCCACCTCCAGCGGCGACACGCGAAACCCGCCCGCATTCATCATCTCGTCGGCGCGTCCCAGATAGGAGATCGCCCCGTCTGTCGCCTGCCGCACGATATCGCCGGTCGCGAACCATTCGCCCCGATACCGCGCCTGTGTCGCCGCCTCGTCGCCCAGATAGCCCAGCATCAGCCCCGGATCGCTGCGATGCACCGCCAGAACCCCTTCACCCTCCACGGCATCGAGCACCATCACCCTCCGCCCGTCTTGCGGATAACCCGCAGCCCCCCGTGGCGCGGGCCGAAGGGGTGAACCGGAAACAAAGGTCGAACACTCCGACATGCCCAGCGCCTCGTGCACATCCGTCCCGGTCCGCGCCCGCCATTCGTCGGCCAGCGCCACCGGCATCGACTCGCCCGCCACCAGCGCGTGGCGCAGGCGCGGCAGCGCGGGCAAAGCCCCCCGCAGCACCTGCCGCACCACGCCGGGGGCGGCGGCAAAAATCGTCGCATCGAAGCGTTTGAGCAAAAGCCCCAGCGCCTCGACCGGCACGCCCGCCGCAGGCACCAATGCAGTCGCGCCCACCGTCCACGGGTCCATCAGCCCCGTGCCCAGCGTATAGGTCCAGTTCATCGCCCCCGCATGCAGCAGGCGGTCGGCCTCGGCCAAGCCCTCCCAGCCCTGATGCATCATCCGACGCGCCCAGATCGCACGGTGCGCGTGGCCCACCGCCATCGACCGCCCGCTGGTGCCGCTGGTAAAGACCACGTAGCCCAGCCGTTCCGGATCGCCCATGGCCCAGTCGCAGGGCGGCAGCGCCTCCATCGCCAGCACGTCGCGCGCCGCCATGACGGGGCAGGGCAGCGGGTCGGGCAGTGCCACGCCGTCCTCGGCCACGATCAGCGCAGGCCCGATACCCCCCGCCATCCGCGTGATCTCGGCCACCGTCAGTGCGGCCGAGGTCGGCACCGGCACCAGCCCCGCCGCGATCGCCCCCAGAAACAGCACAGGGAATGCGACGCCGTTGCCCACCCGCATCAGCACGCGGTCGCCCGGCTGCAGACCCCGCGCCAAAAGCCCCGTCCCGCAGCCCCGCGCTGCCGCTTCCAGCCGCGCGTAACTCCACCGCTCGGCACCCGTTTCGCGCAACACCTGCAGCGCAATCTTGTCGGGCAGGCGCGCGGCACTGTCGCCCAGCACATGACGGGCGAGGTTGAAGGGCGCGGGGCAGGGGTCGGCGGGCGGGGTGACTGTCATGGTCTCCGTTCTAACGCAGCCCTCCACGGTTGCAAGCAAGCGCGCCGCCCTGTAAGGGCCTGCCATGGCCGGAAGCGACCCCAAATCCATGATCCGCATCGCCCGCGAAAGCGGAGACGAGACGCCTGCGCTTCCGCTCGATCTTGGTTTGCGCGTGCGCGAATTGCGAAAAGCCAAGGGCTGGACGCTGGAACAGGCCGCCGTGCAGGCAGGGCTCGCCCGCTCGACCTTGTCCAAGATCGAAAACGGCCAGATGTCGCCCACCTACGAGGCGTTGAAAAAGCTGGCCGAGGGCCTGTCGATTTCGGTGCCACAGCTGTTTACCCCGCCGTCGCGCGCGCAGGTTTCGGGCCGGATGACCACCACCAAGGCGGGCGAGGGGGCAGGTCACGCAACCGCCACCTACGAGCACGAACTTCTTGCCGCCCAGATGTCGCGCAAGCAGATGCTGCCCTATCGCGCCCGCATCCGTGCCCGCGATGTTGCCGAATTCAACGGCTGGGTCCGTCACGACGGCGAGGAATTCCTGTACGTCCTGACCGGCGTTGTCCGGCTTTACACCGAATTTTACGAACCCGTAGACCTGCGACGCGGCGACAGCGCCTATTACGACGCCAGCATGGGCCACAACGTCATCAGCTTGTCGGATGAGGATGCGACGATCCTCTGGGTCACCTCGCTGGTCTAGATCGCAGTGCTTCGGCCGGCTCCATCCGGTCCGTCGTCGCCGATGTCCATGCCCTCCGGCACATCGATCGCTGCCCCGGCATCCTGACCCGGATCGTTCCCTGCCGATCCGACAACCCGATCCGAAGGACCACCCCCGACATCGCCGATCGCCCTCTGGCAGGCATCGGCGCAGGCGCGGCAGGCTTCCGCGCAGATGCGGCAATGGTCGTGCATGGTGGCGTGGCGCTCGCATTCCTCGGCGCACAGGTGGCAGGCCGTGGCGCAAACCGACAGCATCTGCGCGATCAACTGCGCGTTCGATCCCGTCCGCCGCGTCGCCAAAAGCCCCGTGGTCGCGCAAATATCGGCGCAATCGAGGCACAGCCGCACGCATTGGCGCAACCTCTCGACCATGTCCTCGGCCAGACAGGCATCGGCGCAACTGGTGCAGGTCTGCGCGCAGGACAGGGTTTCTTCGATGGCCGCGATCAGCAGATTGGCGGTGCCGCCCTTCACATCGGGATGGGCGGCGATGATCTCTTCTACGCGCATGGGTCGGCTCCTCTGGCGGGTTTGTTCCGGTCAACGCCGCCCCCGCCCCCCTGTTCCGCGCAAATGCAAGGGGCCGGACATAGCTGTCCGGCCCTTTGGCATCGCTGGAAACCGGTTCAGCCGCCGAACCAGCCCTGCACGGTCTGGGCACCTTGCGACACATCCTGCCCCACACCCGAAACCGTGTTGCAACCCGTCAGGGCCGCAGCCAGCATCCCGATAAGCACGATCTTCTTCATCCTGTCCTCACTCCTCATACCACCAGACATCCGGCTGCCAGCCCGGCCAGTCGCCATAGATCGGCAAGCGGTCGGGGTGGCGCAGGCCCTTGGCATAGGCCAGCCGTGACACGTCCGAATACCAGATCGGTATGACATAGCGCCCCGAGGTCAAGACACGATCCAGTGCCTCGACATGGGCGTCGAACTCGGCAGGGTCCGCCGCCGCAAGCATCCCCGCGATCAGCGCCTCGGCTGCGGGGGAATTCATCCCCATCCAGTTGCGCGATCCGGGTTCGGTGATGCCCGCAGCACCCCAGTAAAGCGTCTGCTCGTTGCCCGGCGACAGCGACAAAGACCGCACGTAATGCGTCATGTCGAAATCGTAATTCGTCGTCCGTTCCTTGTATTGCGCCGAATCGACGGTGGTTACCCGCGCGTCGATGCCCAGCCGCTTGAGCGCCTCGACATAGATGGTCGCGGCATTGATGATGTCATCGGCCCCGTTCGTGATCAGGATCTCGAAGCTGAACGGTTCTCCCGCAGCGTTCTGCAACACACCATCCGTCACCGTCCAGCCGGCCGCCTCCAGCAGCTTGGTCGCCGCCCGCACGTTCTTGCGGTTCGGCTCGGTGCCATCCGAAGCGGGCAGGGTGTACCCCTCGATCGCGCCGGGCAGCAGACCGGCCTTGAACGGCTCAAGCAACTCGGCCACGCGCGCTTGGGCGGGCGCACCCGCCTGCATCCCCAGCGTGGAATTGCCGAAATAGCTGGTGATCCGCGGCGGGATGCCCCCGTTCAGCGTCTTGTTCACCAGCTCGAAGTTGAACGCATAGGTCAGCGCCTCGCGCACCCGCCAATCGGCAAACATCGGCTTTCGGGTGTTGAACACAAACCCTTCGATCCCCGAGGGGCGCCGATGCGGGATCACCTCTTTGATGACCTTGCCTTCGGTCACCGCCGGAAAGTTGTAATTCTGCTCCCATTTCACCGGATTGGTCTCGCGCCAGCTGGTGATATCGCCGGCCTTGAACGCCTCGAACACCACGCCGGCATCGCCGAAGTATTCAAAGCGCACCTCGTCGAGGTTATAAAGCCCGCGGTTGAAAGGCAGATCCTTGCCCCACCAGTCGGGATTGCGCTTGTAAGCGATCGATTTGCCCGGATCCACCGAGTCCACCACATAAGGCCCCGACCCGATGACCGGATCGAGCGTTGATGCGGTGAAATCCTTGCCCTCCCACTGGGCCTTTTTCAGCACTGGCCTGAGGCCGAGGATCAGCGGCAACTCGCGGTCGGCTGTGTTGAAGGTGAATTTCACCGAACGCTCGCCCGTCACCTCGGTCTTGGCGATCTTTTTCCATGCGGTAGCGTAGCGCGGCTGCCCGAGCGTGCCGAGCGTCTCGAACGACCAGACCACATCTTCGACCGTCACGGGTGATCCGTCAGAGAATCGGGCCGCGGAATTGATCGTGAATTCCACCCAATTGCGCGCTTCATCGGTCCGAATCGACTCGGCCAACAGACCATAAAGCGTGAATGGCTCGTCAATAGAGCGGCCCATCAAAGTTTCGACCGTGTAGCCGGTGATCCCGCTCGGCGCGATTCCGTTCACGATAAAGGGATTGAGCGAATCGAACCCGCCACTCTCGCCGAAGATAATCTTTCCCCCCTTCGGTGCGTCGGGGTTGGCATAGGGCAGCGACACAAAATCAGGGGGCAAAGCCGGTTCGCCATACATAGCTATGCCATGCCGGGGCGCGGTGTCCTGTGCCGAAGCCACCGCGACACAACCCCAAAGTGATACGGCCACCGCCGCCCCGCGCATCGCTTGAAAAACGACCTGTCTCATACCGGCAACAATCCCTCGCGGTGTTTTAGCGTTCCGGCAAGCCTAAGCGCCTGTCACGGCAGTTTCAAACTTTTAACTTGGCCGCCGCGCGCAGGCGGCGTATATAGGGTGCACTGCTCGATAGGTTTCTTGCCTGTATGAAACCTGCCTCAATAACTTAACGCCGGCCTCGTGCCGGCGTTTTTTTATGCCCGAAGCGCAGCCATCCGGTCGGCATCTGCCCAATCCCCATGCAATCCGCGAACCCTCCGCGCAGGCCCTTGGCGCTGGATTTCGCACCCGCAGCATGTCATCCTCGCTGCAAAGCAGCATGACGCGAGGCCCCCCATGACCCTCTTTGGCAAGACCGCCATCATCACCGGCTCGAATTCCGGCATCGGCCTTGGCGTTGCCGAAGAACTGGCCCGCGCCGGTGCGGATGTGGTGCTGAACAGTTTCACCGACCGCCCCGAAGACCACGCGCTTGCCGCGCGCATCGGCTCGAACTACGGCGTCAAGGCGCGCTACATCGCAGCCGACATGTCCAGGGGCACCGATTGCCGCGCCCTGGTCGAGCGGGCAGGCGGCTGCGACATCCTCGTGAACAACGCAGGTATCCAGTTCGTCGCCCCCGTCGAGGAATTCCCGACCGAGAAATGGGACCAGATCATCGCGATCAACCTGTCTTCGGCCTTTCACACCAGCGCCGCCGCCTTGCCCTTCATGCGGGCCAAGGGCTGGGGCCGCATCGTCAACATCGCCTCGGCCCACGGGCTGACCGCAAGCCCGTTCAAATCGGCCTATATCGCCGCCAAACACGGGGTGGTCGGCCTGTCCAAGACCGTGGCCCTCGAAACCGCGGGGCAGGGCATCACCTGCAACGCCATCTGCCCCGGCTATGTGCTCACCCCGTTGGTCGAGGCGCAGATCCCCGACCAGATGAAGGTGCATGACATGGACCGCGAAACGGTGATCCGCGAGGTGATGCTGCAGCGCCAACCGTCGCGCCAATTCGCCACCACATCGCAGATCGGTGGCACAACGGTCTTCCTGTGCTCGGAAGCCGCCGACCAGATCACCGGCACAACGATCAGTGTCGACGGCGGCTGGACGGCGTTGTAGGCGAAGTTTGACGCAAACTTCGCGCCGGAATTTTACGAAAATTCCGGTCCCACCCGCGCGCCCCCGATTTCTGCGTCAGAAATCGTCGCGGAATTTGCGTCAAATTCCGCCTGCGGCGATCATTTTGCCGCCGCAACATCCTTGACCGCCGGATAGACCAGCCCGCCCGATACGATCAGCTTGGCCGCCTCGTCCGGTTTCATGTCCAGAAACACCACCTCGCGCGCAGGAACGAAGACCAGCATCCCCGAGGTCAGCGGCGTCAGCGCAACGAAAACCGCGATCATCTCGTCGCCCTGCGGCAGGCGCGCCGCGATCTCGCCCTTGGGCTTGGTCGCGACCAGCCCCACGGCCCAGCACCCCTCGCGCGGGAATTGCACAAGGCAGGTCCGGTCGAACGACTTTTCCTTCTGGCTGAACACGGTTTCGGTGATCTGCTTCAATCCGCCATAGATCGACCGCACCACCGGCACGCGGTCGACCAGCGTTTCGGCCTGACGCACCAGCGTGCGTCCGATCAGCCCGCGGGCCATCCAGCCGATGATGACGGTAAAGACCAGAAACACCGCGACCCCGACCCCCCGCAGCGGAAAGGCGGATTCCGGCCCGAAGATCCGGTGCATGATCTCTTCGGGCTGATAGGCCGCAGGGATCAGCGGCAAGATCCACGCATCGAGCCAGCCTATGGCCGCCCATGTCAGCCATAGCGTCAACCCGACAGGCAGCACCACCACCAGACCGGTCAGGAAACTGGCCCGCAGCCCTGCAAGAAAGCCGCGCTTTTGCGGTGTGGTCGGTGTCATGTTCTGCCTGTCCCCTTTGGCGCCAATCTAGGCGCGCCCGCGCCCCCGCACAATCACCCTGCCGCCAATGCCTTGGCGATTGCCGCAGCGAGCCGCGCATTGTTCAGCACAAGGGCGATATTGGCGGCAAGCGAGCGTCCTTCGGTCAGTTCGAAAATCCGGCCGAGCAGGAAGGGCGTCACCGCCTTGGCCGCAATCCCCTGCGCCGCCGCTTCCGCAAGCGCGGTCTCGATCACCGGACCGATCAGCTCGCGCGCGATCTCGGCTTCTGCGGGAATGGGGTTCGCCACCAATTGTCCGCCCGGCAGGCCGAGCAGGGCGCGCATCCGGTGTGCTGCCGCAATCGCTTCGGCGCTGTCCATCCGCAGCGGGGCCTTCAGCCCCGAGTCCCGCGACCAGAAGGCGGGAAAGGCATCCTGACCATAGGCGATCACCGGAACCCCTGCCGTTTCCAGATATTCCAGCGTCTTGGGCAGGTCCAAAATCGCCTTGGCCCCTGCAGCCACCACCGTCACCGCCGTCTGCGCCAGTTCGGCAAGGTCGGCCGAGATGTCGAACGAGGTTTCCGCCCCGCGATGCACCCCGCCGATGCCGCCGGTGGCAAAGACCGAAATCCCCGCAAGCCGCGCGCAGATCATCGTCGCGGCCACCGTCGTGGCCCCCGTGCCGCCCGTGGCCACGCAAGCCGCAAGGTCGGCGCGGCTGAGCTTGGCCACATCCCGCGCCTGCCCGAGACGCTCCAGTTCCGCATCGGTCAGCCCGATATGAATGCGCCCGCCCATCACCGCCATCGTCGCAGGCACCGCGCCCCCGTCGCGCACCGCCGCTTCCACCGCGCGCGCGGTTTCCACGTTCTGCGGCCAGGGCATCCCGTGGGTGATGATGGTCGATTCCAGCGCCACCACGGCATGGCCCGCCTTCAATGCGGCATCGACTTCGGGGGAATAGACCAGCGGCAACATTCAGTGATCCTCGTGCAAGGCGCGGGGTATGGCAGGCCCGCAGGTGTAATCCGAAAAAACCGCCCGAAATCCCGCGCGTTCCGGCGAACAGGCCATGATGCCGACCCGTGCCGGACCATCGGGCAGATATCCCAGCCGCGCCATGATCCAGCCGCCCGCAGGGTCTTGCACCTGCACCCGCACCGCATCGCCATGCCGCGTCAGGCGCAGCCGCAAGCGGTCAGCCGCAAAGGGCAGGGGCATCACGGCCCAGTCCGACCGGCCATTGGTCAGCACGGTGGAAAACACCGCCCGCCCGTCGGTCACCTCGACCCCGCATTTGATCCAATGCGTTTCCGAAACGATCAGCATCAGCCCCGCCTGATCGTAAAGCGTGTCATAGGCCCCCGTCACCGTGACCTCGGCGCTGAAATCACCCGTCACGGCGTGGTGCAGCACATGGCCCGAGTGGCGGGTGAAACCATAGAATGTCTCGCGCCAGAAATCGGTCGCCCCCGCTGTCACCACCGCCAGCCCGTCCGGCCCTTCGGTGCAGGTGGCCGGAGGGTTAAGCCATTCCATTGCGTGAAAGCCCGTCTTCGAATTCATGCCGGAACCTCTCCTCCCACATAGACCGCCGCCGCCTTGATCGCTGCGGCCAGCGCCGCCTCGCGCCCCTCGCCACGGCGTTCGGCCACGATATGCGCCGCCATAAAGGTATCGCCGGCCCCTGTGACGCGCGTAACCAGCACCTTGGGGGCGTGCCCGATATGACGCCGACGCCGGCTGTTCCCTCGGCGCAGGTGCGCCCGCCATCCGTCACCAGCACCCGCGCGGCGCCCAGCGCCAGCAACCCCGCCGCCGCCGCCGCTGCATCGGCAAATTCGGTCCGCGCGATCAGCCCCGCTTCTTCGAGGTTGACGTAAAGCACCGCGCCGCCATGCCCCAGCATCGGCACCAACCGCTCGGCCTTGCCCGGTGACGCTGGCGCTATCCGCAAATCCGCCGCCGCAAACAGGGCCGAGCCCGCAATCTCGGCCAGCAAAGCCGCCGTCAGGTTGCCGTCAAGCGCAATCGGCCCGCGCCATGGCGCTTGCGCCGACCCCAAAGACCCATCCGCCAAGGGTCGCAAGATCTTGTCGCCCGCCGCTTCCAGCGAATGTGCATCGGCAATCGCCGCGATCAGCCCGTTCGCCCCCTCGACCGCCATGTAGCGGTCGGTCGGCAGATCGTCCGACCGATAGGCATAGCCCGTGGCGACCCCCATGCGCTCGCAGGCTGCGACCAGTTCGTCGCCTTCGGCATCGCGGCCGATCGCGGTCAGCACCGCTGGCCGCATCCCGAATCGCGCCAGCGTCATGGCGATGTTCATCGCCACGCCCCCCGGCAGCCGCGTGATCCGGCCGGGCACGTCCGACCCTTGCCGCATCGCCAGATGCGACCGGCCGATGATATCCCACAGGATGGACCCGATGCACAGGATGTCGGGCAGGGCAGGGTAAGGGGCGTCATGTTCCATGGACCGCCTTCTAGGGCCGTCACGCCCCGTCTTGCAAGCCTGCCACAGTCGCAGCCCAACTCGACCGGGCAGTTAAAACTGCTTTTCGCCTTTGCCTGCCGTGCTAACCTTGGTTGGTAATATGAATGAACGAAAAGGGCGCGATGATTCCCGCTTGAACATGACCGGGCAGAACATGGCAGCTACCCATCTTCTCCGTTTCATCCACAACCGCGCAGTTTGGCTGGCAACCGATGGCATCGATGCAGGCACCGCGCAGACAGCCGTAACGCTGGACCCCGTGCTTGCGCTCGTGCGGCGGACGGGTGGCGGTCTGGTGATCGAGACGACGACAGTCTGGGCAGGGCAGCCACAGGGCGAACGCCTCGGCCTGTCGGCGCAAGGTATCGCGCATCTGAACAGCAAAGCCGTTGCCTATGCCATTGGCCTGCGGGCGCGCTTCCCCGATGTGCCGTCTGTCATCAACGGCATGGTCGGCCCCTCGGGCGATACCGCAAGCGGACAGGATATCTCGGCCTGGCACGCGCGCATGGCCCATAGCGCACAGATCGCCGCTCTCGCCCAAGCGGGTGCCGAGATGGTCACGGCAAAGGGCATGACCCATGTCGCGGAAGCTATCGGTATCGCAGGTGCCGCAAGCGCGGCGGGCTTGCCTTGCGTGGTATCCTTTGTGATCGACGCAGAAGGCCGCCTTCCCTCGGGACAGGCGCTGGACGAGGCGATCTATGATGTCGAACAGCTTGATGCGGCCCCGCTCTGGTATGGTGTCGAAGGTGCAGACCTGCCCGCCGACCTGTTCCACCCCGCGCAACACTGGACCCGCCGCATCGGTGCCCTGCGCTTGCAAGGGGTCGGCCTGTCCCACCTGATCAACCGTCTGCCGCACCTGCGCGTGATCGCAGCCCCCGTGCCCGCCCTGCAAAGCGCCCTTGCCCCAAGGCGCAAAGCCGCCGCCTCGCGCGCCTGACCCCCGCGCCCCTCTGACCCCCGGCCCCTCTGGCCCGCGTGCAACGATCCGCTTGCACACCCCCCCGAAACCCGCTAAGGCACCGCCACTTCACAGGCGAGGCTTGGGCTGTGCGGGGAGAAATCCCGTATGGTCCGCCGGTTGGGGGCATCCGCCCCTGAAGACGGCTTCGCCAAGGTTCAAACCGGAAAAGGATAAGACATGGCTCTTCCCGAGTTTTCCATGCGTCAGCTGCTTGAAGCAGGCGTTCACTACGGCCACCAGACCCAGCGCTGGAATCCGCGCATGGGCGAATACATCTACGGCGACCGCAACGGCATCCACATCATCGACCTGACGCAGACCGTCCCGATGCTGGATCAGGCGCTCAAAGTCGTGCGCGACACGGTTGCCAAGGGCGGCCGCATCCTGTTCGTCGGCACCAAGCGTCAGGCGCAAAAGGCAATCGCCGAAGCCGCCGAAAAATGCGCCCAGTTCTACATGAACCACCGTTGGCTCGGCGGCACGCTGACCAACTGGCAGACCGTGTCGAAATCGATCCAGCGCCTGAAGCAGATCGACGAGCTGATGGCACACGGCGCCGAAGGCCTGACGAAGAAAGAGCGCCTGAACCTCGAGCGCGAGCAGGGCAAACTGCAAGCCTCGCTCGGCGGTATCCGTGAAATGGGCGGCACCCCCGACCTGATCTTCATCATCGACGTGGGCAAGGAAGACCTCGCCATCCTCGAAGCGCAGAAATTGGGCATCCCGGTCGTCGCCATCGTCGACACCAACTGCTCGCCCAAGGGCGTCGATTACGTGATCCCCGGCAACGACGACGCCGCACGCGCCATCGCGCTGTACTGCGACCTGATCGCCCGCGCCGCCCTTGACGGCATGTCGGCCCAGCTTGGCGCCGCAGGCGTCGACCTCGGCGCGCTGGAAACCGCGCCCGAAGAAGAAGCTGTCGCCGAAGTCGAAGCCTGATCGGCTGTCACACCAAATTCACCCGGCAGCGATAGCTGCCGGGTCATTCAATCCGAATTATGGAGTCTGACATGACCGTCACCGCTGCAATGGTCAAAGAACTGCGCGATTCCACCGGCGCAGGCATGATGGATGCCAAAAAGGCACTCACCGAAACCGATGGCGACATGCAAGCCGCCGTCGATTGGCTTCGCACCAAGGGCCTTGCCAAAGCCGCCAAGAAAGCCGACCGCGTCGCCGCCGAAGGCCTTGTCGGCGTGTCGGTCAAGGATGGTCGCGGCGTCGCCGTCGAGATCAACTCGGAAACCGATTTCGTCGGCAAGAACGCCGATTTCCAGTCGCTCGTGCGCGAAATCACCAAGCTCGCGCTTGAAACGGGTGAATCGATCGACGTGCTGAAATCGACCCACTTGAACGGCGAGCCGGTCGAAACCGTGATCCAGAACGCCATCGCCCGCATCGGCGAGAACATGACCCTGCGCCGCATGCACGTTCTGGATGGTGACACCGTGGTGTCCTATGTCCACAACGCCGCGACCGAAGGCATGGGCAAGATAGGCGTGCTCGTCGCGCTCAAGGGCGACGCTGCCAAGGCGCAAGCCATCGGCAAGCAATTCGCCATGCACATCGCCGCGACCTCGCCGCTGGCACTCTCGGAAGCTTCGCTCGACCCGGTCGTCGTGGAACGCGAACTCGCCGTGCAGACCGCCAAGGCGCTGGAAGAAAACGCAGCCTCGGCCAAGCCCAAGCCCGAAGCCGTCATCCAGAACAACATCATCCCGGGCCGGATGAAGAAGTTCCTGTCGGAAGTCACGCTTCTGGGTCAGGCCTTCGTCATCAATCCCGATGTGACCGTTGAACAGGCCGCCAAGGATGCTGGCGTCGAAATCACCGGCTTTGCCCGCGTCGCCGTCGGCGAAGGCATCGAAAAAGAAAAAGAAGACTTCGCCGCCGAAGTCGCGAAAATGGCGCAAGCCTGATCGCAGCGGGGCAGGGGCCGGTTGTCCGGCCCCTCTTGGCGCAAAAAATAACGGTGCAACCGCAAGGCTGCACCGTTTTTTCATGCCTTCGGGGAAAGAAGGCACTCTACGCTAAACGGATGGCGGGAATGTCCACCCGGTACTGAAAGATCGGTCCGGCCGGGGAAAAAGCCGAACCGCAACGGCGTATTGCGGGACCAATAATCCGCAACGGCCGTGTGCCCTTCTTAAAAAGGCACCCCGACCATCAGACTTTCCGTCACGGAACGTAAGTATGGAAAACCCTACCGCAGACTTACGCGCCGCGCAGGAAGATCATGTTCAAAAGCGCGGCCTTCGCCACCGCCTGCGCTGTCGTCTCGACATCCAGCGCCTCGCGGGCCAGCCTCAGGTGCTTTTCCACCATCGCCGCCGAAACCCCCATCAGCGTGGCGATATCTCCGGCCGTCTTGCCATCCGCCACCCATTCCAGCGCCTCGCGCTGCCGGTCGGTCAGGTTGCGCCTGCGGTTCTGCGCGGGCATCTGGCTGATCTTGAGATGCATCATATGCGCGACCGATTGTATCTCGGCCCCGCGCCGCGCCCAGATATCCTCGACATCCTCGGTCGTCAGCCCCACGTCGGCGATCAACCCCAAGGCGCCCTTCGCCCGTGCCGAGCTTTGCGGAAAGCTGATCGTCACCCCCGCCGTGATCCCCATCGCGGCATTCTGCATCACGGCGTCGATTTCGTCGGGCGACAACTCGCCCCGCGCCAGCTTTTCGCGCACCCATCCCCAGGTGCAGCAGCCGGTATTGGCCTGCGCCCATTTCCAGACAGGCGTGCGCGCATAAAGCCCCTCGGCAAAGTAGCGCCGCGCATATTCCGGCCCCGCGGTCGTCAGGTAAACCACATCGTCGGGGTTCCCGATCGACCGTTCATAGCGGAAGCGCGTGAACCCGTAATTGGCCCGCGAGAACCCGCATTCGCGGTAAAAGTGCGCTGCCACGTCCCAAACCGCACCTGTCGCCCCTGCTTCCGCGATCCGGATCAGCAGGTCGAGCACCTTTTCCAAAATCGTTTCCCCTGCCCAAATCACCGGCGCAATTTCCGGTTCGGCTTGTCCTGCCAATACAACTGTCATACCCAAGCATCCGACAGGCTGTCGAGTTGGTATGCGACAAAAAACGGGAGCAGACGCAAATGCAAGCGGACGTGGTGGTGATCGGCGGCGCGGTCATGGGCGCATCGGTTGCTTTCTGGCTTACCAAACTGCACCCCGGCCTCGATGTGCTGGTGGTCGAACGTGACCCCAGTTTCGCCCGCGCCTCGACAGCCCTTTCAGCCGCAGGCATCCGCCAGCAGTTCACCACCGCGATCAATGTCGAAATCTCGCGCTTCGGCATTGATTTCATAAAGAATTTCCAAGAGTGCCTTGGCCATGACGTGGGCATCCCCTCGCTTGGGTTGCGCGAAAACGGCTATCTCTTCCTCGCCACCACCGACACCGCACTTGCCACGCTGACCGATGTCGCCGCCATGCAACGCGAGCACGGCGCCGCGACCGAGATATGGGGCGTCGACCAGACTGCCGCACGCTTCCCGTGGCTGAACACCGACGATCTGACAGGCGCGAGCTTCGGGCCGCGCGACGAAGGCTTTTTCGACAACATGGGCCTTCTGTCAGGCTTTCGTGCCGCAGCCAAGGCACAGGGCGCAAGGTTTCTCACTGACACCGTCACCGGCCTTACCATCTCTGCGGGGCGCGTTACGGGGGTCACATTGGGGCAGGGGGGCCACGTTTCCTGCGCGCACGCAGTCAATGCCGCAGGCCCTCGTGCTGCCGAAATCATGGCGATGGCGGGCCTGCCCTTGGCGGTCGAGCCGCGCAAACGCACCGTCTTTGTGATCGACGCCCCGAACGCCCGCCACCCCGACGCGCCCTTGATGATCGACGCCGATTACTGGATCCGGCCCGAACACGGCCAATGGATCACCGCGACCGTCCCGTCGGATGACGGACCCTGCGACGCGACCGATTTCGACGCCGATTTCCACCTGTGGGAAGATGTGATCTGGCCCGCGCTCTGGCACCGCGCGCCGGGTTTTGACGCGGTCAAGGTCGTGCGCCACTGGGTCGGCCATTACGCCTATAACACGCTCGACCAGAACGCGATCCTCGGCCCGCATCCGGCGTTGCCGAATCTTTACCTGATCAACGGCTTCTCCGGCCATGGCCTGCAGCAATCGCCAGCTGTAGGCCGTGGCATTGCCGAACATATCCTGCACGGCGGCTGGCGCAGCCTCGATCTGTCCGACCTGTCGGTTGACCGGATGCTATCGGGCAAACCTTTCGCAGAACTTGCCATCGTCTGAAAAAGCTGTGCATCGGTTGTGCATCCGGGCAGACCGGTCAAACCAACCCCGGAACCGCCATTTCCGCCGCCTTGCGGATCGCCGCGATGTTGCGCCCGTAAGCCTCGGGCGCATCGACCGATCCGCCGGTGAACACCGCAGAACCCGCCACCAGCACATCGGCACCCGCCGCCGCGACCAAGGGCGCGGTCTCGACGGTCACGCCGCCGTCGATTTCGATATGGATCGGGCGCGCCCCGATGACGCTACGCAAGGAACGCACCTTATCCACTTGGGAATGAATGAATTTTTGTCCGCCAAAGCCGGGGTTGACGGTCATGACACACACAAGATCGATCAGGTCGATCAGATGCGCCACCTGTTCGATCCCGCTGCCCGGATTGATCGCCAGACCTGCTTTTTTCCCTGTGTTCCGAATAGCTTGCAGCGTGCGGTGAATGTGCGGCCCGCTTTCCAGATGCGCGGTGATCACATCGGCGCCGGCGGCGGCATAGGCCTCGATATAGGCATCGACCGGCGCAATCATCAGATGCACGTCCATCACGCCCTTGATATGCGGGCGAATGGCTTTGCAGGTCGCAGGACCAAAGGTCAAATTCGGAGCGAAGTGCCCGTCCATCACATCGACATGCACCCAATCGGCACCTTGCGCCTCGATGGCGCGGCACTCGGCACCGAAATTCGCAAAATCGGCCGACAGGATCGACGGGGCGATCTTGATACTGCGCGAGAACGCCATGGAAACCTCCGCTTAAGCTTTCTGTGCTTTGGTGTACAGCGTGAACGGGAGCAGGGCCAGTGCAACGCGCGGCGAATTCTTCTGCGAAGAATTCCGGTGACGAAGTTTCTGCGAAACTTCACCGCGTATCTGATCCATCGCAAAAAGATCACCGGCAGGGGTTTTCGGTTCAAAACCCGGGCCGGCCAAACGGTACAATTCAGATTTATTACATAATATTCATTATGCGAAATATGGATTTACGGGGGACGGAGAGCGAGGCTTCGCGCGGCCTCGTGGGCAAGTACGTCGACACCGTTGCTTGGCCGGATGAGCGGTTCGAAGTGCGCTCGAAAGGGTTTTCACTGCCCTGCGGCCGAAGCGGCAGCTCACGCGGCCGAATGAGCCTGACCGCAGGACCGGTCAGGTCTGCGATATTCAGGTCTGCGATATCGGGGGTCTCCGCCCTGCCCGGTCCTGCTCCGACAGCGAAACGCGACAGTTCTACTTTGCACGGCTGACGACGAATAAACTTGGTGACAAGAATGACAAGCTAAACCAACAACCCAACCGCTCGAACGATCATATGGAAATTGGCGCACCCGGAACGTGCCGAATTCATCTTTTTGCATTTGTTCATCCTCGTGCGTTTTGGCATAAAGATGTAAATCTTATCAGATGCTTGTCGTTCGAACTTTGCGCGCCGCCTCAGTTCATCTTGTATATATTAGTCTAAGTATGTTTAAATTAGTCAATCCATTTATGGCTATGCAGTCGGCTATGCCGCTTTTCGGGAAAAAGTTCGAATCCCGATTTTTGCGGTAGGCCGACGGTCTGAGGAGTAACCAGTGCCCAAGCGAGCGAAGGAACTTTCGGCGATCGAGATTCGCCGCGCGTCTCATCCCGGAACGCCAGACCGCAACATTTGGTTTCCCGTCGGTGGTGTCTCCGGTCTGTTGCTGCAGATCACCCCCCGTCAGGCAAAGTCGTGGCTGCTACGGACAACCATTGGAGGGCAGCGTCGCGGGATTGGGCTGGCCCCTACCCCGAGGTTGGCATCGCTCAGACCCGAGAGCGGGCGCGGGACGCAAAGGAGAAGATTGCCTCAGGTATCGACCGAGTAGAAGCTCGGCGCGCTGCTAGGGCCGCTCTGGCGGCCGCGCAGCGCCGTGGTCTGAAGGTGGACAATGCTCTTGATCGATGGATCGAAGCGAAAGGCCCTCAGATCGGGAACGAGAAGGCCGTCAAGTATCTCCGGGCATCGTTCGCGTCCTACGTGATGCCCCACATCGGCGACATGGCCGTGCACGAGGTTGCGACCCAAGACGTGCTTCGGATCCTGCAGCCCATATGGGCGGAGAAGAACGAAACCGCCCGCAAGGTTCGCATGCGTCTTGAGGCTGTGCTTTCGTGGGCCGCCGTCGCTGGCCACCGGCCACACGACCAACCCAACGCCGCCCGGTGGAAGGGCAACCTCGCCGAGCTTTTCCCCGCGCCCGAAAAAGTAGCGTCCAAGGTGAACCAACCGGCCATCGGGCAGGCTGACCTTGCGCCGTGGTGGGCATCCCTCGCCCGGCGCGGCGGTATGACCTATGGCGCGGCGCGGTTCGAGTGCCAGAGCGGGGGGCAGGGCCTATCGCCCCGCCCCCTTCCTTTCCGAGGATGACGAGCTGCTCATGGTGGAACTCGCCGATGCCCTCGCCTTCACTCTCGAATGGCTGGAATGGGCGGCCTCAGCCTCGCGCGGCGCCTCATGGAGGGGCCGATAATGGCCCGCAAAGGCGCAGCGGTGGACAAGCGCGTCCGCAAGATCGAAGGCCGCTTGCGCGACCGTCTGGCGCGCATGTTCCCCCAGGTGGACGCACACGACCTGATCCTAGAACTTCGTCCCCTGATCCACGAAATCGCCCGTGACGGGGTCGAAGACCATGACGCCCTGTTTCGGCGGGCGGCGACGGAACCGAAGTTCCGCGAACTGGTCGCGCGGATCGGCGAAAGGATTGCAGCGAAGACCCGCGCATAACCGGCGGTTGCATCGGAACGCGAGCAAGGCGAGAATTCGGCCTGCCCCTGTCCCCCTCTTTGCGAGTGCCCGCCATGCCCGAGCCGTTCCTCCCCCTTCTGGACCGTCAGGCCACCATCCGAGGGCGCGAGGTCGTCTTCACTTGCGGCGACGCCACCGAGGCCGCCGCCGCGCTGGCACAGGCGCGAGACCGCGCTGCCCGAGGCGAAGACGCCATCGCGACGCTCCTGTCCATAGCCGAGACCATTGAGCAATGGGGCAAGGCTGAATTGGTCGACGGCAAGGGGATCGGCAACGACCTTCTGGACCTCGCCGACATCATCGGCGCCGAAGACGCCGCCCGAGCACGTGGCCTGTCAAAGTTCTTGCCGTCTCGCAGCCAAACCTACCGCGACGGCGCGCGTTGGGCGCTACGTCGCTGCATTGCGTGGCTTCATGCCGAGGCCGCGTCGATGAACGATCCCAAAGCGCGGAGCGTGCTGCACTCCGCAGCCTTCGGCATGGGGTGCTGGAAGCGGAAGGCGCTGGAAGACGCGCCCGACAGCGTCTCACGCGCTGGCGGTTCGCTATGACCGCCCGCACGCCAAAGCCCCGCCTCGCGCGTGTGGCGGCCCTGCCAGAGCCGCAATGGACGCCCGAGCTTGTCGGCGACGCGCTGGTCACCGCGATGCGCTGGGCCGCCTCTCAGGGGCCGGTGGGGCCTCGGGGCTACAACCATGTCAGGTTTGCCTTCTCTGCCTCTCTGGACGACCATCTGGACGAAGGCTGGGGATTGCCCGAGGTTGCTGGTCAGGACGAACCGCCCGAAGACCGGCCGCTTCGCCTCATGCTTCCCCCGGCGGTCGTCTCGCGTCATCGCGCGGCGCTGGAATGGCCCGCAACCTACCTCTGCCCCGCCCATGTGGGCAGCGCCCGCGCCCTTGGCCTGTGGGCAGCCTGCAAGGCCACGGGGCGGTCCTTCGACGGGGCACTCAAGGCGCGGGCCACCATGCACCGATCGGTGGCTTACAGACTACGGGACAAGGGCCTGTCGCTGGTGAGCGTGGGCCTTGCCCGCGACGGAGTGCTGGTTGACGTTGCCGCATAGGCTTGGCAGGCGGTGGGCAGGCGATGTAGCCTGCCCTTCTGCCCGTGGGCGAACTGGTGAAGCCATATGGTCGATAGGCCTAGGATTGGGGGTTCGAATCCCCCCGGGCAGTCAAAAGGCGGGCCGGATAGACCGGCCCGCCAGGTAACATGCCGGGTAGCGCAAAGGGCCGCCCGGTGATCCGGGCGGCGCATGTGTTTCGGGTGTGCTCAGGCGTTCAGAAGAGCGACTTCCTCGACCAGCTTGGCGACGCGCGGGAAGTCGTCGTCATTGATCTGGTCAAGCGCCCAAAGACCGCCCGTCACGCCCCTGTAGATCATCAGGGAACGCGCCTTGAGGGCGAGGTCGTCGCGGCTTGTCGAAGGGATATCCATGACACGGTGCCACGCCGCATAGCTGGCGTCGATGACCGCAGGCTCTTCGGACAAGGCCGCCGCCCGGTTCGCCTCAACGAATGCGTCAAAGGCAGCGGTTACAGTGGTCGCATTCATGGCTTCACCTCGTAATGTTGAACGTCAGGCAAGCATCGGCGGCTGCTGAAAATCTGTCAAGTTATTGTTTTTGTTGGTTTTTATCCAACATTTTGACGGGCTTTCTGCGGAGAAGTTGGTTTTTATCCGGCAAAATCCGCGATGCAGCGCACAAACGGGCGGGCGATGTTGGATTGTATCCAACATCGACTCGGTCACACCGCAGCGCGACACGGTGCGACAGGCTGTCGCACCAAAGAGGCAGTCAGCCGTCGGCTCCTACCGTTTTCATGTTGGCTCTGTGATTGGCTAGCGGCGCGTGCCGCGATCAATAAATCGCAGTAAAAACAAGCACATATGCATGATATTGGCGCACCCAGAAGGATTCGAACCTTCGACCTCTGCCTTCGGAGGGCAGCACTCTATCCAGCTGAGCTATGGGTGCGCGCTGTGCGAACCGATTACCGAAAACGGCGGTCGGTTGCAACGCCTTACCGCATCAGCCGTTGAAAAGTTCGTTCGCCAGTTCCAAGGCCGACACCAGCGCATCGACCTCGGCCTTTGTGTTGTAAAGCCCGAACGACGCACGGCATGTCGCGCCAACGCCCATATGCTCCATCAGCGGCATCGCGCAATGCGTTCCGGCCCGAACGGCGATCCCGCGTTTGTCGAGGATGGTCGAGATGTCATGCGCATGCGCCTGCCCCGCCAGCGTAAAACTGAAGATCGCGCCCTTTGTTTCGGAATTTCCCTGCACGTTCAACCAGTTCAGCCCCGCCAACCGGCTGCGGGCATAGTCGCGCAAATCCCGCTCATGCGCTGCGATATTTGCCATGCCAAGACCCATCATGTAGTCCAGCGCCACGCCAAGCGCGATCTGGGACACGATGCTGGGCGTGCCAGCCTCGAACTTCATCGGCGGATCGTTCCATGTCACCGCATCGCGGCCAACCTCGCGGATCATGTCACCGCCGCCGATGAACGGCCGCATTTCCGCCTGCCGCTCGGCCCGTACGTAGATCGCGCCCGATCCGGACGGCCCATAAAGTTTATGCCCCGTCACGGCATAGAAATCGCAGCCAATCGCCTGCACATCGACCGGCATATGCACCGCCGCCTGCGACCCGTCGACCAGCACGGGCACGCCCTTTTCGCGCGCGCCCCGGCAAATGGCGGCCACATCGACCACCGTGCCCAGCACGTTCGACATATGCGTGACCGCCACCAGTTTCGTGCGCGGCCCGATCGCATCGATCACCGCCTGCGGGTCGAGGTCGCCATTGGTGTCACAGTCGACCCATTTCAGCACCACCCCCTGCCGCTCGCGCAGGAAATGCCACGGCACGATATTGGCGTGATGCTCCATGATCGACAAAACGATCTCGTCCCCCGCCTGCAAGCGGGGTGCGGCCCAGGCATAGGACACCAGATTGATCGCTTCCGTCGTGCCGGAATTGAAGATGATCTCGTCTTCCGAAGCGGCGTTCAGAAACCGTTTGACGATTCCGCGTACGCCTTCATACCGTTCGGTCGCAAGGTTGGAAAGATAATGCAAGCCACGGTGAACATTGGCATATTCCATCGAATAGGCCTGTGTGATCGCATCGATCACCACCTGCGGCTTTTGCGCCGACGCGCCATTGTCCAGATAGACCAGCGGCTTGCCGTTGACCTGACGCGACAGGATCGGAAAATCGCCGCGCACCGCATCTACATCATACATGGCCTAGATCCCCGCCGGAAAGAACGGCAACAAAACGACCGTCATCACCAGCACCATCACCACAAAGGTCGCAATCACCCCCGCCAGAACCATCCCCACCGACCGGAACCCGTGCAGCTCGGCCACGAAATTGGTCAAGAGCCACAGGAAAATCACCACCGAGGCCACTTCCAGCAATGACGCCAAGGGCGGCATCACCACCAGCAACACCATCTGCATGAAAACCAGCGCAAGCTGCACCACCTGCAACCAAGCGACCAGCAGCACCGCATCGGGCAAAGACCCGCTGCCCCCGCGCCACCGCCCGACCCCGTAAACCAGCAGCGCCGTCACCCCCATGCCGAACCCGACCATCCCCGCCCAGAAGAACGGGCCGGGCATCGCGATCACCTCGCCATCCGGCCCGATGGTGGGCGCCATGGCCGACACGGCATACATCACGATGGCCGAGGCCACCGCCATCAGCACAAGTGCCGCCCAACGCGCGTTGTCGGGCAGGCCCGATTGCACGATCATCGCCGCCGCCTTGCGCGGGTTCTGAAACGTCAGCTTCAACAGTGCGACCAACCCGCCAACCGTCACGTCCATCACCGCTCCGCCTCGATCAGCATGTTGATCCACAAGTATAAAAACCCCGCCGCTACGGCGATGCCAACTGCGGTCAATGCCGCACCCTGCCCCAGAAAGCCCGCGACCAGCCCGTTCAGAAGCATCAAAGGGGCCACCGACAGCAGCGCCCAGAACAGCGCCAAGCGGGCCGAAAACCACGTTCCCTTGCCACCGAAAAGCCGCGCCACTAGGTGACTTAGCGCCGCCACCGCGTAAAGGAACAGGGGCAGCAGGAACACCACCCCCATCAACGCCCCGACCATCCGCGCTTCCAGCGGCACCTCGGGCTGCAAGAACGCCTCGCGCGACAGGCGCGGCCATTGCGACACGAAGATAAGCGCGCAAGCCCCCATCACGGTTGCCAGCGCGCGGTCTTCCCGCGGGCCGTCGGCCAGCTTGGCGCGGATCACCCCGCGCGGGTCGCGCCAAGACCGCAGCATATCCAGCGTGACAGGCATATCAGTGCTCGTGCCGCGCCAGCCAGCCTTCCAGCCGCGCGCGGATATCCTCGGCAATGGTCTCGTCCTCGATCTCGGCAATCGCCTCGGCAAGGAAGGCCAGCACCAGCAACCCCTGCGCCTGCCGCAGCGGCACGCCGCGCGATTGCAGATAGAACAGTGCTGTCTCGTCGATCGCGCCACTGGTCGATCCGTGCGAACACTTCACGTCGTCGGCGTAAATCTCCAACTCTGGCTTGGCGAGGAACTGGCTATCCCCGTCCAGCAGAAGCGACTGGCTGATCTGGTAGCCATCGGTCTTTTGCGCGCCCTGTTTGACAAGGATCTTGCCCTGAAACACACCCACGGCACCGTTCTTCAAGACCTTCTTGAACACCTGACGGCTTTCGCAGCGCAGTCCCGCATGGGTGACAAACACCGTATCGTCGTGGTGGAAGGCCCCGTCCCCGACCGCAGCCCCCGCGACATGGGCCACCGCATCATCGCCCAAAAGCTCGATCACCGCCTCGTTGCGCGTCAGCACGCCATTGGCGGTCAGCGTGAAGGATTTGAACAGCGCCCCCTCGGCCAGACGGGCAAAGACATGGGTCACCGCGCGGCGTTCATGGTCGCGGCCCTGCGACCGGATATGGTGGAACCGCGCGCCCTTGGCGACATCGACCTCCATCACCTTGTTGAACCGCGCCGCGGCGGGGCCGTTTTCCAGAATGGTGATCTCGGCGCCTTCCTCCAGCTTCACGCAATGGTGCAGGGTCGCATCGGAAACTTCTGATTTATGGTGATAAATCAGCGAAACCGGACGCGCCGCCTTGCCCGTCACGCGGATCAGCACGCCGTCGGTCGCAAAGGCCGTGTTCAGCACCGCGAGCGGCCGCTCGACCGGAACCTGCCCCCGCGCCTCAAGCACACCATACAAGCCCTGCGCCCAGTGGATATCGCGCCCGCCCGCATCGCCCAGCCGTTCGATCTCGACCCCGGCAAGCGACAGATCGTCCGACTGCGCCGGATCGAAGACACCATCGACAAAAACCAGCTTCAGCCGGTCCAGACCGGCAAAGGTCATCGGCTCGTCATCCGCCGCGAATAGCGCCGCCTTCGGTGCTGCCGCCGCCGTCAAACTCGCCGGATCGGTATAGCGCCAGTACTCGTCACGCTTTCCCGGCAATCCCATCGCCGACAACCGCGCCAGTGCCCCTGCCCGCGCGGCCCCCAGCCACCCGTCGGGCGCAAAGGACAAACCGGCGATCCGCGCCGCCAGCGCGTCCTGCTTTGCGACAGCCAAAGCCATCACGCGCCCTCCGCAAGCAGATCGGCGTAACCGTTGTTCTCGACTTCCAGCGCCAGCTCCGGCCCGCCCGTCTTGATGATCCGCCCCGCCGCCATGATATGCACCACGTCCGGCTTGATATGGTCCAGAAGCCGCTGGTAATGCGTGATAACCAGAAACGACCGCCCCGCGCTCCGCAGCGCGTTCACGCCTTCGGACACCAGTTTCATCGCGTCGACGTCGAGGCCCGAATCCGTCTCGTCCAGAATGCACATGCGGGGTTCCAGCATGGCCATCTGCAAGATCTCGTTGCGCTTCTTTTCGCCGCCCGAAAAGCCCACGTTGACGGGCCGCTTGAGCATATCGGCATCGATCTTCAGCGTCTTTGCCTTCTCGCGCACGACCTTCAGGAATTCACCCGCCGACATTTCCTCTTCGCCACGCGCCTTCCTCTGCGCGTTCACCGCCGTCCGCAAAAAGGTCATGTTGCCGACGCCCGGAATCTCGACCGGATACTGGAACGCAAGGAACAGCCCCGCCGCAGCCCGCTCTTCCGGCTCCATCTCCAACAGTTCCGCCCCGTCCAGCGTGGCCGACCCTTCGGTCACCTCATAGCCGTCACGGCCCGACAGCACATAGGACAGCGTCGATTTGCCCGACCCGTTCGGCCCCATGATCGCATGCACCTCGCCCGCGCCGATGGACAGGTTCACACCCTTGAGGATCTGCTTATCCTCTTCCTCAAGTTTCACGTGCAGGTTCTTGATCTCAAGCATAATTCTGTCCCGTCATCATTGGCCCCTCGGGCCTTATCCCAGTCTGACCGCCGTGCCGCTGGCCGAAACCATCAGCATCTGCCCGATCACCTCGTAATCCAGATCGACCCCGACCACCGCATTCGCCCCGCGCTTGGTCGCCTCGGCCTGCATCTCGGCCAGCGCGGTTTCACGCGCATCTGCCAACTTCGCCTCGTAAGCCCCTGACCGGCCACCGATAATGTCCGTCACGCTGGCGAAAAGATCACGCACGATATTCGCCCCCATGATCGCCTCACCCGTCACGATGCCAAGGTATTCGGCAATCTGGTAGCCCTCGACCGAAGGCGTCGTCGTGACGATCATCGGTTTGGCCCCCCACATCAGCCGACAGACCCTTCCAGCGAAATCGCCACAAGGCTCTGCGCCTCCATGGCAAATTCCATTGGCAGGGCCTGCAACACTTCCTTGCAGAACCCGTTCACCACCAGCGCCACCGCCTCTTCCTCGTCCATCCCGCGGCTACGGCAATAGAACAGCTGGTCCTCGTCCACCTTGGACGTGGTCGCCTCGTGCTCCACACGGCTCGAGTTGTTCTTGACCTCGATATAGGGCACCGTATGCGCCCCGCATTTGTCGCCGATCAGCAGGCTGTCGCACTGGGTGTAATTACGCGAATTCGTGGCCTTGGGGTGCATCGACACCAATCCGCGATAGGTGTTCTGCGCCCGCCCTGCCGAAATCCCCTTCGAGACGATCCGGCTTTTGGTGTTCTTGCCCAGATGCACCATCTTGGTGCCCGTATCGGCCTGCTGGGCATTGTTGGCGATGGCGATGGAATAAAACTCGCCCTGTGAATCATCCCCCCGCAAGATGCAGGACGGATACTTCCAAGTGATCGCCGACCCGGTTTCGACCTGCGTCCACATCACCTTTGACCGCGCACCCCGGCAATCGGCGCGCTTGGTCACAAAGTTGTAAATGCCGCCAACCCCGTTCTCGTCGCCCGGATACCAGTTCTGCACCGTCGAATACTTGATCTCGGCATCGTCCAGCAGCACCAGCTCCACCACCGCCGCATGCAGCTGGTTGGTGTCGCGCTTGGGCGCGGTGCAGCCTTCAAGGTAGCTGACGTAAGCCCCTTTGTCGGCGATGATCAGCGTCCGCTCGAACTGTCCGGTATTCTCGGCATTGATCCGGAAATAGGTGCTCAATTCCATCGGGCAGCGCACGCCTTCGGGGATATAGACGAAAGACCCGTCCGAAAACACCGCGCTGTTCAGCGTCGCAAAATAGTTGTCCGACTGCGGCACGACCGAGCCGAGGTATTTCTTCACCAGTTCCGGATGCTCGCGCACCGCTTCGGAAATCGAACAGAAGATCACCCCCGCCTTGGCCAGTTCCGCCTTGAACGTGGTCCCGACCGAAACGCTGTCGAACACCGCATCCACCGCAACCTTGCGCTCGCCGGCCTCCTCGGCCCCCTCGACGCCCGCCAGAATAAGCTGTTCCTTCAGCGGAATACCCAGCTTGGCATAGGTCGCCAAAAGCTTCGGGTCCACCTCGTCCAGCGACTTGGGCTTGACGGCCATGCTTTTGGGCGAGGCATAGTAATACTGGTCCTGATAGTCGATCTTCGGGTAATTCAGCATCGCCCAATTCGGCTCTTCCATCAGCACCCAGCGGCGGTAAGCGGCCAGACGCCAATCGAGCATCCACGCAGGCTCGCCGTTCTTTTCCGAAATCAGCCGCACGATATCTTCGGACAGGCCCTTGGGCGCATAGTCCATCTCGATGTCGGTTTCCCAGCCGTATTTGTACTTGCCGGCCATCGCCTGCACGGTCTCGATGGTCTCGCGGTCCACGCCGTCGCGGACTTCGGTTTCCTCGATCACGGTATCTGCGGCAAGATCGGTCATCGTCGTCTCCTCCAAGGCCCGAAAGCCCGTTTTATTCTCAGGCAGCCCGTGCAAGCGCCTTGGCATACTGCGCCGACCACACATCGGCAAAGTGCAACACCTGTTCTTCGGTCGTGATCGGCCCCAGCGAGATGCGGATCGCCTGCGCGGCCAGCCCCTCGTCGAACCCCATCGCCGTCAACACGCGGCTCGCCTTGACCTTCCCGCTGGAACAGGCCGACCCCGCCGAAATGGCGAAACCGGCAAGGTCCATCGCCATCACCTGCGTCTCGCCCTTCCAGCCGGGTGCGATCAGGTTCAGCGTGTTGGGAAGACGGGGTCCGCCTTTCCCGACTGAAATAGTATTGTTTGCCGATGCTGACAACGCGGTTTCTAGAATATTTCTAAACTCGGCCACTTGGTCCCAGACTCCATCCGCCAGATCACGCGCCGCCGCCTCGGCCGCAGCGCCCATGCCCGCGATGCCGATGATGTTCTCGGTCCCTGCACGACGCCCCATCTCTTGCCCGCCGCCGGTCAGCACCGGCGGCACCTCGAAGCCGTCGCGCACAATCAACGCGCCCACACCCTTTGGCCCGCCGAACTTGTGCGCCGACACGATCGCCATCTCCGCGCCCGACCAGGCAAAGGAAAACGCCACCTTCCCCACTGCCTGAACGATATCGAGCATGACCGGCCCCTCAGGCACAGGCGCCTCCGCGATCACACCCGTCTCGTTGTTGGCATAGCCCCAGCCCAGCACCGGCACGCCCTGCCCTGCCCGCGCCTGCGACATCAGGCAATCATGCGCGGTCGGCTCCACCACCACCGCGCCAAAGCCGCGCAACACCGCCGCAGCTTCCGTCGCGCCGCTGGTAAAGACCACCTCGGCAGGCTTGCAACCCACCGCCGCCGCCACTTGCGCCCGTGCCTTTTCCACCAGCGCCCGCGCCGCCCGCCCCTCGGCATGCACCGACGAAGGGTTTCCGGCCACATCCATCGCCGCAATCATCGCCGCCCGCGCCTCGGCGCGCAGCGGCGTGGTCGCGTTCCAGTCGAGGTAAACCCGCTCCCTCATGCCCCGGTCAGACATTCTCGTCCACCACATCCACCACGCGAAACAGGGCCGGAACCGCAGGGCATGGCGTCATCGTATTGCCGATCACGTCCGAAAGCCGCGTCTGGTGCAAGAACACATAGACCTGCGCCGAAAGCCCCTCCCACAGCCGGTTTGTCAGGCTTTGCGCCCGCGTGCCCGACACGCCGCCCGACACGCCTGCGCCTGTGTGCAGCGCGTCGACATTCTCGTCCACCGCCTCCATCACATCGGAAATCCGGATCGCATCGGCGCTTTTGGCCAGCTTGTAGCCGCCCCCCGGCCCGCGCACCGCCTCGACCAGCCCAGCGCGGCGCAGCTTGACGAACAACTGCTCCAGATAGGGCAGGCTGATGTCCTGACGCTTGGCCACCGCCGCCAGCGACACCAGATCATCCCCCTTGGCGAGCGCGAGATCGGCCAGCGCCACCATCGCATAGCGCCCCTTGGTCGAGAGTTTCATCGCAAAGCCCCGCAAAAACATTGACGCCAAGGCATCGGCCCATTACCTGAAAACCGACCCCGCAGGATGGCATTTCGGCCTCCCTTTGGAATGGTTCTAAATTACCCTAGCGATTTCGTCAACAAATCGCTCATGGAAAGACAGGCGCGACGCATGCCCGAAGTCATTTTCGCTGGCCCCGAAGGCCGGCTCGAAGGCCGCTACCATCCGCAAAAAGACCGTGATGCACCGATCGCCATCGTGCTCCATCCGCATCCGCAATACGGCGGAACGATGAACAACAAGGTGGTCTACAACCTCCATTACGCCTTCTACAATCTCGGCTTTACCGTGCTGCGCTTCAACTTCCGTGGCGTCGGCCGGTCACAGGGCGAATATGACCAGGGCATCGGCGAACTGTCCGACGCTGCAAGCGCGCTCGACTACCTGCAATCGATGAACCAGAACGCGAAACACTGCTGGGTCGCGGGCTTTTCGTTCGGCGCATGGATCGGCATGCAACTGCTGATGCGCCGCCCCGAGATCACCGGCTTCATCTCGGTCGCCCCTCCGGCCAATATGTATGATTTCTCCTTCCTCGCCCCCTGCCCCTCGTCGGGCCTGATCATCAACGGCACCGCCGACCGCGTGGCCCCGCCCAAGGATACCAAAACCCTTGTCGGCAAGCTGCACGAGCAAAAGGGCATCACCATCACCCATACCGAAATCGAGGGTGCCGACCACTTCTTCAAGGACGAAGAGCAGCATATGAAACCGATGATCGACACGGTTTCCACCTATGTGCGCCGCCGTCTGGGCGAAGGCTCGCGCTGATATGGGCGTGGTCGAAGACCTCGCCGACGGCCTCGCCCGCGACGTGCTTGCGGCGCAGGGCGAACTCGACGACGACCGCTTCTTTGAGAAGGTCTCCAAGGTGCTGGGCGACCTCTCGCCCACCACGCAAGAAGCCTTCATGACCGCAATCCGTGTCCGCCTTGCTGAAAAGCGCGGGCGCGAGTTTATGGAAAAGTCACTGCGCGCCAAGCGCGGCCAAGGTGTCGCCCCCGTAGCCCCGCGCGGCCCCGACACGGGCCACTGATGACCCAAGACGCCCGCCTGACCGCGCAATTCGCCTTCCTCAACGAGGCCGACCGCCTGAAATCGGTGCTGCGCGCTACCACTCTTTGCGACGGATCGCGCCGCGAGAATTCGGGCGAACACTCTTGGCACCTTGCGCTCTATGCCATGGTCCTTGCCGACCAATCCGCCCCCGGCGTCAACATCGACCGCGTGATCCGCATGCTCTTGATCCATGACCTCGTGGAAATCGACGTGGGCGATGTGCCGATCCATTCCGAAAACGGGCAGGCCCATGCCTCTGAGGCCACGGTGAAAGCCGAACAGGCCGCCGCCGCCCGCATCTTCGGCCTGCTTCCGCCCGATCAAGCCGCAAGTTTCCGCGCCCTCTGGGACGAATTCGAAGCCGCCGGAACGCCCGACGCCATCTTCGCCAAAAGCCTCGACCGCGTGCAACCTGTGATGGCCAACCTGCAATCGGGCGGCGGTACGTGGATCACCTATAACGTCACCGCCGATCAGCTCGAAACCCGCGTGGGCAGCAAGATCGCCCGCGGCGCGCCACGGCTGTGGGATTGGGTCAAGGCGCAAACCACAGCCTTCTTCCGCTGACGGTCCCCACAAAGCGAAGTCTGACGCAGACTTCGCGCCGGAATTTGACGCAAATTCCGCCTACCACCCGCGCGCCCCCGATTTTTGCGTCAAAAATCGACGCGGAATTTGCGTCAAATTCCGCTTCCGCGGCATTTCGGTATGCCGTTGCATACAACGCTTCCCAAGCCACCTGCGATCCGCTAAGACGCGCCCAATCGAATCCAATCGCAAAAGGGGCCGGACATGACCAAGATCAAGGTGGCAAACCCCGTCGTCGAACTCGACGGCGACGAGATGACCCGGATCATCTGGGATTTCATCAAGCAAAAGCTGATCCTTCCCTATCTCGACGTCGACCTGAAGTACTACGACCTCGGCATGGAAGAGCGTGATCGCACCAACGACCAGATCACCATCGATGCCGCCCTTGCGATCAAGGAACACGGTGTCGGCGTCAAATGCGCGACCATCACCCCCGACGAGGCGCGGGTCGAGGAATTCGGTCTCAAGCAGATGTGGAAATCGCCCAACGGCACCATCCGCAACATCCTCGGCGGCGTGATCTTCCGCGAACCGATCATCTGCAAGAACGTCCCCCGCCTCGTTCCGGGCTGGACCAAACCCATCGTCGTGGGCCGCCACGCCTTTGGCGACCAGTACAAGGCCACTGATTTCCTTTTCCCCGGCGCAGGCAAACTGACGATGAAATTCGTCGGCGACGACGGCACCGTGATCGAGCGTGACGTCTACCAAGCCCCTTCGGCGGGCGTCTACATGGGCATGTATAACCTCGACGACTCGATCTACGATTTCGCCCGTTCGTCGATGAACTACGGCCTTCTCAAGGGCTGGCCGGTCTACCTTTCGACCAAGAACACCATCCTCAAGGCCTATGACGGCCGCTTCAAGGATATCTTTGCCAAAGTCTACACCGAGGAATTCGAAGACCGCTTCAAGGCCGCAGGCATCCATTACGAACACCGCCTGATCGACGACATGGTGGCTTCCGCGATGAAATGGTCGGGCGGCTATGTCTGGGCCTGCAAGAATTATGACGGCGATGTGCAGTCCGACACCGTTGCCCAAGGGTTCGGCTCGCTCGGCCTGATGACGAGCGTCCTGATGACGCCCGATGGCAAGGTGGTCGAGGCCGAAGCCGCCCACGGCACCGTGACTCGCCACTACCGCGAGCATCAAAAGGGCAAGGCGACCTCTACCAACTCCATCGCTTCGATCTTCGCATGGACCGGGGGCCTCAAGCACCGCGCCAAGCTCGACGGCAACGAGCAACTGATGCGCTTTGCCACCACATTGGAAAAGGTCACGGTCGACACCGTCGAAGACGGCTGGATGACCAAAGACCTCGCCCTGCTGGTCGGCCCCGACCAGAAATGGCTGACCACCATTGGCTACCTCGAAAAGGTCGACGAATACCTCAACAAGGCCCTCGCGGGCTGAACCGGTCGGGGCCGCGCGAAAAGCGTGGCCCCGTTTCGTTAACCTTAACGCTTCACGACCTGCCCCGTGCAAAACCGTGCATCGGTTGTGCATGCACCGATTCCCGCATTTCGCAGCCGCAGCAAGGTTTCTCTGGCCTTTCGGGCCAATTCGGGCTAAGGCCGCGCCAACACACACTGCCAACACTTCTGATGAAAGAGACCCTCCCCGATGGAGCTTCGCAACATTGCCATCATCGCCCACGTCGACCATGGCAAGACCACGCTCGTTGACGAGCTTCTGAAACAATCCGGCTCGTTCCGTGACAACCAGGCCGTTGCCGAACGCGCCATGGACAGCAACGACATCGAACGCGAACGCGGGATCACGATCCTTGCCAAATGCACCAGCCTCGAATGGGGCGGCGCACGCATCAACATCGTCGACACCCCCGGCCACGCCGATTTCGGCGGCGAGGTTGAACGTATCCTGTCGATGGTCGATGGTGTGGTGCTGCTGGTCGACGCCGCCGAAGGCCCGATGCCGCAAACCAAATTCGTGACATCGAAAGCCCTCGCCCTCGGCCTGCGCCCCATTGTGGTGCTCAATAAGGTCGACAAGCATGATGCCGAACCGTCGCGCGCCCTGAACGAGGTGTTCGACCTGTTCGCCAACCTTGGCGCCGACGACGAACAGCTTGATTTTCCGGTGCTTTATGCATCGGGCCGCAACGGTTGGGCCGATAACGAGCTTGACGGTCCGCGCAAGGACCTGACCGCGCTTTATGAACTCGTGATCAAACACGTGCCCGAACCAAAGCAGATTGCCCGCCGCAGCGAGCCCTTCCAGATGCTTGCGACTACCCTGTCTGCCGACCCTTTCATCGGTCGCATCCTGACAGGCCGGGTCGAGGCGGGCACCCTGCGCGCAGGCGAAACCATCAAGGCCCTGTCGCGCGACGGCGAGCGGCTCGAACAGTTCCGCGTGTCGAAAGTGCTGGCCTATCGCGGCCTCGTCATGACGCCGATCGATGCCGCCGAAGCCGGTGACATCGTCACCCTCGCAGGCATGACCAAGGCCACAGTGGCCGACACGCTTTGCGCCCTTGAAATCGACACGTCCCTTCCGGCCCAGCCGATCGACCCGCCGACCATCTCGATCACCTTCGGCATCAACGACTCACCCCTTGCCGGCAAGGAAGGCACGAAAGTGCAATCCCGCGTCATCCGCGAGCGCCTGATGAAAGAAGCCGAGATCAACGTGGCGATCAAAGTGACAGACACCCCAAGCGGCGATGCCTTCGAAGTCGCCGGTCGCGGCGAGTTGCAAATGGGCGTCTTGATCGAAAACATGCGCCGCGAAGGGTTCGAGCTGTCGATCAGCCGCCCCCGCGTGCTGTTCCAGGAAATCGACGGCGTCCGCCACGAGCCTGTCGAGGAAGTCACCATCGACGTCGATGACGAATACACCGGCCCCGTGATCGAAAAGCTGACCGGCCCGCGCAAGGGCGATCTGCTCGAGATGAAACCGGCAGGCGCGGGCAAAACCCGCATCATCGCGCACGTGCCCTCGCGCGGCCTGATCGGCTATCATGGCCAGTTCATGACCGATACGCGCGGCACCGGCGTTCTGAACCGCGTCTTCCACGGCTGGACCCCGCACAAGGGCCCGATCGAAGGCCGCCGCCAAGGCGTTCTTATCTCGATGGAATCCGGTATTTCGGTCGCCTATGCGATGTGGAAGCTCGAAGATCGCGGCCACTTCTTCATCGGTGTCCAGGAACCGGTATATACCGGCATGATCATCGGCGAACACAGCCGCGACAACGACCTCGAGGTGAACCCGCTCAAGGGCAAGCAGCTGACCAACGTCCGCGCTTCGGGCACCGACGAAGCCGTTCGCCTGACCACGCCGGTCAAGCTGTCGCTCGAACAGTGCATCGCCTATATCGATGATGACGAACTGGTCGAAGTCACCCCCAAATCGGTGCGGATGCGTAAACGCCACCTCGATCCGCATGAGCGCAAGCGGTCCGCCAAGGCGTCTTAACCGGCCCTACGCTCGCCGGGCGCGTGATTGCGAAAGTGATTGCGCGCCCAGCGGAAAAACCCTGCGATCTGCGGCTCTTCTGCCCGCGCCGCGTCGCAGATTGCCCAGACCTCGCTTGACGCAGGCCGTGGCCCATCGACCGGCAAAAGCCGCGCATCGCTCTCGGCCAGCAGGGTTGGCAACAGGGCGATCCCCATTCCCGCCGCACAGCCCTCGATCATCGCACCCGTGCTTGCGGCCAGCATCGCGACCACACCGCCCTGCCGGGGCAACCAGCGATAGGCCGCCGTCTCGGCCAGACTGCCGGACGCGCGGATCATCGACTGGCCCTCCAGCGTGTCCAACCGCCCCCTGATCCGGTTCGCTACAACATAGGCCGGCGCAGAATAAAGCCCCCACTCGATCCGCCCTAACGACTGGCCCGCACAACGCTCGGGTACGGCTGTCATCGGGCCAACACTCACATCGGCCCCCGCAGCCAGCGTGATGTCCTCGACAATCGTCAACTCTGCCGGACTTTCCGCCCGCCCCGACCAAAGCGGCAGCGCAGATGACAAAAACAGCCGCGCCGACACATCGCATGTCGCGATCCGCAGCGGCGGCGGCGCATCGGTCAACCGCTGTCGCAGCTTTTCGAACACCTCCTGCATGTCGCGCGCGGCGGCCACCATGTCACGGCCACGCGAATTCGGGGTCATCCGCCCGGATTCGTCGCGCAGGAAAACCGGATTTCCGGCAGCCTCGATCGCCGCAAGCCGCCGCGACATCGTGGATTGGCTTACCCCGGCCGCCCGCGCTGCCGCCGAAAGCGTGCCCGCCTCGGTGATCAATAGAATGTCGCGAAGATCGTTCCAGTCCGGAAAAGCAGCCATGCGCGTGGTCCTTGCAAGCTCGGGTTTCGGCAGCACCAACGAAACTCGGCAAGGCACATGGTCAGAGTTAGTTACAAAAGATTAACGATTGGGTCGCCGCCGTCAACCAAAGGCAGGCAGAAAGCAACTGTCGGGCACAAATGAAAACGGCCCCGAACGGGGCCGCCCTCATGCAATGGCAGGTCTGTCAGCCGATTTCCTCGACCACCATCAGATCGCGCAGCGAAGCGCCTTTGGCATGGGCCAACGCCGCCTGATACTCGGGCGAATTGTAGCAGGCCACCGCCGCCTCGAGGCTTGGAAAGCGTGCCACCACGTTGCGGGCGCGGTCGTTTCCCTCAAGTTGGACATAACGCCCGCCACGTGCAAGGAACACCCCGCCATGGGTCGCAATCGCAGGCCCTGCGCCGGCAGCATAACGACCATAGGCCTCGGCATCGGTCACATGCACATGGGCAATCCACAAAGCTGTCGGCATGTCCTATCCCTCCAGCACGGCCATTGCCGCCTTGATCGCCGCATCTGCCCCGCCGATATCGGCACCACCGGCCTGCGCCATGTCGGGCCGGCCACCGCCGCCCTTGCCGCCCATCGCTTCGGCCGCCGCCTTGACCAGCGCCACCGCACTGATCCGCGCCGTCAGGTCTGCCGTCACCCCCGCTGCAACCGCAGGCTTGGCCCCGGTATCGGCGATCAGCAGCACCGCACCCGACCCCAGCCGCGCCTTCATCTCGTCAATCAGCGCGGGCAGATCCTTGCCCGAAACACCCGAAATCACCTGAGCGATGAATTTCACGCCACCCACCTCGACGGCCTCCGGTCCGGCAGACTTGCCGCCCATCGCAACCTCGCGGCGCAGCTGCGCGACCTCGTTCATCAGCGCCCGCCGTTCTTCGGCCAGCACCTTGACGCGGTCCACCACCTCGGAAACCGAAGCCTTCAGCACCGCAGCCACATCGGCCAGACGCGCATCCTGCGCGCGCAGATGGTCAAGCGCCGCCTGCCCCGTCAGCGCCTCGATCCGGCGCACCCCTGCCGACGACGCGCTTTCCGACAACAGTACGAAGGCCCCGATATCGCCGGTGCGCGCGACATGGGTGCCACCGCACAGCTCGAGGCTATAGGTGCGCCCGTCCGCGCCCTTGCCCGACCCGTCCAGCGCGCCCATCGACACGACGCGAACCTCGTCGCCATACTTCTCGCCGAACAGTGCCTGCGCGCCCAAGGCCCGCGCATCGTCCGGCGTCATGATCCGGGTTTCAACCGCAGTGTTCTGGCGCACATATTCGTTCACCTCGGCCTCGACCGCAGCGATTTCACCCGCTGACATGCCCGCCGAATGGCTGAAGTCAAAGCGCAAGCGGTCCGGTGCGTTCAAGCTGCCGCGCTGCGCGACGTGATCGCCCAAGGCACGCCGCAGCGCCTCGTGCAGCAGGTGCGTTGCGGAATGGTTCGCCCGGATCGCCCCGCGCCGCTTGTGATCGACCTCAAGTTTCGCCGGTTGGCCCTTGATGATCCGACCCTCGACCACCTCGGCGACTTGGATGAACACCCCCGCCGATTTCTTGGTGTCGGTCACATGGGCAAGACCCGTTTCGGTACGCACCCAGCCCGCATCGCCGACCTGACCGCCCGATTCCGCATAGAACGGCGTCTGGTTCACCACGATCTGCACAGACGTTCCGGTCGCGGCCTCAGCCACTTCGCCGCCCTCGCGCACCAGCGCGTTTACCACGCCCTCGGCGATTTCGGTGTCATAGCCGAGGAATTCGGATACGCCATGCGCCTCGGCCAATTCGTACCAGATGTTGGCGTCCTTCGCCTCGCCGGTGCCCGACCACGCCGCCCGCGCCTTGGTTTTCTGTTCTTGCATAGCAACATCGAAACCGGCCACATCCACGGCCCGCCCCTTTTCGCGCAGCGCGTCCTGCGTCAGATCGAGCGGGAAACCATAGGTGTCGTAAAGCTTGAACGCGGCCGCACCGGGCAGGGCCCCGCCCTCTGGCAGCCGTGCCAATTCGTCATCGAGCAGCCGCAAGCCACGGTCAAGCGTCTGCTTGAAGCGCGTTTCTTCAAGGCGCAGCGTCTCTTCGATCAGCGATTGCGCGCGCGCGAGTTCGGGGTATGCCGCCCCCATCTGCCGCACCAGCGCCGGAACCAGCCGGAACATCACCGGATCATCCGCGCCCAGCATATGCGCGTGCCGCATCGCGCGGCGCATGATCCGCCGCAGCACATAACCGCGCCCTTCGTTCGACGGCATCACCCCGTCGGCGATCAGGAACGAGGTCGAGCGCAGATGGTCGGCGATCACGCGGTGATGCACCTTGCCCGGACCATCGGGATCGCTGCTCGTCGCATGGGCGCTCGCCTCGATCAGGCTGCGCATCAGGTCGGTGTCGTAATTGTCGTGCTTGCCCTGCAACAACGCGCCGATCCGCTCCAGCCCCATGCCGGTGTCGATCGACTGCATGTCGAGCGGGCGCATCGACCCATCTGCGAACTGCTCGTTCTGCATGAAGACGTTGTTCCAGATCTCGATGAAGCGGTCGCCATCCTCGTCCTTGCTGCCCGGAGGGCCACCCCAGATGTGGTCGCCGTGATCGTAGAAGATCTCGGTGCAGGGACCGCAAGGGCCGGTCGGCCCCATACGCCAGAAGTTGTCATCGGTCGGAATACGGATGATGCGGGCATCGTCGAGGCCCGCGACCTTTTTCCAGATATCCGCCGCCTCGTCATCGGTATGGTAGACCGTGACGCACAGTTTCTTCGGGTCGATTGCGAAATCGCGAGTCAGCAACTCCCACGAAAACGCGATGGCATCGGCCTTGAAGTAATCGCCAAAGCTGAAATTGCCGAGCATTTCGAAGAACGTATGATGCCGCGCGGTGTAGCCCACATTGTCGAGGTCGTTGTGCTTGCCGCCCGCGCGCACGCATTTCTGTGCCGTAGTCGCCCGCTGGTAGTCACGTGTCTCGACGCCGGTGAAGCAGTTCTTGAACTGGACCATGCCGGAATTCGCGAACATCAGGGTCGGATCGTTGCGTGGAACCAGTGGCGAGCTGTCGACCACGCGGTGCCCGTTGCGCTGGAAAAAATCGAGGAAGGTAGAGCGGATATCGTTCAGCGACGCCATGCCCGAGGTGCCCTTTCAAAAGGCGGAAAACCGGTTTTCGGCCTTTCAATTATCCCCGCCGCGCGTCCCTGTCCACCGCTGCGGGCCTGCCCAATGAAAAAAGGCCGGAACCCCATGGCTCCGGCCCCTTTTTCGACCTTTCGGTCAAATTCTACATATCCACCACGTCCGCATCGCCTTCGCTTTCGGCCATCATAAAGTCCAGACCGTTGGCCGCCCTGATCTTTTCTTCGATCTCTTGCGCGGTGGCCGGGTTTTGCTTGAGGAACAGCTTGGCATTCTCGCGCCCCTGTCCGATCCGCTCGTCGCCATAGGAATACCATGACCCGGATTTTTCGACGACACCGGCCTTGACCCCGATATCGACCAGCTCGCCGGTCTTGGAAATCCCCTCGCCATACATGATGTCGAATTCGACCTGCTTGAAGGGCGGAGCTACCTTGTTCTTCACCACTTTCACGCGGGTCGCATTGCCCACCACATCGTCCTTTTCCTTGATCGCGCCGATGCGGCGGATGTCCAGACGGACGCTGGCGTAGAATTTCAGCGCGTTGCCGCCCGTCGTGGTTTCGGGGCTGCCGAACATCACGCCGATCTTCATGCGGATCTGGTTGATGAAGATGACCATGCAGTTGCTGCGCCCGATGCTGGCGGTCAGCTTGCGCATCGCCTGGCTCATCAGACGGGCCTGCGCGCCAACCTGCGCGTCGCCCATGTCACCCTCGATCTCGGACTTCGGCGTCAGCGCGGCGACCGAGTCGACCACGATCAGACTGACCGCGCCCGACCGAACCAGCGTGTCGACGATTTCCAGTGCCTGCTCGCCTGTGTCGGGCTGCGAAATCAGCAACTCGTTCAGATTGACGCCCAGTTTCTTGGCATATTGCGGATCGAGCGCGTGTTCGGCATCGACAAAGGCGCAAACTCCGCCTTTTTTCTGCTCTTCGGCAACGACATGCAGCGTGAGCGTGGTCTTACCGGAAGATTCCGGCCCGTAAATTTCGATGATGCGCCCCTTGGGCAGGCCACCGATTCCCAGCGCGATATCAAGGCCCAGCGATCCGGTCGAGGTTGCCTCGATGTCCATGATTGGGTTGTTTTCCCCAAGTTTCATGATCGAGCCCTTGCCGAACTGCCGTTCGATCTGTGCCAGTGCGCTTTCCAGCGCCTTCTGCTTGTCCATTTCGCGCTTTCCGTTCAAGTCGAGGAGTGTCGCTGTCGACATAGTCCGTCTCCCTATATTTCACAGCCGCGGATCGGCGGCAATCGCTGCGCTTGTTCCCCAAGTGTTCTCACCGTTATGAGCACAAAACAGGAACATGGCAAATGGTTTTTTCGCCATTCCACTATCGACGCGAATGGTTAAGGCTTGGTTTAGATCAGCCGCAGCGTGTAGAAGGGCAGAGTTCGTAACAGGGTGCTTTGAAATGCTGGTTTTCTGGGAACAACGTCTGGCCATCCTCGCCACGCCCAAGACCGGATCGACAGCCATCGAATCCGCTCTCGAACCGCTCGCGACCATGGCGGTGCAGCGCCCGCCGGTCTTGAAACACACACCCGTGCAGCGCTTCCACCGCTTCATCGGCCCCTATCTCGAAGTGACCTCGGGCCAGCCCTTCACCCTTGTGGCCCTGATGCGCGAGCCGCGCGACTGGCTCGGGTCGTGGTTCCGCTACCGCCAGCGCGACGAGGTGACCGATCCGGCGAAATCGACCGCCGCGATCTCCTTCGACCGCTTCGTGAACGCGTGGTGCGATGATCCGCAGCCCGAATTCGCCGCTGTCGGCAGTCAGGCCAAATTTCTTCAGCCCAAGGGAGACAAGGGCGTCGACCATCTGTTCCGCTACGAGGAGATCGACACCTTCCTGCATTTTCTCGAAGATCGCCTGAACTGCGAAATCATCCTGCCGCGACTGAACGTCTCGCCCCCGGGGACCTGCAGCTTTCGCCCGAAACCGAGGCGCGGTTGCGAAAGACCGCAGCCCGTGACTTTGCGCTTTACGAAACGCTCAACACTTCGGGCTGATCGGTCGGCGGGCGCGGCATCTGCGCGCCGACGGTTTCGGAAAGCTCGGCCAGCGAAAACGGCTTTGACAGGAAGACCGATGCAGGGATTCGTCCCTGCGCTTCCGATGGCGCATCGGCGGCGTATCCGGAAATGAACACGACCGGCGTGCCCGCCCGCCCTTGCAGGGCCTGCTCGACCCATTCGGGTCCGGTCAGACCCGGCAAGATGACATCGGTCACGAAGATATCGATCTTTACGTCGGTCGCGGCGATTTCCAGCGCCTGTTCGCCACTTGCCGATTCCAGAACCGTCAAACCGCGCAGCCGCAGCGCACGTGCGGCAAAGGCGCGTACCGGTGCCTCGTCCTCGACCAGCAGCACGACGCCTTCTGTCGCCGCGCGTCGCCGGGTTACCACCTTTTGCGCCGCTTCGGCGGGTGTGGTGCATAGCGGAAACCACAGCTGGAATTCCGTCCCCTCGCCATGCGCCGAGTCGACGAAGATGAAGCCGCCCGATTGCTTTACGATGCCGTAAACCGTCGCAAGCCCCAGCCCTGTCCCCTCACCCGTCCGTTTTGTCGTAAAGAAGGGTTCAAAGATCTGTGGCATGATGTCGGCCGGAATTCCGGTTCCGCTGTCCACGACCCGGATCACCGCATAGCTGCCGGCAGGAACCCTGACGCGGTCACGTTCGGCCGCGACAGTCAGCTCCATCACCTCGGACTCGATCCGCAAGACCCCGCCGGTCGGCATCGCATCGCGCGCATTGACCGCCAGATTGACGATGACCTGCTCGAACTGTCCCTTGTCCACCCGAAGGGCGATGGGCACCGGCGCATGGTTCAGGTCCAGATGCACCGCCCCGCCCAGCAGCCGGTTCAGCAGATGCGCCAGTTCCCCGAGCACTTCGGTCAGGTCGATCCGTTCGGGCACCAGCGTCTGCTTGCGTGAAAATGCCAGAAGCTGCTTGACCAGCGCGCCCGCTCGGTAGGCGTTTTGCTGGATCTGCTGCAAATCCTCATGGTCCAGATCATCGGGGCGATGGCGGAGCAGCAAAAGATCGCAATGGCCGGTGATTGCGGTCAGGATGTTGTTGAAATCATGTGCGATACCACCTGCCAACTGGCCAACGGCCTGCATCTTCTGGCTCTGCGTGAACTGCGCCTCCAGGCGTTTCAGGGCGGTAGCGTCCTGCAAGACCCCCATAACCTCGGCTTCGCCGAACCGCTGCGCCGTGATCTGCACGAAATGCCGCGTTTCGCGCGCATTTCGCAAGCGCAACACCTCAGCCCCGCCCGGGTGCCGCCCTTCGGCCACGTCGCGCAGCCAATCGGCGACCGGACGTCCCAGATCCTCGAACATGTCATGCGCCATGCGGGTCTTTGGCCCGTTTCCCGCCAGATCGCGCGCCGCAGCATTCATCGCAAGCACTGTGCCGTCCGATGCGAACCGGATCAACGGCACGGGCAAAGCCTCGAACTTCGGCTCTTTGCGAAATCGCAGAACCGCAGCCAAACCCCGCCACCGCGCCGCAACCTGGCGTGCAAAATGCGGCAACAGCCAGATGATCGCCAGTCCCGTCGCCGACCCTAGCGCGGCCAGAGCGACCGCGACAGGCTGTTGCGACCAAAGCGCGATCACGGCGAAGGCGGCAATGCAGATCGCAATCGCCAGCCAAACGATCTTTCGCTCTGATCCAACCCGTCCGCCAGCCTGCATTTGCCCCCCTGCCCTGCCACGTTTCTGGCATCGAAGGTTTAACAAGGGGTTAAGGTTTCAGGGCGCGCGCAGGACAGCGCCGAAAAATCCGTCACCGCCCTCGAGCGGGGTAAAGCTGCGCTCGGCCTCGATGCGCCAGCCTTGGTGGCGGCCCAGAAACGCAGCGACCTGCGCCCCGTTTTCGGCATCGAGAAGCGAGCAGGTCGCGTAGCCGATCACGCCGCCACGCCCGACCATCCCCGCCGCACGGTCCAGAATCGCGGCCTGCACCACCGTCAGCGCGGCAAGCCTGTCGCCATCAAGCGCCCATTTGCCCTGCGGATCGCGCCTCCAGCTGCCCGATCCCGAACAGGGCACGTCCGTCAGCACCAGATCGAATGGCGCAGCAGTTTCGGGCCGCGCCAAAGCCGTCACCGAAACCCCGGCCCGCTTGGCCCGCGCCGGCAGGTCCGCCATGCGCCGCGCCTCGGCGTCATGGGCAAAGAGCGACAGCTTCGCCCGCGCCGCCATTGCCAAGGTCTTGCCGCCGCCCCCGGCGCAAAGGTCAAGCACCCGCATCCCGTCTCGCAGCGGCAGCATCGCCACCACCGCCTGCGAGGCCGCGTCCTGCAACTCGACCAGACCATCGCCATAGGCTTCGCTCGCCTGCACCTTGCGTGCGCCTTCGGTCACCTCAAGCGCGCTGTCGGCAAGGGGATGTGGCCGTGCAACGATTCCCTCGGCGGCCAGTGCCGCAATCGCGGCCTCGCGCCGTGTCTTTGCCAGATTGACCCGCAAAAACACCGGCGCACGCTGCCGCATCGCCTGCAACACAGCGGCGAAATCCGCCCCGAGGCTGTGCGAAAGCGCAGGCCCCAGCCATTCGGGACAATCCAGCGCCTCTAACCCCAAGGGCTCGCGCCCCGCGTCTTGCGGTACCGCAGGGGCATGTCCTTCGCCGGAAAACAGCGCCTCTTGCCCCGACGACCGCGCCCAGCCAAGCACCAGCCCATAACCCGTCTCACCGCCACCAAGCGCCGCGAAAGACCGGCGGCACCGCAGCGCATCATAGACGATGTCACGCACTGCCGCCCTGTCACCCGATCCGGCATAGCGGCTGGCGCGGCCCCAGTTGGTCAGCGCGACTTCGGCCACCTGCCCGTCCAGAATCCGGTCGAGCACCCCTATTGCCGCAGCGGCCCTTGCGGCGGGCGTCATGCCTTGCGCTCTTGCAGGATGTTGCCGCCATCGACGACCAGCGTCGCCCCGTTCACGTAAGACGCCCCTTCGGATGCAAGGAAAGCCACCACTGCTGCCACCTCGCCCGGTCGCCCCGCCCGACCGGTCGGCGTGGCACGCCCCGCCGCGCGTTCGTCATCGGTCAAGGCCTCGGTCCCGATCCAGCCCGGTGCAACCGCGTTCACCGTCACCCCGCGCGCCGCAACCTCGAGCGCCAGCGCATGGGTCAGGCCGATCATCCCCGCCTTGGCGGTCGAATAGGCGGCCTCGCCGGGGTTGCTGACCAAAGGCCCGGTGACCGAGGCCATCATCACCACCCGCCCCCAGCCCCGCTTGACCATCGGCGGCAGAAAGGCCCGTGTCACCAGCACAGCCGTGGTCAGCGACGCATCCATCGCCCGCCGCCACTGGTCGGGATCGATGTCGAGAAACGCAACCTGCTCGGCCGGCGACCCGACAGACCCCATGCCTGCATTGTTGACCAGAATGTCGACGGCGCCAACCTCGGACCAAAGCCGCGCGACCTGAACCGGATCGGTCAGATCGGCGACATGGGCGGTCACGTCGAAGCCTTCGGCAAGCAATTCGGCGGCCCGTGCATGGATACGGCCAGTCGTCGCGGTGATCGCAAGCGCACAGCCTGCAGCCCCCAGCGCCCGCGCCGTGGCAAGGCCGATGCCTCCCGCAGCACCCGCCCCCGTTATCAATGCCTTGCGCGCCATACTGCCTGTCCCTTGTCTTGGCACAGACTAGCCTGCCCGCCACAGGGATGCCAGATGGCCCCGCAAACCGGCCCCGCAAATCACCCCGTCAATCGGCAGGCGGCACATCCGGCCACTCTGGCCCTGTCGCCGGATAGCTCTGCTCCTCGCCTTGATCGGTCAGCGTGGGAAACTCGCCCTGATTTTCCACCGCGATCAGGGACTCTGCATCTGGCCCCCCATCCACCGGCTTCGTTGTCGCTGCCGGATTTTCCTCGATGGCCAGCAGTTCGCGTGCCTGCTCCTCGAATCGTTCCGGCCCGCCTTCGGGTTCGCCTGCGTCGGTCCACAACAGCCGTGCCCGCCCCGAAACCCTGTCCTGCCATGCGTCGAAATCCTTGCGGTCCATTCCCGTCTCCCTTCGAGGAGCCTGAGGAACCCCCGCGCCCCCGCTGCCGTTCCCGATGTGAACCGGAGGATGACATGCCAGAACCCAAAGATCCGCACCACGGCACTGCCCCATCGCAGGGCGAACGTGACGAAAGCCGCCTTGACGCAGGCGGATATGACACCCAGCCCCCGCCATCGCGCGCGGGGCAAACCCATCCCAACCCCGGCAATCACGGTGAACCGTCTCCCGAACGCGAAGGCTGGCGCGAATTCGACGCCAACGTTGATTGGCAAGGCGACGCGCCCTATCCGGCGCCCGACACCACGCCCGAACCCGAGACCGAGGTAGAAGCCGAAGGCGTCCCGCCCGATGACCTGCTCGGCGCGGCAACGACCGCGCTCGACGGCATCGACGGGCTAGACACCAGCGGCATCACGCTGGAACAGCGCGGCGACACGGTCTATCTGCGCGGCAGTGCCGCCACGCCCGAAGACGCCCGCCGCGCCGAAGAAACGCTGCTGCGGATTGCGGGCATAGGACGGGTGGAAAATCTGCTCGACGGGATTTGATCGGATTGATCGTGCGGTAAAGCCGAACGGGGCAAGACCTGCGCCCCGCCCCGCTTCATCCTTTTGCAACGCCCGTCAGCCCACGCGGTAGTTCGGGGACTCGCGCGTGATCTGCACGTCATGCACATGGCTTTCCTTCAGCCCCGCGCCGGTGATCCGCACGAACTGGCAGTTTGCCTGCATCTCGGCCACGGTGGCGCAGCCGGTATAGCCCATCGCGGCGCGCAGGCCGCCGACCATCTGGTGGATGACCGCCGCAGCCGACCCCTTGTAGGGCACCTGTCCCTCGATCCCTTCAGGCACCAGCTTGTCACTGGCGGCATCCTTCTGGAAATAGCGGTCCGCCGACCCCCGCGCCATGGCACCCAGGCTACCCATGCCGCGGTAGGCCTTGAACGACCGGCCGTTCCACAAGATCACCTCGCCGGGGGACTCGTCGGTTCCGGCAATCGCCGAACCCACCATCGCACAGGACGCGCCCGCCGCGATGGCCTTTGCGAAATCACCCGAATACTTGATCCCGCCATCCGCGATGACCGGAATATCGCCCGCCGCCCGCGCCGAATCCATGATCGCGGTCAGTTGCGGCACGCCCACGCCCGCCACGATCCGCGTGGTGCAGATAGACCCCGGGCCGATCCCCACCTTGACCGCATCTGCGCCCGCGCCGATCAACGCCCGCGTCGCCTCGCCCGTCGCCACGTTGCCAGCCACGACCTGCACGGTATTGGACAGCTTCTTGATCCGCTCGACCGCGCGGGCTACCCCTTCGGAGTGTCCATGCGCGGTGTCGATCACCACCATGTCCACCCCCGCTTCGATCAGCGCCTGCGACCGCTCGAACCCGGCATCGCCGACGGTCGAGGCCGCCGCCACCCGCAGCCGCCCCATCTCGTCCTTGCAGGCATGCGGGTTCAGCACGGCCTTTTCGGTATCCTTCAGCGTCAGAAGGCCGGTCAGCACACCCTTGCCGTCGGTCACCAGCAGTTTCTCGATCCGCCGCGCCTTCATCAGGCTGATCGCGGCATCGCGATCTACGGGTTCGCGCAGCAGCGCGAGGTTTTCCGAAGACATCATCACCGAAACCGGCGTGCGGTCGTCGCTGGCAAAGCGCATGTCGCGGTTGGTCACGATCCCCACCACGCGGCCTTGCGCGTCGACCACCGGAAATCCGGTGATGTTGTAGCGTTCCATCAGCACCTTGGCATCCGCCAGCGTCTGGTCGGGTGTCAGCGTGATCGGCGCATAGACCACACCGCTTTCGAAACGTTTGACCCGTCGCACTTCGGTCGCCTGCGCCTCGGTGTCGAGGTTGCGGTGGATCACCCCGATCCCGCCCGCCTGCGCCATGGCGATCGCCATGCGGCCTTCGGTCACGGTATCCATCGCGCTCGACAGGAGCGGGATGTTCATCCGGATCGATTTGGTCACGAATGTGGACGTATCCGCCTCGGACGGCAGTACCGAGCTTGCCGCCGGAACCAGCAGAACATCATCAAAGGTGTAAGCCTCGCGAATCTCCATGGGTCGCCTCCGTGGGAGTGTTCGTTTGGCAATTCCCCCTTTCACGACCCGTGCCGACGCGCAAGCGGGAATCCCCCGGTTTCCGACCGACACCCGCGTTTGCAGGATATAAGATGAGTATTTGGGCAAGGGTGAAACCGCAGACCACCTTCCTTTCACGCTGGCTAAATATCCCGGGGGTGCGGGGGCTGGCCCCCGCTTTCGCGCTTGCCCCCGCACCCCCGCCATGCAGATTGGGCGCACAAGCCGAAAGGGACATCATGCGCGTCGCCATCGTCGAGAACACCCGCATCACCCATCACGGTCAGGTCGGCGTGGCGCTGCACGAACAGGCCGCCCGCATAGATCTTTACAAACCCTGGGCTGATGGACGCCTGCCCGAGCTTGGCGACCATGACGCGCTGGTGGTGTTCGGGGGCGAACAATCGGCGCGGTCCGATGACACGCATCCCTATCTGCCCGCCCTTGCCGACCTGATGCGAGAAACCGCAGCCATGGACCGCGCCGTTCTGGGCATCTGCCTCGGGGCACAGATCCTCGCCCGTGGCCATGGCGCCGAGAACCAGCTTGGCGCCGCGCCCGAATTCGGCTGGCGCGACGTGACACAAACCGAAGCCGCAAAGACCGATCCGGTGCTTTCGGGCCTGCCCGCCAGCTTTCCGATCTTCCAGTGGCATTCCGACACCTTCACCCTGCCCGACACTGCCGCCCGCCTCGCCTCGTCACCCGCCGCGCAAAACCAGTGCTTCCGCATCGGCCGCGCCACCTATGGCATGCAGTTCCATTTCGAGGCCTCGCGCCCCATGGTCGCCGACTGGACACGCGAATTCGCGCCCCTCACCGACCGCCTCGAACCGGGGTGGAGCGGGGGTGGCCACAGCACCGCCGCCGCGCGTTTCGGCGCGCGGGCCGATGCGGCGGGGCTCGCCATCGCCCGCGCCTGGGTTGCGCTGATCTAGCCTTTGCGAAGCCGGCGGATCAGGCTTGATGTGTCGTTGCGTCCGCCACCCATTTGCTGCACGTCCTTGTAGAACTGGTCCACCAACGCTGTCACAGGCAGGCTTGCCCCGATCGCGTCGGCGGTTTCCAGACAGATCTTCAGATCTTTCCGCATCCAGTCCACGGCAAAGCCGAAGTCGAAATTGCCCGCCAGCATGGTCTTGTGCCGGTTGACCATCTGCCAAGACCCCGCCGCGCCTTGGGCGATCACCTCGACCACCGCCTCGCCATCCAGTCCCGCCTTCTCGCCAAAGGCCAGCGCCTCGGACAATCCCTGCACCAGCCCCGCGATGCAGATCTGGTTCATCATCTTGGCAATCTGGCCAGCACCACTTTCGCCCAAGCGCTTGCAGACCCGCGCATAGGCGGCGATCACCGCCTCGGCCCGTGCATAATCGGTCCCAGTCCCGCCGCACATCACCGACAGCGCGCCATTCTCGGCCCCGGCCTGCCCGCCCGACACCGGAGCGTCGACAAACCCGATCCCCAGCCCCGCCGCCACGCCCGCCAACTCGCGCGTCACCTGCGCCGACACCGTGGTGTGATCGACAAACAGCGTCCCCGCTGCCATCCCCGCAAAGGCTCCGTCAGGCCCCGTGCAGACCGACCGCAGATCATCATCATTGCCGACGCAAGCCAGCACCACATCCGCCCCCGCTGCAGCATCACGCGGGGTGGCGGCCATTTGCCCGCCATGCGCGGCAACCCATGCCTCGGCCCGCGCCGCCGTGCGGTTGTAAACCGTCACCTCATGCCCCTTGGCCGCCAGATGCCGCGCCATCGGGCCACCCATCACGCCCAAGCCCAGAAACGCCAGTTTCGCCATGCCGCTGATCCTTTGCCGATACGTTGCCCTTCGGGCGGTTCTGGACTAGGAAACCATCGCACCCCTGCCGTCAAGAACACCCCTAAAGAACTGGCACCCGATGTTTCTCGTATTTCGTTGGCTCATGCGTCTTCTGACCGGCCTGATCGTGCTGGGCGTGCTGTGCCTTGTGGTTGGCTATTACTTCCTGTCGCGGTCCTTGCCCGATTATTCCGCCGATTACACCCTGCCCGGCCTGTCGCAGCCGGTCGAGATCGTTCGCAACAACGACAACGTGCCCCATATCTTCGGCAAGGCCGATGCCGATGTCTATTACGCGCTCGGCTTTGCCCATGCCCAGGACCGGCTTTGGCAGATGACGATGCTGCGCCGCACCGCCCAAGGCCGCCTGTCCGAGGTGTTCGGCACCCGCACCCTGCGGATAGACGAGTTGATCCGCCGCTTCGACCTTTACACCCTCGCGCAATCCTCGCTTTCCGCACAGGACGCGGCGACCCACGCCGCGCTCGATGCCTATTCGCGCGGGGTGAACGCATGGATCGCACAGGTCAACAAAGACGCTCTTGGCCGCGGCGCGCCCGAATTCTTCTTCTTTTCCAACGAAATCGCCGCTTGGCAACCCGCCGATTCCATCGCGATCATCAAGCTCATGGCGCTGCAAATGTCTGGCCAGCTTGAAAACGAGGTTCTGCGCGCCCGCCTGTCGCTGCTTTTGCCCGCCGCACGGCTGGCCGACATCCTTCCCGACGATCCGGGACAGGGCATCATGGCCTTGCCCGATTACGCCAGCATCGTCCCCAAGGTTTCGCCCAGCACGGCCCCGTTCCGCAAAGCCGACCTCGGCCCGCTTTCGCCCTTTCCCGACCGCGACACGGCCGGAGCGTCGAACGCTTGGGCGGCAAGCCCTAACCGCTCGGCAGCGGGCGGCTCGCTGCTGGCCAACGACCCGCACCTTGGCTTTACCGCGCCGACCATCTGGTATCTTGCCCGCCTGCAACTGCAATCGGGCGGCGTGATCGGGGCCACCATCCCCGGCATCCCTGCCGTGCTTGTCGGTCGGTCCGATGTGCTGGGATGGGGCCTGACCTCCAGCTACCTCGACGATCAAGACCTGTTCATCGAAGAGGTGAACCCAGCCAACCCGAAGAATACCGCACCCCGAACGGCTGGAAACCCTTCCTCACCCGCAAATCCATCATCACGGTGAAAGACGCCGCCCCCGTCACCATCACCCTGCGCTGGACCGACAATGGCCCCGTCTTTCCCGGCAGTCATTACGACATCGGCTCGATCACCCCCGCAGGCCATGTCGCCGCCCTGTCATGGACCGGCCTTTCGCCCGCCGATACCAGCATGACCTCGGCCATCCGGCTGATGCAGTCCAAGACCGTGGATCAGGCGATCGAGGCAGGCCGCCTGTTCGTCGCGCCCTCGCAGAACCTGATGCTGGCAGACCAGAACGGCATCGCCCTGCAAATGGTCGGCGCCATGCCCAAGCGCGACCCTGCCAGCCAGAGCAAGGGCCGCATGCCTCAACCGGGCTGGATCGCAGCGAACCGCTGGCAGGGCGTGTTCCCCTATGAGGACAACCCGCGCGAGGTGAACCCCCGCTCGGGCCTGATCGGCAACACCAACAACAAGACCGTCGACCGCCCCTTCCCGTTGCATGTCAGCTATGACTGGGGCGACACCCAACGCATCCAGCGCTGGCTGTCGCTGATGAAAACGCGCGAGGTGCATACCCGCGAAAGCTTCATCGAAGCACAGCTCGATACCGTGTCGTTCACCGCCCGTTCGCTCTTGCCGCTGATCGGCGCCGATCTGTGGTTCACCGGCGAGGCCGCGCCCGAAGGCACGCCAGACCGCCTGCGCCAACAGGCGCTGCAACTGCTCGCGGCATGGAACGGCGAGATGAACGAACACCTGCCGGAACCCCTGATCTATCAGGCGTGGCTGCGCGCCCTGCAAGACCGGCTGATCCGCGATGATCTCGGCCCGCTTGCCGACACCTTCACGCATGTCGAACCGCTGCTGATCGAACGCATCTTCCGCAACATCGACGGCGCCAGCATCTGGTGCGATGTGGTGCAATCGGCCCCCGTGGAAAGCTGTACCGACACGGCCCGCATGGCGCTGGACGACGCGCTGTTGCAACTGACCGAAACCTACGGCCCCAACCCCGAAAGCTGGCGCTGGGGCGATGCCCACCTTGCCGCCCAGAACCACCCGATCCTCGGCGAGGTGCCGGTGGTGCGCTATTTCGTCAACATCACCCAATCGACCAGCGGCGACGACAACACCCTGATGCGCGGCGTGACCAAGGGCAGCGGTCCCGACCCTTTCCTGAACGTGCATGGCGCGGGCTATCGCGGGGTTTACGATTTTGCCGACCCCGACTCCTCGGTCTTCATTACTTCGACCGGCCAATCGGGCCATCCGCTGTCACGCTTCTACGATGATCTTGGCGAACTCTGGCGGCGCGGAGAATACGTGCCCATGTCGCTCGACCCCGACCTTGCCCGCGCCGCCGCCGTGGGCATCACCCACCTGAACCCGCCCCCATGATCCGCACACCGCGCCTGATCCTGCGCCCTGCGCGGCCCAGTGATCTGGCCGATGTCCACGCCATGCTGTCAGACCGCCGCGCCATGCGCTATTGGTCGCGCCCCGAACACGAAACGATGCAAGAAAGCCGCGACTGGCTGGCCGCGTTGATCGCCAATGATGCCGACGATTACCTGATCGAACATCAGGGCCGCATCATCGGCAAGGCCGGCATGTGGCGCATCCCCGAGGTGGGTTTCCTGCTGCACCCCGATTTCCAAAGACAAGGCCTTGCGTCCGAGGCGATGGAGGCCGTCATCCCGCATCTCTTTGCCACCCACGCCCTGCCCGAACTGGTGGCCGAGGCCGACCCCCGCAACGCAGCCAGCCTGAAACTGCTGTCCCGTCTCGGCTTTGTCGAAACCCGCCGCGCCAGCCGCACGATGCAGTGGCGCGACGAATGGTGCGACTCGGTCTATTTCGCGCTCAAGCGCGACGATTGGCAGAGACGGGGGCGCTGACCGCCCCCGCCTTTGGTCAGATCGCCGCCGCGACCGTTTGCGCCATCGGCGTCGTCGCCCGCCCGATCAGGCGCGACAGAGTGCCCGAATTCTCCTCCAAGGCCCCCCGCGACGCATGCACATCGCTGTCTGCCAGCACATGGGCAAAGCCCGCAGGCAGGCCAAAGGACTGCAGGATGCCGGCATAGGTTTCCGGCGGCAGGTCGCTGTAGCCTACCGCCTTGCCAGTCTGCCGCGCCACCTCCGCCGCCATCTCGGCCAGCGAATAGGACACATCTCCGCCAAGCTCGTAAACCTTGCCCGAATGCCCGTCACCCAGCGCCACGGCGGCAATCGCCTCGGCATAATCGGCCCGCGCCGCAGAACTGAACCGCCCCGCGCCCGCCGACCCGATCATCGCCCCCGCGGCAATGGCACCGCCCAGCGATCCGGTGTGGTTTTCGGTATACCAGCCATTGCGGAGCACGGTATAGCCAAGCCCCGATGCCTTGATATGCGCCTCGGTCGCCTTGTGATCGGCTGCCAGCAGCATGGGCGACGTATCGGCCCGCAGCAGGCTGGTATAAATCACCCGCCCAACGCCCGCCGCCTTGGCGGCATCGATCACGCGGGTATGCTGGCCAATGCGATCGTCGAAATCGTTCGACGAGATCAGCACCAGCGTCTTCACCCCCGCCAACGACGCAAAACTCGCAGGGTCGGTATAATCAAAGGCCCGCGCCTCGACCCCCTTATCGGCAGCTTTCGCGGGGGAACGCGCAAGGGCAACGGCACTTCCGCCCCGCGCCTTGATTGCGGAAATGGCAAGACGGCCCAATTGGCCCGTGGCTCCGGTAACGGCGATGGTCATGAACAAACTCTCTTTTCGCTGGTTGCCCACCCCAGTTACGCCTTTACTTACGAAAAGGAAGTACGTACATTTCTGTTAGTATGAACTTTTCACCAAGGCACCCGATGGACGGCTCTTTCGCCCCGAATGTCCTGCACCCCGCCTGCCCGTCTCGGCAGGTCCTGCACCACCTGACCAGTCGCTGGGGTGCGCTGGTTCTGGTGGCGCTATCCGGCAAGACGATGCGCTTTTCCGCCCTGCGACGCGCCGTGGGCGATGTCAGCGAACGGATGCTGGCGCAAACCCTGCAAGGGCTGGAAGCCGACGGCATGGTCACGCGCGTCGCCCATGACGTGGTCCCGCCGCATGTCGATTATTCGCTCACCCCCATCGGGACCGAGGCGGCGGGATTGGTGCGCCAACTGGCCGCTTGGGTCGAAACCCGCCTGCCAGATATCCTCGCCCACCGCGAATCCGCACCTCACAAGTCGCGGTAACGCTTTTCCTGCCGCGCGGTCCAGCGCACCTGAACGGCAAAGCCGGTATCGGTCGCGTTTTCCGACAGCACCACGCCTTCGGCATGCAACCACGCCCGCCGCCGCCCGTCACTGAACGGCACGGCGATCAAACGCTCGGTCTTTTCCTCGTCGAAGACGCCGGAAATCACGTCGAGCAGATGCGAAATCCCCTCGCCGGTCAGCGCCGACACCGGAAACACCCGCTCGCGCGTGGTGGCCTGTGCAGTCAAAGCCTCGCGCTGGCTGGCATCCACAAGGTCAAGCTTGTTCCAAACCTCAAGCTGCGGCGTCCCCGCACCAACGCCCAAGGATTGCAGGATATCGGCCACATCCTGCGCCTGTTCGCCGCTTTCGGGATGGCTGATATCGCGCACATGCACCACCAGGTCGGCTTCCAGAACCTCTTCCAGCGTCGCGCGGAAAGCGGCAACCAGTTGCGTCGGCAGGTCCGAGATGAAGCCCACCGTATCGGAAACGATGATCTTGCGCCCCGAAGGCAGCATCACCCCCCGCATGGTGGGGTCGAGCGTGGCAAAGAGCATGTCCTTTGCCAGCACATCCGCACCGGTCATCCGGTTGAACAGCGTCGATTTGCCCGCGTTGGTGTAACCCACCAGGGCAACGATCGGGAACGGCACCTTGCGCCGCGCCGCGCGGTGCAATTCGCGCGTCCGTACCACCTTGTCGAGCTGCCGCTTAAGGCGGATCACCTGATCGTCGATGGCCCTGCGGTCCGCCTCGATCTGCGTCTCGCCCGGACCGCCGACGAAGCCGAAGCCGCCGCGCTGCCGTTCAAGGTGGGTCCAGGCCCGCACCAGCCGCGTGCGCTGATAGGACAGCGCGGCCAGTTCCACCTGCAACACGCCTTCGCGCGTGCGTGCCCTGTCGGCAAAGATTTCGAGGATCAGGCCGGTCCGATCCAGCAGCTTGACCTCCCATTCCTTTTCGAGATTGCGCTGCTGCACGGGCGACACCGGCCCGTCCACCAGCACAAGCCCCACGTTCAATTCGTGGAACTTGTCGTGCAATTCCTTGACCTTGCCCGACCCGAACAGCATCCCCGGCTGCAAGCGCGGCAGGCGCACCACTTCGGCCCCCACCACCTCCATGTCTGGAAGTGCGGCGGCAAGACTGACCGCCTCGGCCAAGCCATGCTCGGGCAAGCGCCGCGAGCGGTCGTTGCGGATATCGGGATGCAGCACATAAGCGCGCATCACCTCGGCGGCGGTAGAACGGTCACGCTCTTCCCGCCGATACGGCAGGAGGTCGTCTTCGTCATCTTCTGGCAGGTCGGTAATCAGTCTTCGCCTTCATAAAGGTTGATCGGCGCGCCCGGCATGATGGTCGAAATCGCATGCTTGTAGACCAGCTGCGATTGCCCGTCCCGGCGCAGAAGAACGCAAAAATTGTCGAACCAGGTGATCACGCCCTGCAACTTTACGCCGTTGATCAGGAAAATGGTGACCGGAACCTTGGCCTTCCGCACATGATTAAGAAACGCGTCCTGCAAATTTTGTTTGTCGCTGGCCATTTTTTGTCTTTGCCTTTTTTCTTGGTCTTGTCGCGCAATCCCGGTCGCTCCTGTGTCCCTCGCACAGGTCAGCGGCCCAACGGGTAAAGTATGGTACGGGTTGCGCCGAGTTTCCAGCGCGAAAATCCCGATTTGCGTATCTTGCCCTGAATTGCCGGTGTCAGCGTCGCCAGACGTCGGGTGACAAAAGCACAAGGATCGCCAAGAGTTCGACCCGGCCCAGCACCATCACGCCCGCCAAAATCACCTTCGGCTCCGGCCCAAGGGCCGCATAGCTAAGCGGATCGGTCGCTGCAATCTCGGCCAAGGGACCAGACGAGGTCAGCGCGGCCACCGTCAGGATCATCGCCGGTTCGAACTCCACGCCAACAAGCGTCAGCAAGGCGATCGAAACCCCTATCGCGCAGGCGAACAGGATGAAGAAGATCCAGGCCGTATAGGCCCCTTCCCCCCGCAACCGGCGCAGGGTCGCACCGGCCCCGCCGATGGAATTGGGATGCACCAATCGTTCCAGCTCGCGTTCGCCCTGCCGCAGCAGCGCATAGACCCGCAACAGCTTGACCCCGCCCGCCGTGGTGGCAATCCCGCCGCCAAAGATCGCCAGACCCGCCAGCACCAGACCCGGCGTTCCCAGCCCCGACCACCCCGTCGCCGCCTGCCAGTCGACCGAGACAAAGCCCGTCGTCGTAAGGAACGACAACGTCGTAAAGGCCCCGCCCCACAGCGCGTGGAGGGCGCTTGCCACGCTGTCCGCCGCATCTTCGGGCGCGTAAAGCCAATGCCGCAGGAACAACAGCACCGGCAGGACCACCACGATCGACAGGCCCAGCCGCACCTCGGGGTCGTTGACCAACCGCGCGCCACGGTCGTAAAGCGCCGCTCCCGGCCAGGCCCGGCGCGACAGTGCCGCCAGCAGCACAACAAACACCGCCATCTCGCCCCAAAGCCCCGAAGCCGCCCCCTCCAGCCCCCCTACCGGACTGATCCCGCTGGTCGAAACCGACGACATCGCGTGACAGAAGGCCACAAGGCTGCGTTCCCCCGCAATGACAAGAACCCCCCACAAAATCACAGTCAGCCCGACATAGGCAGGAAAGACTGCAGCCCCTTGCTGCGCCATCCGGCGGGCGGGGGTGGCGGTATGGGTGATCTGGCTCAACCCTTCCGCACTGCGCCCCGGCACCTTGCCCGATACCACCTCGACCCCGCCAAGATTCATCGGCGCGAGGATCGCAATTCCTGCCACAAGGATGAAGAACCCGCCCATCCAGCCCACCAGCGCCCGCCACAAATGTACCGATTCGGGTAACCGGTCCACGTCATAGACCGTGGCCCCCGTGGTGGTGAAGGATGACACCATTTCGAACCAAGCGTTGATGAAACGCGTGTCGCCCAAGGCTTCGTATACCGGCAAGGCCATCGCGAAGGGCAGAACGGCATAGGCCAGCACCAGCGCGGCAAGGCTGGCCCGCACCGGATTGCGGGGCCGCCGGTTTGCCACCGCGATCCCGATCATGCCGGTCAGAACCAGCAAGATCAGGCTGGAGTAGAAGAACGCCCGCGCCGTCTTGTGGTCGGAATGGATCACCGCATGCGATGCAGGAAGCCACATCGCCACCGCCGTCAGCCCCAAGAGCAACAGCAAAAGCGGCAGATCGGCCAGACGCCGCAGCATCAGAAAAAGTCGATCGAGACTTGCAGCAACCGCTCGACCTCGCGCACATCGGACGCCATCACGAAAAGCGCGATCACATCGCCCGCCTCGATCCGCAAATCGCCCGTGGGTTTCACCACCTTTTCGCCCTTCATCAGCGCGCCGACCAGCACGCCTTCGGGAAATTCGACATCCCTGATCAGCTTTCCCGCCAGTGGCGAGGTCGACAGCACCTGCGCCTCGATCATCTCGGCCTCGCTGTCGCCGAGCGAATAGATCGCCCGCACCTTGCCATGCCGGATATGGCGCAGGATCGACGACACCGTGGTTGCCCGCGGGTTGATATAGGCGTCGATATCCAGCGGCCCCATCAGGGGCGCAAGCGTCGGGTCGTTCACCAGCGCGATCGACATCTTGCAGCCCGCCTGCTTGGCGCGCACGGCGACAAGGATGTTGGTCTTGTCGTCATCGGTCACCGCCAGCACCGCATCGGCGCGGTCGATGGCGGCTTCCATCAGGATGTCCATATCCATCCCGTCGCCGTTCAGCACGATGGTCCGCTCCAGCGCGTCGGCCGCCCGTTCGGCCACGGCGCGGTTCTTCTCGATCACCTTGGCACGCACCCTGTCGGTCCGCGCCTCAAGCGCGCGGGCCACGCCAAGGCCCACGTTGCCCCCGCCGATTATGACGATGCGTTCCTGCTTTTTCGTTTGCTTTCCAAAGATTTCCAAGGCGCGGTTCACGTCCTCGGAATGGGCAAAGACGTAAATCTGGTCTGCGGCGAACAACTGGTCGCCCGCTTCGGGTGCGAACAGCCGTCCGTCGCGGCGCACCCCCACCACGATGGCCCGCAGCGAAGGGAACAACTCGTTCAACTGCCGCAGCGGCGTGTTCAGAACCGGACAATCCCCGTCCAGCTGGATGCCCAAAAGCTGCGCTCGGCCCAGCATGAAACTTTCTGTGTCAAAGGTCGCGGGTGCGGCCAGCCGCTGCAAGGCCGCCTCGGCCACCTCGCGCTCGGGGCTGATCACCACGTCGATGGGCAGGTGGTCACGGCGGTAAAGGTCGGAATAGATCGCATCCAGATAGCTTTGCGCCCGCAGCCGCGCGATTTTGCGGGGTACAGAAAAGATCGAATGGGCGACCTGACAGGCCACCATGTTCACCTCGTCCGAATGGGTCGCGGCGATGATCATGTCGGCATCCCGCGCCCCGGCCTTTTCAAGCACATCGGGATACGAGGCAAATCCGACGACGCCCTGCACATCCAGCGTATCCGACGCCCGCCGCACCAGATCGGCGTTCACGTCGATCAGCGTCACGTCGTTCTTCTCGCCCGACAACTGGCGGGCAATCTGCCAGCCGACCTGCCCCGCGCCGCAGATGATCACCTTCATGCAAGCCTCCGGTCGCCGCTGTGCGAGGCGTTGTCTTGGCAGAGGATGACATGCCGGTCAACCGGCGCAGGCCTCACACCGCTTCGTCCTCGTCCTCGTCCACCCCGTCGAAATCCTCGTCCAGCCGCGCCATGCGCCCGCCCGATTTCGCCGTGGTGACAACGCCAAGCGATTTCAGCTTGCGGTGCAACGCCGACCGCTCCATGCCCACGAAACTGGCGGTGCGGCTGATATTGCCGCCGAAGCGGTTGATCTGGGTCAGCAGATACTCGCGCTCGAACACCTCGCGGGCCTCGCGCAGCGGCAGCGTGGCCATGGCCCCGCCCAGCACCAGACGGTTGCCCTCGCCGGTCGGAGCCTCTTGCCCCGGCAACTCGCGCGCCTCGATCAGCCCCGGCCCGTCGCCCAATATAAGCACCCGCTCGATCACGTTGCGTAACTGCCGCACGTTTCCGGGCCATGGCATGGTCTGCAACATCGCCTCGGCCTCGCTTGTCAGTTCGCGCAGGGGCAGGCCCTGACCGCGATGGAACAGATCGATGAAATGCCGCGTCAGTTCCGGAATATCCTCGCGCCGCTCCTCAAGGCTCGGCACCGCGATCGGCACCACGTTCAGCCGGTCATACAGTTCCTGCCGGAAGCGCCCCGCCGCGATTTCAGCCCGCAGGTCGCGCGTGGTCGAGGAAATCACCCGCAGATCGACCCGCACCTTGTCGGTCCCGCCGGCCCGCGTGAATTGCTGCTCGGTCAGCACGCGCAAGATCTTCGATTGTGTTCCCACCGGCATATCGGCCACTTCGTCGAAATAGACGACCCCGCCATGCCCCTGTTCCAGCAAGCCCTTCTCGACCCCGCGCTCGGATGTCTCGCGTCCGAACAGCACCTCTTCCATCCGTTCCGGTTCGATCGTCGCCGACGACACCGAAATGAACGGCGCCCCTGCACGGTTCGAGTTCACATGGACATAGCGCGCCGCCATCTCCTTGCCCGAACCGGCAGGTCCGGTCAGCATCACCCGCCCGTTCGATTTCGTCACCTTGTCCAACTGCGCCTTCAGCGCCTTGAACGCGGGGCTCGACCCCAGCATCTCGGTGCTGCTCACATCCTTGCGCCGCAACTCGATGTTCTCGCGGCGCAGGCGGCTCGTTTCCATCGCGCGGCTCACCACCACCATCAACTGGTCGATGTTGAAGGGCTTTTCGATGAAGTCATAGGCCCCCTGTTTGATCGCGGCGACCGCAATCTCGATATTGCCATGCCCCGAGATGATGACGACCGGCACGTCGGGATTGTCGCGCTTGACCGTCTTCAAAATGTCGATCCCGTCCATCCGGCTGTCCTTCAGCCAGATATCGAGGATCATCAGCGCGGGCGGCTCGGCGTTGATTTCGGCCATGCAGGCATCGGAAGTGCCAGCCAGACGCACCTGATACCCCTCGTCCTTCAGGATATCGGCGATCAGCTCGCGGATGTCTTTTTCGTCGTCTACGATCAGGATGCTGCTCATGATCCCCCTCGGTGGCGGTCAGCGTTTCATTTGCGGCTTGTGCCGCCTGTTTCTTGGGCCGTGCTGCACGTGCAGCCCTCGGCAAGCGCAACTCGGCCATTGCGCCCTGATGGTCGTTTCCGTCGAACACCGGCGCATCGAGCAAAGCCAGCGTTCCGCCATGCTCCTCGATGATCTTCTTGACGATGGGCAGGCCCAGTCCTGTGCCCTTTTCCCGCGTGGTCACATAAGGCTCGAAAAGCCGCGCCCTATCGGGGGGCAGGCCCGTCCCGTTGTCCATGATCCGGATCACCGCAGCGTCGGGTTCGGTCACGAACTCGACGCGGATTTCAGGAACGAAGCCGTCCGAAATGCCGGTTTCGCGATAACTTTCAATCGCTTCACCGGCGTTCTTGATCAGGTTCGTCAGCGCCTGCGAAATCATCGAGCCGTCGACCTCCATCAGCACGGGCCCTTCGGGCAGCGTCTTGCGGAAGGTCACCCCCGGCTGGCCGCTTTCCTGCAACAACAGCGCGTCGCGCAAGATCGCGCCAAGGTCGGTCTCGCGGCGGTCAGGCTCGGGCATTCGCGCGAATTTGGAAAATTCATCGACGATCCGGCGCAGGTCGTTGGTCTGGCGCACGATCACGTCGGTATACTGGTCCAGATCCTCGGGCACGGAAACCTGACTGCGGAACTTGCGCTTGATGCGTTCAGCCGACAGCGCGATCGGCGTCAGGGGGTTCTTGATCTCGTGCGCGATGCGGCGTGCCACATCACCCCAGGCCGCCATCCGCTGCGCGCTGACCAGATCGGTCACATCGTCAAAGGCCACGACATAGCCTTCCAGCCGTCCCTGCTCGCTCCGCCGGACCGACATCCGAACCAGCAGGCTTTCCAGCTTGCCCTTGCGCGTCAGCCGCACCTCTTCCTGCGCCGCGGGCATCGCACCGTCGCGCAGACGCTCGAACAGATGCGCGAATTCCGGCACTGCGACCGACAGGGGCACTTCCGAAGACCCGTCGCTGATATCCAAAAGCCGTTCCGCCGCGCGGTTGGCGAAGTCCACACGCCCCTCGCTGTCCAGCCCGATCACGCCTGCCGTGACATTCGACAGGACCGAATCGAACAGCCGCCGCCGCCGTTCCGTCTGGCTGTGGCTGACCACAAGCGCGTCGCGCTGCCCTTTCAACTGCCGCGTCATCTGGTTGAACAGCCGCCCCAGCATGGCGATCTCGTCATCGCCCTCGTCCTCGACCACCTGCACATCCAGATCGCCCGCGCCGACCCTTTGCGCCGCACCGGCCAGACGCCCCACGGGCCGCGACAACCGCTCGGCAAACCAAAGCCCGACCCAGACCGCCGCGAGGATCAGGATCAGCGCGAACCCCAGATACAACAGCCCGAACTCGAACAAGAGCCGCCCGCGTTCGCTTTCCAGCTGGTGGTACAGGTTCACCGTCGCCCGCGTCTCGTCGAGCAGCGACAGGATCGACCCGTCCACCGTGCGCGAGACATAAAGATAGCGGTCCGCAAAGGCATCAAGATGGACAAGCGCGCGGAATTCGTTATTTGCCCAATCCTGAATAAGAACCGTTTCTCCGGCCCTTGCGCGGTCTAGTTCATCTAGCGTCGGGGTTTCGAAATCGAACAGATAGCTCCGCTCGCCCCGCGTCCGCAACGCCCCGCCGCCGTCGATCAGATAGGCCTCTTTCAACCCGCGCTGGATGGTCGATTGCGCCTGCGTCAGGAAAGGACGCATCTGGCTGTCTTCCAGAAAGAATGCCGATTGTTTTTGCAGGTTCAGATCGGCCGCCAGTTTTCCGGCGTCGTTGACCAGATCCTGCCGGTGTTCGGCCTCATAGGCTTCGGCTGCCGCCATGCTCGTGCCCACGACAGACCGCACCCGATCGGAAAACCAGCCCTCGAGGCCAAAGTTTACCGTCACCACCGCAAAGACGGCCACCAGCACGGTCGGCACCAACGCCACACCCGCGAAAACCCCCGTCAGCCGCATATGCAACCGCGATCCTGCCGACTGGCTGCGCCTGTCCGAAACGATCCGCACCACCCGCGCCATGACAAGCGTGGCTGCAATCAGGATATAGACAAGGTCCACCAGCAGGATCAGCCGCAGCGCCGGCGAATTGCCGCCTTGATTCAGCGGGCCGAACGCCAGAAACGTACCCACCGCCAGCAACGGCCCCAGAAACACCAGACCAAAGGTCATGGCGTTCTGCACCTGCCGTTTGCGGCGCAACCGCACCAGCCTTGCCCAAGTGTCGCTTCCGACCGTGCGATGCACGCAAGCCCCCCTTTGCGGTAGGCAAGCCTTGCCCCCCGCCACATCTTGTGCCCATCCCGCGGTGATACCTGCAGGACACGCTTGATGTTGCGGTTTTACATCAGTTTGCGGCGGCGTGTCACGCGTATATCGAGGTCGGTAATCTTCTTACGCAAAGTATTGCGGTTGATACCCAAAAGATCGGCACATTTTGCCTGATTTCCGGCCGTGGCATCCAGCGCCAGCTCGATCAGCGGCATCTCGACCTCGCGCAGGATGCGCTGGTAGACCCCCGCAGGCGGCAATTGCCCGCCATGCAGATCGAAATAGCGCTTCAGATGACGCGCGACGCTCGCTGAAAGTTTCTCGCCTTCGCCACCGCCCTTCAGCGGCTCCATCGCGGGCTGGTTGCCAAGCACCGCCTCTACCTCGCCGCGCGCGATTTCGGCCTCGGAACTGGTGACCATCAGCCGCCGCAGCGTGTTTTCCAACTGGCGCACGTTGCCCGGCCAGCTATAGGCCCGCACCAATTCGCGCGCGTCGCCCGAAAGCCGCCGGATCGACCCGAAATCGCGTTCGCCCTTGGCAAGGAAATGTTCGGCCAGAAGTGGAATGTCATCGACCCTTTCGCGCAAACTGGGCACATGCAGCGTCACGCCCGACAGACGGTAGAACAGATCCTGCCGGAAACTGCCCGCCTCCATCCGCCCCGACAGATCGCTTTGCGAGGTCGCCATGATGCGCGGCGCGTTGTCGGTCATCATGTCGAGCATCCGCACGATCCGCGCCTGCGTGTCGTCGTCGTAATCCGAGATCTCGTCGAAGACGAGGCTGCCGCCCTTGGCCCGCGCCATAAGCGCCGAAGGCCCGTCCACTCCGGCAAGGTCGGACGATTGCACGACCACGAAGGGCTGGCTGCGACGGTCGGAAAAATCGTGGATCGCCTTGGCGATCAGGCTTTTGCCGGTGCCCGATTCGCCTGTCACAAGCACCGCCAGATCGGTGTTCATCACCCGCGCCACCAGCCGGTACAGTGCCTGCATCGCCGCTGTCCGCCCCACCAGCGGCAGGTCATCCGCCGCCTCGCGCACCTGCACCGGCTTGGCCGGAGCGCGGCGCTTCAACTCGAGCGCACGGGCCGAACGCTTCATCAGATCGGGGAGGTCAAACGGCTTGGGCAGGTAATCGTAAGCCTCGGCCTCGGCCGCCTGAATCGCCGTCATGATCGTATTTTGCGCCGAAATCACGATTACCGGCAGACCGGGGCGCAACTTGCCGATGCGGGGCAGTGCATCCAACCCGTTCCCGTCCGGCATGATCACATCCGAGATCACCAGATCGCCCTTCCCTTCCTCGACCCAGCGCATCAGCGTCATCAGGCTGCTGGTGGCGTGCACCTTGCACCCCGCCCGCGTCAGCGCCTGCGTCAGGACCGTGCGGATCGTCCGGTCGTCATCCGCCACAAGCACCGTGCCATCCATCACTTTTGCTCCTTTTTAACCCTTGGCACCATCGGCAGGGACACCCTGAAAACGGTGCGTCCCGGCACCGAATCCACGGAAATCCACCCCTCATGGTCCGATATGATCTTCGAGACCAGCGCGAGGCCCAGCCCCGTCCCGTTCTCGCGCCCCGAAACGAATGGCTCGAATATGTCACCCGACAGATCGGGCGGAATCCCCGGCCCGTCATCGATGATCTCGATCTGTAACGGCAGCGCGGCAGGCGTGCCATCCTTGCGCCGCAGCCGCAGCGACAGGTCGTAAAACGTCCTCAGCCGGATGGTGCTGCCCTCGCCCGCGCGCTGGCAGGCCTCGGCCGCGTTCTTGATCAGGTTCAGGAACACCTGCATCAACTGGTCGGGGTCGGCAAAGGTCGGCGGCAGCGACGGGTCGTATTCCTCGACGATATGCATATGCGCGGCAAAACCGACCATCGCCGATTTGCGCGCACGGTCCAGCGCATCGTGGATGTTCACCGCCCGCAACTCGGGCGGGCGCACATTGCCGAATTGCTCGACCTGTTCCAGCAGCTTCACGATCCGCCGCGTCTCCTCGACGATCAGATCGGTCAATTCGCGGTCCTCGGCCTCCAGCCCCATCGACAGCAATTGCGCCGCCCCCGAAATACCGGCCAGCGGGTTCTTGATTTCGTGCGCCAGCATCTCGGCCATGCCGATCGCCGATTTCGCTGCCGATTTCACATGCATCGACCGGCCCAGACGGTCGGCGATGTCGCGGGGCGAGATGATCAGCAGGATCACATCGGCATTGTCATGCATCGGTGCGATCTGGATGTTGCATTGCACCGGCGCCCGCTCTCCGGTGGTCATGTCGACATCGTTGATGAACAAAGGCGACTGGTTCGCCCGCGCCCGCCGCAGCGCATCTTCCATCGGCGCGTCGATCGACAGCCGGTCAAAGGCGGGCTGGCCCATCAAGGACCGGCTCGACGCGTTCAGGAAAATCTCGCCTGCCGGATTCACCTCGGCAATGCGGTTGTCCGGCCCGATCAGCAAGGCAGGCAAGGGAAGCGAGGCCCAGACCACCCCCGGAACCGGATAGGGCGATCGATAGGCCGGATTCATGCCGCCACCTGCGCTGCATCGGCAAAGGCGGCGCTGACCAGCCGCAGCACCACGGCAGGGTCTTCCGCCGTCAGCACAGCCCCCCGCGCCGCCTGCAAGCCCGCCTCGTCCAGATACCAGCCAAGGTGCTTGCGCGCGCATTTCATGCCCAGATCGCGCCCGTAAAAGCCAAGCATATCCTCGTAATGTGCGCCCACCATGTCGCCCAAGGCAGCGCCTTGGGGCACCTCGGGCGCAGGCGTGCCGTAAAGCGCGTGCGAAATCTGCGCCAGCCGCCACGGCGCGCCTTGCGCTCCGCGACCGACCATCACGCCGTCCGCCCCCGATTGCGCCAGCGCCGCCGCAGCCGTGCCCGCGTCGACGATATCGCCATTGGCAATCACCGGAATCGTCACGGCATCTTTCACCGCGCGAATGGCCCGCCAATCGGCAGCCCCCTTGTAGAACTGGCAGCGCGTGCGCCCGTGGATCACCACCATCTTCACGCCGTTATCCTCGGCCCGTTTGGCCAATTCCGGCGCATTCAGCAGCGCATCATCCCAGCCCAATCGCGTCTTCAACGTAACCGGAACCGAAACCGCCCGCACCACGGCGCGGATCAGGTCAAGCGCAAGGTCCAGATCGCGCAACAGCGCCGACCCGCACAAGCCAGTCGTCACCCGCTTTGACGGGCAGCCCATGTTGATGTCGATGATCTTTGCCCCCTGCGCCTCCATCAGCTTGGCCGCTTCCGCCATCCAGTAAGGCTCGCGCCCCGCCAGTTGCACCGATGTCGCCTGTTCCCCAAGCCCAAGCTCGGCCCGCGCCCGCGCCTCGGGTTGGGCGCGCACGACCTCTTGGCTTGCCACCATCTCCGACACGACAAGACCCGCCCCGAACCGCGCCACAAGACGGCGGAACGGCAGGTCGGTGATACCGGCCAGCGGAGCCAGCAGAACAGGAGGGTCGATGAGATGCGGTCCGAGGCAGAGCGACAAAATGCCTGTTCCTTGTGCGTTCAGGGTGGAGTTAGCGCCCCCTTCGCCAGCAGGCCAAGGTTAAGCGCAGTGAATATGATCGAAAAACAGCAATTGCACAAATTTTGTGCAATTGGTCCGTTTCGACGCCAGATTGTCAGGCGCGACACTCTGGCCTAACTAGGACAGAACGTTTCTTATCCGGTCATAGCATGAACGTAACACCCCAGACAGCGGCCCGCACGGCAGCGATCATCGTCGCCGCAGGCCGTGGCACCCGCGCGGGTGGCGATCTGCCCAAGCAGTGGCAAAGGCTTGCCGGACAGCCGGTGCTTGCCCATACCATCGCCGCCTTCCGCTCCGCAGGCGTATCGCAGCTCGTGCTCGTCATCCATCCCGATGACCGCGCCCGCGCCGAGCAGCTTTCGGGCGTCACCCTCGTCGAAGGTGGCACCACCCGCGATGCCTCGGTCCGCAACGCGCTCGAAGCGCTCGATGGCTCGGGCATCGACACCGTGCTGATCCATGATGGTGCCCGCCCCCTCGTCTCGGCGGCGCTGATCCACCGCGTCCTTGCCGCACTTGCCACCAGCCCCGGTGCCGCGCCGGCCCTCGCCGTGACCGATGCGCTCTGGCGCGGCACCGGCGGCCTTGTGTCGGGCACACAAGACCGCACCCAGCTCTACCGCGCACAGACCCCGCAAGGCTTCCGCTTCGACGCAATCCTGCAAGCCCACCGCGCCCTTACCGGCCCCGCCGCCGACGATGTCGAAGTCGCCCGCGCCGCCGGGATCGACGTTACAATCGTCGAAGGCGACGACTCCAACATCAAACTCACCTTCCCCGCCGATTTCGCGCGGGCAAAGGCCATACTCAAGGACCGCTCCATGACCCTTCGCATCGGCAACGGCTATGATGTCCATGCCTTCACGGCCGGAGACCACGTCTGGCTCTGCGGGGTGAAAGTCCCGCATGACAAGGCGCTTTTGGGCCATTCTGACGCCGATGTCGGCATGCACGCCTTGACCGATGCGATCTATGGCGCTTTGGCGCTGGGCGACATAGGCCGCCACTTCCCGCCAAGCGACCCGCAATGGAAGGGTGCCGCCAGCCACATCTTCCTTGCCCATGCCATCGCCCTTGCCGCCGAACACGGCTGGCGGCTTGGCAATTGCGATATCACATTGGTCTGCGAACGCCCGAAGATCGGCCCGCACGCAGCCGCCATGCAGGCCGAACTCGCCCGCATAATGGGGGTTGCGGCGGATCAGGTCAGCGTCAAGGCCACCACCTCCGAACGGCTCGGCTTTACCGGGCGCGAAGAAGGCATCGCCGCCCTTGCCACAGCCTGCATGGTGCGCGCATGACCCTCACCTTTCGCATCGCCACCGTCTTCGGCATCGGCCACCTGCGCCCCGCACCCGGCACATGGGGATCGGCCGCGGCCATCCTTGTCGGCCTTCTCATCGACCGTTACCTCGGCGCACCGGTCCTCGTGCTCGCTACCGTTGCCGCAACACTTGCCGGCTTCTGGGCCTGCCGCGCCGAACTTGCCGGCAAACCCGGTGCTGACCCGTCCGAATTCGTGATAGACGAGGTCGCAGGCCAGTGGATCGCCCTGCTTTTCCCAGCCCTCGCCTTCTGGTCGCGCGGATGGGATGCTTTTTTGCCCTGGCCCGCATGGGTCGGCGCGTTTCTCGCCTTCCGCCTGTTCGACATCTGGAAACCATGGCTCATAGGCCGTGCCGACGCCCGAGGTGACGCCGACGGGGTGATGATCGACGACCTCTGGGCCGGTCTGTTCGCGGGCCTCGCCGTCATCGCGGGCGGGGTGCTCTATCACGGGGTATTCCTGCTGTGACCAAAGCCGCCGAAGTCCTGCAAGCCGCCCGCGCCAAGGGCCTTTGCATCGCCACCGCCGAAAGCTGCACGGGTGGCCTGATCTCGGGCGAGCTGACCGAGGTCGCGGGCTCGTCCGATGTCTTCGACCGCGGCTTCGTCACGTATTCCAACGCCGCCAAACGCGACATGCTCGGCGTCACCCAAGCCAGCCTCGCTGCCTTCGGCGCTGTAAGCGAGCAGGTCGCCCGCGAAATGGCCGAAGGCGCGCTTTCCCGTTCGGCGTCACAGCTCGCCGTCTCGGTCACAGGCATCGCAGGCCCCGGCGGATCGGCCCACAAACCCGAAGGCCGCGTCTGTTTCGGCCTTGCGCGCAGCGGCAGGCCAACCCGGACCGAAACCGTCGATTTCGGCGCGCTTGGCCGCGCCAACGTGCGGCGCGCCACAGTGGACCACGCGCTCGACCTGCTGGCCGAAAGCATGCGCGACAGCGAAGTTTGACGCAAACTTCGCAACGGAATTTGACGCAAATTCCGGGTGCCCGGCCTGCCACCGGTTTTTGCGTCAAAAACCGGCGCGAAATCTGCGTCAGATTTCGCTAGAACTTTGGCCCGTGCAATTCCGCCGCCCGCCGCTCGAACGCCCGCACCACGCGCTGCATCGCATCGTTGAACACGACCCCGATGATCCCCTGCAAAATCGCGTTGCGAAACTCGAAATCCACGAAGAATTCGACCTCGCAGCCGCCCTCGACGTCGCGGAAACCCCAGGTCGAGCGCATATGCCGGAACGGCCCGTCCAGATATTCCGTCTCGATCCGCTTCGATACCGGCCACAGCGTCACACGGCTGCCAAAGCGTTCGCGGAACACTTTGAAGCTGATCACGAGATCCGCCTCCATCACCTCGCCCGTCTCTCCCGCAGCCGTGACCGGCACGCGCGACCGGATACGCGCAGCCGAATTCCAGGGCAGAAACTTCGGATACTGGCCCACATCGGCCACAAGGTCGTACATCTGCTGCGCCGTATAGGGCAGGCGTTTGATTTCATGATGCGTCGGCATCCGATCCATCCCGTGACTTGCCCCACGGTATTGGGTAAGCCTGAGGCGGAAATCAAGAGGCCCCTCCGCCGCAGGACAGGATCACATGCCCGACAGACCCTATGTCATAGACCAGATGATCAGCGCCAAGGCCATCGCCGCGCGGGTCGAGGCTCTGGCCGCCGAAATCACCACCCATTACGCGGGCACCGACAAGCTGACCGTGGTCGGCCTGCTGCGCGGGTCATTCGTCTTCATCGCCGATCTGGTCCGCGAAATCGATCTGCCGGTCGAGGTCGATTTCCTCGAAGCCTCCTCCTATGGCGACGCGATGCATTCCAGCCGTGAGGTCCGCATCCTGAAAGACCTGCGCGGCGAAATCGCGGGCCGCGACGTTCTGGTGGTCGAAGACATCGTCGACACCGGCTTTACGCTGCACCATGTCAAAAACCTGCTCCTGTCGCGCGAACCAAAGTGGCTCGAGGTCTGTGCCCTGCTCGACAAACCCTCGCGGCGCGAGGTGGACATCCGCGCCACATGGACGGGCTTCGAGATCCCTGACGAATTCGTCGTCGGCTACGGGATCGACTTCGCGCAAAGGAACCGCAACCTGCCCTATATCGGCAAGGTCCGGTTCACCGCATGAACCCGATCTGGCTGATCCGCATGGCCCGCTGGGCCCGCAACCCGCCCTCGATGGGGCGGGTCAAGCTGGTGCTTGCGGTGGTGGCCTTCTGCATCGCCGTCGTGCTGCTCGAACGCCTGTTCGGCTTTCCCGCTTGGCTTGCCCCGCAAAAGCTGAAACCCTGACGAAAGGCGCGTCGCATGACTTCGTCACTTGGCGAAAACGTCATTTGTGCCGATCCTGCCCCAAGGCCTAGGCTCTCTGCAGCATAGCAAGTGGAACAGACAGATGCGGCGCATTCTCGGTCTTCTCGGCGCTCTTGCCATCCTCGGCTTCGGGGCCTTCTGGTTTCTTACCCTGCCCGACCGCTTGCCCGACGACGCTTTCGCAAACCTCACGCCCGACGCAGCGCATGGCCAGCAGGTGTTCACCGCCGCAGGCTGCGCCTCGTGCCACATGGCCAGCGATGCCACAGGCGACGCGGAACTTGTCCTGTCGGGCGGGCAAAAATTTCCATCGGCCTTCGGCACCTTTATCGCGCCCAACATCTCGCCCGACCCCGACCATGGCATCGGCGCGTGGAGCGTAGAAGACCTCGGCAACGCCCTGCAGCGCGGCATCGGGCGCGAGGGCGAGCACCTTTACCCTGCCCTGCCCTATACCGCATATCAACACATGGCACCGCAGGATGTGGTCGACCTTTACGCCTATCTGCAAACCCTGCCGCCCGATGCGACCCCCAGCCAGCCGCATGACATGTCTTTCCCCTTTACCCTGCGCCGCGGGCTTGGCCTGTGGAAAGTGCTGTTCCTCGACCCGGACTACGTGGTGACAGCAGACCTGACGCCCGAGGAAACCCGTGGCCGCTACATCGCAGAAGCCATGGCCCATTGCGGCGAATGTCACACCCCGCGCAACGCGCTGGGCGGGCTTGACCGCTCGCGCTGGCTTGCAGGGGCACCAAACCCTTCGGGCCAAGGCACCATCCCGAACATCACCCCTGCCAAATTGTCATGGTCGCCCGACGAGGTCGTCGAATACCTGACCACCGGCTTCACGCCCGAATTCGACTCGGTCGGCGGACATATGGCGCATGTGGTCGAAAACATGTCCAAACTCCCCGAGTCCGACCGCGCCGCCGTCGCAGCCTACCTGCAACGCGTCGCGCCCTCGCAATAGCGTGACCGGGCAGCGCCGTTCCGCCTGCCCGCCTGCCGACAGGTTGCAGCATGACGCAACCTGTGGTATCAGTTAAAAAAACCGAGCAGCAGGTTGTATAATAAATGAACAGGCATTCACGCGCCCTTGCGGCGCTTCTCGTCACTATTTGCCCGCTTTCCGCCCATGCCCAAGGTCTCGAAACCTCGGGTCAGGTCGAGCTTGAATTCCTGCGCGGCAACGATGCGTCCACCACACTTCTGTCGGGTGATGTCATGCTGCGCTACCGCAGCGGCAGCTTCGGTGGAGAGCTTGGCACCGACGCCGATTTCGCCCTCGATGGCGGGGGCGAGTTCAAATCGATCTATGCCGCGGCCCTGTTCGCAACCCCCTTCGGCGAATTTGCCGTCGGCGCGCCCGAATCCGCCGCAGACATGCTGATCGACGTACCGTCCTTTGCCGGAATGAAGGGCATCGACGCGGGCGGTCTGTTGCCCGGCCAGCCCGTCACCCTCGGCACGCCCTCGGTCGTCGGCGCGATCGCCAAGGGCGAGAACCGCCAAAGCTACGGCCTGCGCTATTCGGGCAGCAGCGGAGACATCCGCTACGGCGCGTCGATCCACCGCTTCGACGGCAGCGATACGACCATCCTGCAAGGCGCTGCCGAATACACCTTCGGCCAGACCCAGGTGGAAGGCATGATCGAAAACGCCAGCCTCGAAGGCGGCTTCTCGGGCCTGATCGGCGTGGCGCATGACCAAGGGCAATACAGCGTCTCGGCCTATCTCTCGCGCCAGACCATCACCGCCGACGGCACCACCTTCCAGCTCAACGGCGCTTACCGCATCTCCGACAGCCTGACCGTGGGTGGCAGTTTCGCGCGCAAGGATTTCGGCACCGAGCAATACTTTTACGGCGTCACCGCAGGCTGGGGCTTCGGCAACGGCGCCTACCTGTCGGGCGGCATCGCCGACGGCGACGATACCGGCCTGCTTATGGATGCCTCGGTCGGGTATAAATTCTGATCTTCACATTTTTCGCCCTATCTTTCGGCACAAAGTGAAATAGGCGGGGCATTCCCCGCCTTTTTTACCATACTGCCCTGTCCATCGACCGAGTCCGCGACATAGCCGCTATCCGGGTGTCTGATTTTGCCGTTCAGGTATTAACGTATGTAAATTATCTTCCCGCAGGGCGTGAGTGTCTTGCTCCCGGTCCAAATGAGTTCCCATGAAACATAGCATCCTTGTCTCGGCACTCATGCTCGGCGCGTCATCGCTTCCGTCCGTCGCATTCGACTTCGGCAACGGATTATCAGCGACCGGCGAAGTCGAGATCGAATACTTCGACGCGGACGGCGACAGCGAAACGCTGGCCTATGGCTCGGCTGACCTGACCTTCCGGCAACCCGGCGGGGCCTTCGGCGGCTTCATCGGTCTCGATGCGATTGCGATTTCGGGCGATAGCGAAAGCATTTTCTACGGCGCACTCACCTACACCGCCGATTTCGGTAATATCCAGATCGGCGCGCCGCGTCCGGTCGTCGACGATTACTTCGACGCACCCGTAATCGGCGGCGCACGCATCGTCGATCTGATCGTGCCTGTCGGACGCAGTTTCCGCAGCACCATCCTGACGCTCGGCGGCAACCTCGATACCCCGGCCGGCATCCGCTACGATGGCACGTTCGGCAACTTGCAGGCCGGAGCGTCCTACAACAGGTTCGACGGTGGAGACATCATCGATGCGGCAGCGCGCTTGAACCTCGACACCGTCTCGTTCAGCGGTTCTGTCGAGCGGCTCGCAGACGACGGCAATTTCGCCCAGACAATCTATAACATCGGTGCCGAAGCGCGCCTCGACAAGCTGACAATGGGCGCGATCTACACGTCGCTTGGCATGTTCGACCAGTCGGCAACGCAAATCTACGCCATCTACAGCCTCGTCGAAAACCTCGATCTCGCCGCAAGCTATATGGTGTTCGACAGCGCCTTCGGCGGCGACGACGCTTTCGGCCTGTCGGCGAAATACGGTTTTACCAACGGGCTTTACGCTGAAGCCGGTTTTTCCGAAGGCGTCATCAGCGACGAACTTTACACCGCATCTGTCGGCATCAGCTTCTGACGATGTCCCCAGCGCCGGGGCTGTCCGCCCCGGCGTCAGGTCACGCCCGCCCCAGCTTCGCCATCCGCGCCGCGCGCAATTGCGCGAAATCGTCACCCGCGTGATAGGATGACCGCGTAAGCGGCGTGGCCGAAACCATCAGGAATCCCTTGCCATAGGCGCTGGTCTCATAGGCCTTGAACTCTTCGGGGGTCACGAAACGCGCGACGCGGTGATGTTTCGGTGTGGGCTGCAAATACTGTCCGATGGTCAGGAAATCGACATCCGCCGCCCGCATGTCATCCATCACCTGCAACACGCCTTGCCGTTCCTCGCCAAGGCCCACCATGATGCCCGACTTGGTGAACATCGTCGGGTCAAGCTCTTTCACCTTTTGCAACAGCCGCAACGAATGGAAATACCGCGCGCCGGGCCGCACCTCGGGGTAAAGCCCCGGCACGGTTTCGAGGTTGTGGTTGAACACGTCGGGCCGCGCCTCGACCACCATTTCCAGCGCGCTGGCCGGGCATTTCAAGAAATCGGGCGTCAAAATCTCGATCGTCGTCTCGGGTGACCGGTGCCGTATCGCACGGATCGTCTGGGCGAAATGCTCGGCCCCGCCATCGTCCAGATCATCGCGATCAACGCTTGTGATCACCACATGTTTCAGCCCCAGTTCGGCCACCGCATGCGCCACGCGCCCCGGTTCGAACGCATCCAGCGTCTGCGGCTTTCCGGTCGCCACGTTGCAGAATGTGCAGCCCCGCGTGCAAATCTCGCCCATGATCATCATGGTGGCGTGGCCCTGGCTCCAGCATTCCCCCACATTGGGGCAACCGGCCTCCTCGCAGACCGTGACCAGCTTTTTCTCGCGCAGGATGTCGCGGGTCTTTTTATACCCTTCGGACGTCGGCGCCTTGACCCGTATCCACGCCGGTTTCTTGGGCTGCTCGTTGTCGGGGCGATGCGCCTTTTCGGGGTGGCGCTGATCGGGCAATTTAAGGTCGCGCAAGGCAAAACTCCTGACCGCGGCCTGCCCTTGCCGCCACGGGCGACATATCCGGCACAGCCGACTTGACGTTCAGATAAGCCCTTTCCCCGTCCCGCGCAACCGACCGGCCCCGCACCCGCACCATTTGCCGCAAGGCTTTGCCCTTTGCCGCGTCGGTGCTAATAGTCCCAAGTCATTCATGCGGCCCCGACATGGTGCCAGATGCGCCGTACCAACCGGAAAGTCACCCGATGCCGACCGCCGCCTTGCTGCTCGCCCTGCTCGGACTTCTGCTCACGCCGGGCCCGACCAATACGCTGATGCTGCTTGCGGGTTCCGATCGCGGCTTTCGCGCAACGCTGCGCCTGATCCCGGTCGAGCTTGCGGCCTATCTTCTGACCGTCACCCCGCTATTGCTGCTGGCGGGGGCGGCCGCGCCCCATCTGGCCGCCATGCGCCCCGCCATCGCTCTGGTCGCCGGTGTCTGGGTGCTCTTGCTCGCCCTCACCCTCTGGCGCGGCCCTGCCGAGGGGCACGGCGTTACGGTTGTGACGCCCCGGCACCTGTTCGTCACCACCCTTCTCAACCCCAAGGCGCTGATCTTCGGCCTCGTCCTGCTGCCGGGCGCGCCGCCCGTCACCGGCCTTACCGTCTTCGCCCTGCTTGTCGTTGGCACAGCGCTCCTCTGGGCAGGCCTCGGCGCGGTCCTTCCCCGCACCAGGGCCGCCAGCCCGATAGCCTTTCGCCGCGCCGCGGCCTGCTGGCTGGCACTCGTCTCGTTCGGCATCCTCGCCAACGGCTTTTCCGCCTAACCGAACAACGGCCCCGAAGGCCCGTAGCGGTCCTCGTAATGGCGCTTCAGCCGCTGCAAGGCGATCCGCAGCACAATCTTGCCCGACCGCGCGGCCCATCCCATATGCCGCTCGGTCGTCTCGATCCCCTCGACGAAACAGCACACCCGCAGCACCACATCGCCCAGACCGGGGCCGAGGTCTTGCAGCGCCTTCAAGACCCGTTCGCGCGCCGCCCTCGGCCCCTCGGCCAGCCCCGAATCCGACCGGAACCCGCCACGGTCCCCTGCCGTCAGGAAGCGGTCCCAGTTCTGCGCCACGCGCGGCCCCATCTGCGCCAGTTCGAAATCCTCGCGCAGCCTTTCCGCCACACGGATCAGGTCGGCCGCCAGATAGGGCTTGCCGTCCTTGTCCTTCTTGCGCCCCAGCATCACGATCGGGCTTTCCGCGACATTGACGCGGATCCGCATCCGCCCGTCAGCCCCCTCGATCTCGCGCATCTCCATCTGGCGGTGCTGTGCGCCAAAGACCGCGTCGAACTGTGCGGCCCCTTTGCGCCGCAGCATGCTGCGCCCCGCTACGGTGATCCGGTAGACCGAAACCCGCCCCGGCCCCGCGCCCGCCTTGGCTGCATCGCAGACGATCCAGTCGTTCAGCGCGAAGGCCTGCGCCACCGACCGCTCGACCGTGCAAAGCCGTTGTGTCTTGCCGTCGGCGCATTGCCGCAACACCACGGCCCGCTCCAACCCGGCCGAGACGACCAGAACCGTCGCTGTCTCCAGCATCCGTCCCAGCACCCGCTGCGCCTCGGCTCCCAGATCCGCCGCATCGACGGCCGACGCCGTCGCCTTGCCGGTTCCCCCGCTTGTCTGTGTTCGCATAACCCCGCCCCCTTCGCTCGACCGTAATCCGTCCAGCGCCGCATCGACCAAAGGATCGTCGCGCCGGCTTTCGTAGCGCCGCACCTGCCGCAGGATCGTCGACGCATGAACCCCCTGCTGGCGCGCCACCTCGCGCAAGGACAGGCCACCGTCGACATGTGCCAGATAGCTTCGCACCGCTTCCGGCACCCAGATTGGCACCCAGACCGGCACCCGCCCTGCAATCGGTTGATCGGCCATGTCCCCCAAACCTGTCGATTTCACCAGTCAACTCCCTGTCAATCACGTCTTACACACAACCCCAACGTGTAATGGTTACTGAATGGTTAACGTGGCCCGTTCCTTATGAAATATGCCAATACTTCGTTAAACTCTGCTCCCCCGACCGTGCGCTGCTCTGTCGATCGCGCAACGGTAGGTTGCATCGCGCTATTCTTGCATCACCGTCAAGGAAAGGTGCTGCTCCCATGTCCTTCAACTTCCCCCCTCCCCGCCCCGACGAGGCCCCCGTTGCCCTGCCGCAGGTCATAGACCGCCGCCGCCCGCGCCTTCTGCTCAGCGCGGCCCGCCACGGTCTGGCGCTTTACCGCCGTGATCGCGACCTGCCGCGCCTGACGGCCCGCGCCCAAGGCCAGACCCCGCTTGACGCCCTGACCGAAGCCGAAGCCCGCATGGAATCATCGCGACGCAGCGGCGGCGCGACCTACTCATTCGCCCGCCACATCGAACTGCTCATCGCACTCCTCGCCGAAGAACGGTTGCGGCCATGAAAAAACCCGCGCCTTCCGGCACGGGTTTCTCTTCGGTTCTCGCGTCGGCTTCGCTCAGATAAAGGCGTCCGGCATCGAGGCCTTCTTCTTGGCCACATATTCGTCAAGGCTCTCGCGGATGCCCTCGTCCAGAGCGGGCTGCTGGTAATCGCCCAGCATCTTCTTCACCCGCTCTGCCGCCAGCGCCTGCGTGTCGCGCGCGCCTTCCTCGGCCCAGGTCTCGAACGGTTTGTAATCGAACAGGTCCGACCGCCAGAAGGCCGATTTGAAATTGTCCTGCGTGTGCTGGCAGCCCAGGAAATGCCCGCCCGGACCCACCTCGCGCAGCGCGTCCATGCCCTGCCCGTTCGCGTCCATGTGGATGCCTTGGGCCAGATGGTGCAGCGTGCCCAACTGGTCGGCATCCATCACATATTTCTCGTAGGACGAAACAAGCCCGCCTTCCAGCCAGCCGCAGGCATGCAGCATGAAGTTCACACCGGCCAGCAGCGCCATGTTCAGGCTGTTCGCGGTTTCATAAGCCGCCTGCGCATCAGGCAGTTTCGATCCGCAGAATGACCCGCCCGACCGGTAAGGCAGGTTCAACCGCCGCGCCAATTGCCCCGCGCCATAGGTGATGTGGCTCGCCTCGGGCGTGCCGAATGTCGGCGCGCCCGAGTTCATGTCGATGCTGGTCACGAAAGCGCCAAAGATCACCGGCGCACCGGGGCGCACCAACTGGCTATAGGCCACGCCCGCCAGCACTTCGGCCAGCACCTGCGTCAGCGTGCCTGCCACCGTGACGGGGGCCATCGCACCGCCCACGATGAAGGGCGAGATGATCGCGGCCTGATTGGCCTTGGCGAAAACCTCCAGCGCCCCCATCATGATCCCGTCGAATGTCAACGGGCTGTTGATGTTGATCAGGCTGGTCATCACCGTGTTCTGATCGACGAAATCCGCCCCGAACAGCAGCTTCGACATCTCGACCGAATCCGCAGCACGGCTCGGTTCGGTAACCGACCCCATATAGGGCTTGTCCGACAGCACCATATGCGCGTGCAGCATATCAAGGTGGCGCTTGTTTACCGGAACATCGGTCGGCTCGCAGACCGTGCCGCCCGAATGGTGCAGCCATTTCGACATATAACCCAGCTTCACGAACTTCTGGAAATCATCCAGCGTCGCATAGCGCCGCCCGCCTTCGATATCGCGCACGAAGGGGGGGCCATAAACCGGCGCCAGCACCAGATTGCGGCCACCGACAACGACATTGCGTTCAGGGTTGCGCGCGTGCTGGGTATAGGTCGAGGGCGCGGTCGCACACAGCTTGCGCGCAAGCCCGCGTGGAATTTTGACCCGTTCGCCCTGCACATCGGCGCCCGCTTCCTTCCAACGCCGCAGCGCCTCGGGGTTCTCGACGAAATTGACCCCGATCTCCTCAAGCACGGTATCCGCGTTCCATTCGATGATCTGCAGCGCTTCCTCGTTCAGAATCTCGAAATTCGGGATGTTGCGCTGGATGAACTTCGCCGTCTCGAGGCTGACCGCCGTGCGCTCGGCCCGACGCGCCGACCCGCCGCCCCCCCGCACCTGACGCCGTCCGCCCGCGCTTGCGCCCGCAACATCCATATCGCCCATCGCCATTCTCCATCCATTGCCGCGCGCGGCTCGTTTTGCCCTGCTTATGCGCCCGAAACGAAAAAGCCCCGCCCCCGAATGCGTCGCTTGAGGCGCAAAAGCGACATCGCGGCACATCAACAGCGACCTGCCTTCCCCGTTCTCCTTGGTCCAAATATCCCGGGGGTGCGGGGGCCGGCCCCCGCCCGCTTCGCAAGCAGCTTTGCCCCCCTTGAAGATTTCGCGACTTCATCCTATGCGGGCGCATGACACAAATCGCACACGACCGCCTCCTCATCATCGACTTCGGCAGCCAGGTGACGCAGCTCATCGCCCGTCGCCTGCGCGAGTTGAACGTCTATTGCGAAATCCACCCTTTCAACAAAGTGGACGGCGCCTTCCTCGCGTCCTTCGCCCCGAAAGCGGTGATATTCTCGGGCGGCCCCGCCTCGGTCTTTGCCGATGGCGCGCCGATGCCGCCCGCCGGTGTCTTTGACATGGGCGTGCCGATCCTCGGGATATGCTACGGCCAGCAGGTCATGATGCACTGCCTCGGCGGCAAGGTCGAACGCGGCCACGGCACCGCCGAATTCGGCCGCGCCTATGTCACGCCTGCCGACAAGCGCGACCCGATGCTCGACGGCTGGTTCACCGAAGGCCGCGAACAGGTCTGGATGAGCCACGGCGACCATGTCTCTGAAATCGCACCGGGATTCGAAGTTCTGGGCACCTCTCCCAACGCGCCTTTCGCCATAACCGCCGACCGCGCACGCCACTTTTACGCCGTCCAGTTCCACCCCGAGGTGCACCACACCCCCAAAGGCGCGAAGCTATACGAAAACTTCGTGAAACTCGCAGGCTTCAAGGGCGACTGGACCATGGGCGCCTACCGCGAGGAAGCGATCCGCAAGATCCGCGAACAGGTCGGCACCGAACGCGTCATCTGCGGCCTTTCGGGCGGGGTCGATTCATCGGTCGCCGCCGTGCTGATCCACGAAGCCATCGGTGACCAGCTTACCTGCGTCTTCGTCGACCACGGCCTTCTGCGGCTGGGTGAGGCCGAACAGGTCGTCACCATGTTCCGCGACACCTACAACATCCCGCTGATCCACGCCGACGAATCCGACCTGTTCCTCGGCGCGCTCGAAGGCGTCTCGGACCCCGAGGTCAAGCGCAAGACCATCGGGCGGCTGTTCATCGAGGTGTTCGAGAAACACGCCAAATCCATCGGCGGCGCGCGCTTCCTTGCCCAAGGCACGCTCTATCCCGACGTTATCGAAAGCGTCAGCTTTTCGGGCGGGCCGTCGGTCACCATCAAATCGCACCACAATGTCGGCGGCCTGCCTGAAAAGATGGGCATGAAACTGGTCGAACCCCTGCGCGAGCTGTTCAAGGACGAAGTCCGCGCCCTTGGCCGCGAACTCGGCCTGCCCGTGCCTTTCATCGGTCGCCACCCCTTCCCCGGCCCCGGCCTCGCTATCCGCTGCCCCGGTGAAATCACGCGCGAAAAGCTCGACATCCTACGCCGCGCCGATGCGGTCTATATCGACCAGATCCGCAAACACGGGCTTTACGACGACATCTGGCAAGCCTTCGCCGCGATCCTGCCGATGAAGACGGTGGGCGTGATGGGCGACGGACGGACCTACGATTACGCACTCGCATTGCGCGCCGTCACATCGGTCGATGGCATGACGGCAGATTACTACCCCTTCACCCATGATTTCCTCGGCGAAACCGCCACGCGGATCATAAACGAGGTGCAGGGCGTCAACCGCGTCTTCTACGATTGCACCTCTAAACCGCCGGGCACCATCGAACTCGAGTAGAATTTCCGAGCGGTAAATTCTTGTCACGATCCTTTTGCGAAGGATCCGATCCAAAAGGACCGTGCTTCGCAGCACGCCCCTTTTGGTTTTTTCGAAAAAATCCAGACCCTTACGCGGTGAAGCTTCCACGCTTTGCGATCTCCGCCAAAGGCACTCGCGGGCTCGGGGCCTCGCGCGATTGCAGCATTTCGGGCAGGTTGGCCACATCGCCGCGATAGCCCACCGCGACCACCGCATGCAGCACATGATCCTCGGGCAGATGGATGGCAGCAGCGGTCTTGGCGTGATCGAACCCGCCCATCGCATGGGCAGACAGCCCGTCAAGATGCGCCTGAAGCGCCAGATGCCCCCAAGCCGTTCCGGCGTCAAAGGCGTGGAACCCGTTTGCCTGCTTCGCGCCGTCCTTGTCGACCACGGTGCGCGAAGCAACGACGATCAGCGCCCCCGCCTTCTCGGCCCAGGCCTTGTTGAATGGCACGAGGCTATCGGCAATCGCCGCAAACCCTGCTTCGCCCCGCAAAGCCCAGACAAAGCGCCACGGCTGGTTGTTCGACGCCGATGGCGCCCACCGCGCCGCTTCGAGCAGCGCCAGAACCTGTGCCTCGCTCACTGCCTTGTCGGCAAAGGCACGGGGCGACCAACGGCCCACAAACTGCGGATCGACCGGATGGTCGGCAACACGGATATTCGTCACGGGAGCATTCACGGCTTCACCTGCCTTTTGATACTGAACATTGCCGTAAACTAAACCATCCGCAGCCAGTGGACAAGATTGCCGCCACGCAGAGATGGCTCTGCAAAGATAAACAGAACTGCCGCGCCATGATCCGTCTTGACGTCAGCCCCCTCATCCCCCATCCTGCCGCCAACAGGAGAATTCCCATGCGTGCTGTCCGGCTTCTTGGTCTGAACGACCTCCACCTGTGCGATGTCCCGATTCCCGACCCCGCCCCCGGCGAGGTGCTGGTCAAGGTCGAGGCTTGCGGTATCTGCGGCACCGACCGGCATCTGCTGAAAGGCGAGTTCCCCTCGAAACCACCGCTCACACTTGGCCATGAATTTTCCGGTCACGTCGTGGCCTGCGGCACAGGCGTCAGCATCCCCCTCGGCACCCGCGTCACCTGCGACCCGAACACATGGTGCGGCAACTGCTCCGAATGCCGCCGTGGCCGCGTCAACCTCTGCGCCAACAACGTCGCAACCGGTCTTGGCCGCGATGGCGGCTTTGCCGAATACTGCGCCTTTCCCGCGCACAAGGCGCACGTCCTGCCCGCCGATCTGCACCACCTGCACGGCGCCTTTGCCGAACCGCTTGCCTGCACTATCCACGGGCTCGACATCGGCGCGCCCAAGGCTGGCGAGCGCGTCATCATCCTCGGCGGCGGCGTCATCGGCATGCTGGCCCTGCAACTCGCCGCCCTCGCAGGGGTCGAGGTGATGCTCGTCACCCGCCAAGCCGACAAACGCACCCTCGGCCATTCGCTCGGCGCCCATGCCAGCGCCGCCACCGAACAGGAAGCCCGCGATCTCTGGCCCCAAGGCGCCGACCTTGTCATCGAATGTGCCGGTGTCGTCGAAACCGTCGAAATGGCCCCGCGACTTACCCGGTCGGGCGGGCGCGTCGTCATCCTCGGCGTCCTTGCCGCAGGCCAAAAAGTGCAGATCGAACCCTTCGACCTTCTGTTCCGCGAAGTGCAGTTCCTTTCTTCCTTCATCAACCCCTTCACCCAAGACCGCGCGGCCGCGATGATCGCCGCAGGCACGATCCGGATCGCCCCGCTCATTTCGCGCACCCTGTCCTTCGATGACGCGGTTGACGCCATCCTGAAGCCGCCCCGCCGTGGCGAGATCAGGGCCCTCGTCCTGCCGAACGGTTGATTGCCCGTGGCAATCCGCACCCGCCGCCGTTAGGACAATGCGATGAACATCCGCACCAGCTTTCCCTTCCGCCACCGCGACTTTGGCCTGTTCTGGGCCGGCATCTTCCTTGTGAACATCGCCGTGCAGATCGAGGCCGTCACCATCGGCTGGCAAATCTACGGCATCGGCCGCCAGACCATGAGCATCGGCGAAAGCGCCTTTCTCGTCGGCATGGTGGGGCTGGCGCAATTCGTGCCGCTGTTCCTGCTCACCCTCTGGGCCGGATCGCTGGCCGACCGCCATTCGCGGCGCGGCATCGTCATGCTTGCCCTGCTGGTCGAGGCGATTTGCGTCATCGGCCTCGTCTTCGTGGCGCTCGAACCCACCCCGAACGTCACCCATATCTTCGCCATCGCCGCCGTCTTCGGGGCTGCCCGCGCGTTTCTTTCGCCCGCATCGTCCGCCACCGTGCCCATGCTGGTGCCGAAATCGGAAATGCCGCAGGCGATCAGCCTAAAATCCCTTGCATGGCAAACCGCCGTCATCGTCGGCCCGTGGATCGGCGGGCTGCTTTGCGCCATTTCCACCGCCACCTCTTACGGTGTGACCGCGGCACTCTACCTCGCTGGCCTCTTCATCATCCTTTTCATGCGGACAAACACCACACCCGAACGCCAGCCGGGCAGCCAGATCGAGCAGATCAAGGAAGGTCTGGTCTATACATGGCAAAACAAAATCATTTTCGGCGCGATCAGCCTTGACCTCTTCGCCGTCCTGCTTGGCGGGGCGACCGCCCTTTTGCCAGCCTTCGCCTCTGACATCCTGCAAGTCGGCCCCGAAGGCTTCGGCATCCTGCGCTCTGGCCCCGCCTTGGGCGCGGTCGTCATGGCGCTCGCCCTCTCGCGCTGGCCGCTGAAACGCAAGGCGGGCATCCGCATGTTCCTTGCCGTGGGTGCCTTCGGCCTTGCCACCATCGTCTTCGCCCTCTCGCGCAGCATGTGGCTTTCGGTCGCCGCCCTTGCCGTTCTGGGCGCTGCCGACATGATCTCGGTCTATGTCCGCCAGACCCTCGTGCAGATCGTCACCCCCGACCACATGCGCGGCCGCGTCTCGTCGGTGTCTGGCCTGTTCATCTCGGGCTCCAACGAACTGGGTGAATTCGAATCCGGTGTCGTGTCGCGCTTCATCGGGCCTGTCATGGCGGCGGTCGTGGGCGGGGTCGGCACCATCGGTGTCACGGCACTTTGGGCATGGATGTTCCCCGCCCTTCGCAAGGCCGACCGTCTGGATGGCAACGACGATCTCAGCCCCCTTCCCGCCCACCCCGCCACCTCAGCGGCGAGCACAGGCGGATGATCTTCGCCCCCTGCCTTTTCGACGGCAAGGTCGTGCTGGTCAGCGGTGCGGGCGGCGGCGTGGGCGCTGCAACCGCCCGCCTGATGCACAGGCTCGGCGCGACGCTCGCGCTGACCGACAACAACGCCAAATCGCTTTACACCACCGCAACCCCTCTCAAGGCCACCTCGATGCTGGCCGATATCTCCAGCCCCATGGCCTGCGAGGAGATCATCGCCCGCACCCTGCAAAAGCACGGCCGCCTCGACGCCTTGGTCAACGCCGCTGGCGTCTGGACCGAAGGCGAATCCGCCACCGCGACCGAGGCCGACTGGAACCGCTGCATCGATACCAACCTCAAGGGCACCTTCTTTCTCTGTGCCCGCGCCATCCCCGCGCTGACCGAATCGCGTGGCGCAATCGTCAACCTGTCGTCCGATGCGGGCATCACCGGCAATGCCGGCGCCGCGATCTATTGCGCGTCAAAGGGTGGCGTCACGCTGTTGACCAAATCCCTTGCCCGCGAACTCGCGCCGCTTGGCATCCGCGTCAACGCGCTGTGCCCTTCCGACATCAACACGCCGATGCTTGCCGCACAGGCCCGCGCGTCACGCGACCCGCAGGCCTATACCGAACGGCTTTTGTCACTTTACCCGCAAGGTGCCGCCGCCCGCTTCCTGTCGCCCGACGAAGTGGCAGCGCAGATCGCCTTCCTGCTCTCGCCCGCAGCCGCAGGCATCACCGGTTCTGCCGTGATGATGGATTTCGGCCTCACCGCCGGCTATTGACCCTTGCCCAACCCTCTGCAGGCCATCTCGACAGCCGAATGGACAGGTCGTTTGTACCTTATGAGTGGCCCAAGCGCCAGAGATTGACGCTATAGGGACACAGAGAGAGGCCTCGATATCGTGACGCCGCGTTACCGATTGACCCGATTGAAGGGGCTACACTAGCGTAAACCGCGATACTTCGCCGCAGGGGAAGCGGCGATACAAAGGGGAAAATACATGTCCAAGATCCTGATGGGCGCAGCCGCATCTTTGCTGTGCAGCACGGCGCTCGGCCACGCCGGTGGCGTCGAAAGATCGATCTTCAACCCCGGCTTCCTGTTCGAGGACGGAAACTACGTCGAACTCAGCTTCGGCAGCGTCGCACCGACCGTGTCGGGCACCTTCTTCGTCAGCTCCGGCGATATGGCAGACAGCTTCACCGTCCTCTCTGGCTCGATGAAACAGCAGGTCAGCGACAAATTCGCGCTCGGTCTCATGATCGACCAGCCCGCAGGCGCGAATGTCACCTATCCGTCCGGAACCGGCTACCCCTTCGCGGGCGCCACTGCCGAGATCACGACAACGCAAGTGACCGGCATCGGCCTGTACAGTTTTTCCGACAATTTCAGTGCCTACGCCGGTCTGCGTGCCAGCCTCGCCAAGGGTACGGTCGACAATATCCCCCTGCCCTCGCCGCCCTTCCCGGTGTCGAGCTATGACATGCAGACGCAATCGAACGTGGCTTACGGCTACCTCGTCGGGGCCGCCTACGAACGCCCCGACATCGCGCTGCGCGTTTCCTTGACCTATGTCTCGGACCTGACCCACGGCTTTACCGCAACCGATACGCTCGGGCCGGGCGCAGGGTTCGACACCACGATCCCGCAGTCCTGGAACCTCGACTTCCAGACCGGTGTTGCAGCCGGTACTCTGGTCTTCGGCTCGATCCGCTGGCGCGACTGGTCCAGCTTCAACATCGTTCCGCGTGGCCTCGTGCCGCTCTCGACCAACAACCGCGACACGGTGACTTACACGCTCGGCGTCGGGCGGAAATTCACCGACAGCCTGTCGGGCGCCGTGTCGATCGGCTACGAACCGCCCGTCGGCGGCGCTGCCGGTAACCTCGCCCCGACCGATGGCTTCAAAAGCGTGACGCTGGCTGCGATCTACACCATGCCCGCCGGTGCCAAAATCACCGTGGGCGCCACCTATGGCCAGATCGGCGATGCCTACACCAACATCGGCCCCGCCCAATCCAGCTTTACCGACAACGACTACGCCGGCGTCGGCGTGAAAGTCGGCTGGAACTTCTGACCGGCCTTGCACCCCCTGCAAAGACCCCGCCCCGCCCGGCGGGGTCTTTCGTTTTCTGCGTGAATTCCCGCCCCGCCCGCGCTATCACCCCAGCGTGTGGCGAACGGGGCGCGTGATGATCTACAAAACCGGAGCAGATTTCCTTGGCGCGGGCCAGAAACGCGTCCTCCTTTTCGGCATGTCGGGCCTTGGCAAGACGCATCTGTCGAACTTGTTGCGTGAAGCGGGCGGCTGGTTCCACTATTCCATCGATTACCGCATCGGCACCCGCTACATGGGCGAATTCATCGCCGACAATTTCAAGCGCGAGGCGATGAAGGTTCCGCTCCTGCGCGAACTTCTTATGACCGACTCGGTCTATATCGCGTCCAACATCACATTCGACAATCTCGCGCCGCTTTCCACCTATCTCGGCAAACCGGGCGATCCCGCACGCGGCGGCGTTCCCTTCGCCGAATATGCCAAGCGCCAAGCCCAGCACCGCGATGCCGAAATCTCGGCCCTGCTAGACACGCCGCGCTTCATCGACCGCGCGCATGACATCTACGGCTATTCCAATTTCGTCTGCGACTCGGGCGGGTCGATCTGCGAAGTCGTCGATGCCGCGAACCCCGCCGATCCGGTGATGAAGACGCTGTCCGACACCCTGCTCCTTGTCTGGATCAAAGGCTCCGAAGCCCACCGCGAAGAACTGAAGCGCCGCTTCGACCGCGCGCCCAAGCCGATGTATTACCAGCCCGATTTCCTGCGCGCCCTCTGGGCCGAATACACCGATGGCAAGGACGCCGCAGCCGTAGACCCCGATGCCTTCCTGCGCTTCGGCTACGCCCGCCTTCTGGAACACCGCCAGCCCCGCTATGCCGCCATGGCCAAATGGGGCCTCACCGTCACCGCCGAAGAGGTCGCAACCGTCAAGGATGCGGCGGGCTTCCACGCGCTGATCGCTACCGCACTCGATCGCCACGCCGCTGCCGCCTAAATCTGCCGCCCCGTAACCCGTAAGGTCAATCATGCCCATTACCCTGCCCGAGAGCCTGCCCGCCTATGACGTTCTGCGGAACGAGGGCGTCTCGGTCATGTCGCCCGAACGCGCCGCGCGTCAGGATATCCGCCCCTTGCGGATCGGCCTGTTGAACCTGATGCCCAAGAAGATCCAGACCGAGAACCAATTCGCCCGACTGATCGGGGCCACGCCCTTGCAGATCGACCTGCACCTGATCCGCATGACCGAACACCAGACGCGCAACACCGCCGCCGAACACATGGAAACCTTCTACCGCCCGTTTCAGGACGTGAAGGGGGAAAAGTTCGACGGCCTCATCATCACCGGCGCGCCCATCGAACACCTGCCCTTCCACGAAGTCACCTATTGGTCCGAACTTGAGCAGGTGATGGACTGGACCCAGACCAACGTCCAATCCACCTTCGGCGTCTGCTGGGGCGGAATGGCGATGATCAACCACTTCCACGGCGTCGAAAAGCACATGCTGCCCGCGAAAGCCTTCGGCTGCTTCCGCCACCGCAACCTTTGCCCCACCTCGCCCTTCCTGCGCGGCTTTTCCGATGATTTCGTCATCCCCGTGTCGCGCTGGACCGAGATGCGGCAAGCGGAAATCGACGCCCGCCCCGCCCTGACCACGCTGCTCGGGTCCGACGAGGTCGGGCCCTGCCTCGTCGAAGACCCCGCCCACCGCGCGCTCTATATCTTCAACCATTTCGAATATGACAGCGACACGCTGAAACAGGAATACGACCGCGACATTGCCAATGGCACGCCGATCAACGTGCCTGCCAATTACTATCCCGATGACAATCCCGCGATGCCGCCGCTCAATCGCTGGAGAAGCCACGCCCACCTTCTATATGGTAACTGGATAAACGAGATTTACCAGTCCACGCCCTATGAGATTGAAAAGATTGGCACGTAGCCTCGCCTTCGCCGCAGCCCTGATCGCCACCGCCTCGGCGGCGACCGTCTACCGCGCCAAGGCCCGCGAAGCGCGCTCCTTGCGCGACCACCCGCCCGAAGGGCAATTCGTCCAGGTGGGCGATGCCCGCGTGCATGTGCTCGTCAAGGGCGATGGCCCCGACCTGATCCTGATCCACGGCGCTTCGGGTTCATCGCGCGATTTCAGTTTCGACCTGATCGACCGCCTTTCCCCCCGCTACCGCGTCATCGCCTTCGACCGCCCCGGCCTTGGCCATTCCGACCCGCTGCCCGATGGCGAAGCCTCGCTCGCCGCCCAGGTCACCGTGCTCAAGGCCGCCGCCGACCAGCTTGGCGCGACCAAGCCCATCCTCGTCGGTCAAAGCTACGGCGGCACGGTTGCGCTGTCATGGGCGCTCGACCACCCCGCAGCCGCCCTCGTCACCATCTCGTCGCCCTCGCTGCCGTGGCCCGGCACGCTCGATCCGTGGTATCGGCTGAACGAACGTCCCTACGCACGGGCCATCCTGACCGAACTCGCCGCCGCCTGGGTGCCCGAGGCTTACGTGAACGCCGCCGTCACCGCCGTCTTCGCGCCCCAGCCCGTGCCCGAAGGCTACCTCGCCCATCTCGGCAACGACCTGACTCTGCGCCAGACCGCGCTTTCGGCAAACGTCCAGCAGATCAATACCCTGCGCCCGCAGGTCGTGGCCTTTGAACACCGTCTGTCCACGCTTACCCTGCCCTTCGAAATGGTGCATGGCGACGCTGACACAATCGTGCCGCTCTCGATCCACTCCGGCCCGCTGTCGCAACGCCTGCCCAACGCCCGTCTGACCGTGCTGCCCGGTGTCGGCCACATGCCGCACCACACCAACCCCGAAGCCGTCGTCGCAGCCATTGACCGCGCCGCCGCCCGTGCCGGATTGCGCTAGGCCTGCCACCTGTCCTAGGCTCCGCCGGAACGAGTAACCCGGAGGCCCATGATGTCCGATCTTCCCTTCGACGGCGCAATCACCCGCTACTTCACCAAAGACGCGCCAAAAGCGGTCCGCAAAGCCATCGAGAAAGCGGGCAAGGACGACATCATTACCCCAAGCTATCCCTACCGCGAGGAGATGAAGCGCAAGGACTACGACGCGACGATCGAGGGGCTGCAACGCCAGCTCGTCCGCATGCAGGCCGACATAAAGGCCACTGGCAAGCGCGTCATCGTCATCTTCGAAGGCCGCGATGCAGCTGGCAAGGGCGGCACCATCGACACCATGCGCGAAAACCTCAACCCCCGCGTTGCCAATGTCGTGGCGCTCTCCAAACCCTCGGACCGCGAAGCCGCAAGCTGGTATTTCCAACGCTACATCGACTGGCTGCCCGCTGCGGGCGAAATGGTGATGTTCGACCGCTCGTGGTACAACCGCGGCATCGTCGAACATGTCTTCGGCTTCTGCACCGCCGACCAACGCGCCAAGTTCTTCCGCCAACTCCCTGATTTCGAAAGGATGTTGGTCGACGAAGGCATCACCCTCGTCAAGCTTTGGCTCGAAGTCGGCCGCGCCGAGCAACTGCGCCGCTTCCTCGCCCGCGAGGGCGACCCGCTCAAGCAATGGAAGCTGTCGTCCATCGACATCGACGGTCTGGGCAAATGGGACGCATACAGTCAGGCCATCGACGAAACGATGCAGAAATCACATTTCGACCATGCGCCTTGGACCGTCATCCTGTCGGATGACAAGAAACGCGCCCGCATCGCCGCGATCCAGACGGTTCTGCTTGCGGTCGATTACAAGGGCCGCGACAAGGCGCTGATAGGCACGCCCGATCCCGCGATCTGCGGCACGCCCGACCTGCGCCCCAAGGACTGAGATGAAACGCGGCTATCACCACGGCAACCTGCGTCAGGCCCTCGTCGATGCCGCCCTCATCCTCATTGCCGAAAAAGGCCCGACCGGATTCACCCTGTCAGAAGCCGCCAAACAGGCCGAGGTGACCCCCGCCGCCGTCTACCGCCACTTCGCAGGCCGCGACGACCTGATCGCCGAAGTCGCCCGCCAAGGCTACGAAGTCTTCGCCGCCCTGATGGATTTCGCCTATGCGGGCGGGCAGCCCTCTGCGCTCGCGGCGTTCGAAGCGACAGGCCGCGCCTATCTCGCCTTTGCCCGCAAATATCCGGGCCATTACATGGCGATGTTCGAAAGCGGGCTTTCGCTCAACGCCCACCCCGACCTTGCGCTTGCCGCCCACAAGGCCCGCGCCGTCTTTGAACAGGCGGCAACCGCCCTGTCCGAACAGATGCCCCCGACCGCCGCCCCCCTGCCACCATGTTCTCGGCCCATATCCTCGCGCTGTCGCATGGCGTGGTGGAACTCTACATGCGCGGAAACGGGGCCAAATCGCCATTCCCGCCCGAAGACCTGCTCGAAAGCGGTGTCGGCATCTACCTGCGCGGTCTTGGACTATTACCGCCCGATCGTTGAGCCGGCGCGGTTTTCTGCGAAAACCGCGCATAGGAAGTTTCTGCGAAACTTCCGATCCTTCGCAGGAGGATCGCCGCCGGATTTTTCGCAGAAAAATCCGGCCCTAGCGGAACAGCACCAGCGCCCCCGCAGACCACCCCACCCGCGCCCGCGCCCCGATGTCCAGCACAGGCCGCCCAAAGACGTTACGCATCGAAATACGCACCGCAGTTTCCGTCCCGTCGATCCGCACATCGTAATAGGTCATGTCGCCGAAATAGACGACCTCTTCGATTGTGCCGGCAGTCTCGCGGTCGCTTGGCGCCGATCCGTCGAACAGGATCGTCAGCGTCTCGGGGCGGAAGCCGACCGTGGCCCCCTCGTTCGTCTTGCCACCCATAACCTGCGACGGGGCAATCGCAAACCGGCCAAATCCCGCCGCGTCGATCTCGACACTCTCGCCCGTCTCGCCCACCACCTTGGCTGGCAGGAAATTCATCGTCCCGATGAAATCTGCCACCTTGCGGCTGTTTGGCCGCCGATACAGCGTTTCCGGATCGGCAAGCTGTGCGATCTCGCCCTCGAACATCACAGCGATCCGGTCCGACATGACCAAGGCTTCTTCCTGGTCATGCGTCACGAGGATAAAGGTGATCCCCACCTGCCGTTGCAGCTTGATCAGCTCCATCTGCATCTGTTCGCGCATCTTCTTGTCAAGCGCGCTCAGCGGCTCGTCCAGCAGCAGCACCTTCGGCTTCAGGATCAGCGCCCGCGCCAGCGCAACCCGCTGCCGCTGCCCGCCCGAAAGCGCATGCGCCGCCCGCTTGCCATAGCCCTTCAGGCCGACCATCTCCAAAGCCTCGCCCACTGCCCGCGCCTTGTCGGCGGCGGAACGCGGGTCTTTGCGAAGACCGAAGCCCACGTTTTCTTCCACGCTCAGATGCGGGAAGATAGCGTAGGACTGGAACACCATATTGGTCGGCCGCTTGTTGGCAGGCACCCCCGCCATGTCGCGCCCGTCCACCAGCACAGCGCCCGACGAAATCCCCTCGAACCCCGCAATCGTCCGCAGCAGCGTTGTCTTTCCACAGCCCGATGGCCCCAGCAGCGAAAAGAACTCGCCCGGCCGGATCGTGCCGGTGATCCCGCGCAAGGCGTGGTAATCGCCGTAATACTTATGCACATCCCTGAACTCGATCATGGCGTCTTTCGTGCTCACAGGAAGCCTCCGGTATCTTTACCGCCGGCTTTCGCGATGCCACGGCGGCGGAAATATTCTGCAATCGCAAGCAGGGTGATCGACAGGCAGACAAGGATGGTGCCAAGCGCCATGATCGCCGGCACCCGCGCCGGAAACCGGAACTGGCCAAAGATATAGGTCGACAGCACCGGCTCGTTCCCGCCAAGGAAATAGGCCATGATGAACTCGTCAAGGCTGATGGTGAAACAGATCAGCGCCGACGAGATGATCCCCGGCATGACCAAGGGCAGGATGATCAGCCAGAACGTCGAAAGCGGCGTCTCGCCCTGATCCAGCGCAGCTTCTTCAAGCGACTGGTCAAGCGACTGGAATGCCGATGTCAGGATCGCCACGGCAAAGGGCGTGCAGAGCAGGACATGCCCCAGAATGATGGTAAAGATCGACAAAGGCACGCCGACAGCCAGCAGAACCACCAGCATCGACATGGCCACGATCATCTCGGGCAACACCAAGGGCAGCATGATCAACCCGATCGCCGCACCTTTGGCCGGAAACTTGAACCGCGTCGTCGCCCGCGCGGCAAACAGGCCAAGCACCGTGGAAAACACAGCAACGGATGTCGATATCACCAATGAATTCTTCGCCGCGTTCCACAGGTTCTGGTCGGCCCACATCACCGAAAACCAGTTCGTGGTAAAGCCCGACAAGGGAAAGGCGATGACCTTGCTGTCGTTGAAGGCGAACAGCGGCAGCAGGATGATCGGGGCGTAAAGGAACACCAGATAGGCAATTGTATAGCTGCGTAGCGCCGGAGCCTTCATTTCGCCCCCCGCAGGAACCGCTTGTTCAGGAACAAAAAGACCAGACTGACCACTGCCACGATCAACATCGCCGTCATGGCAATCGCCGATCCCATATGCCGGTCGTTCTGTTTCAGCATCGTCACCTCGATCATATTGGCGATCATCGGCAGCTTGCCGCCCCCGATCAGGTCAGGCGTCACATAATCGCCAACCGTCGGAATGAACACGATCAGCACCGCCGCGATCACACCTGCCATCGACAGCGGCAAGGTCACCCGCAGGAACGTCAGCCAGCGGCTTTCGCCCAGATCCTGCCCCGCTTCCAGCAGCGAGCGGTCGATCTTTTCCAGACTGACGAAGATCGGCAGAATGGCAAAGGGCGCATAGGCATGGGCCAGGGTCAGGATCATCGCCTGAACGTTGTAATTGATCGCCTGCAACGGCTCGTCGATGATCCCGATGCTCATCAGGCCCGAATTGATCACGCCGTTATAGCCAAGGATGACTTTCCACAGAAACACGCGGATCAGATAGCTGGTCCAGAATGGAATCGTGATCAAGAACAGCCAGAGCGACTTTTTGCTCGGATGCACGTGGAAGCTGACGAAATAGGCCACCGGATAGGCCAGCAGCACCGTCACCACCGTCACCGAAAGCGAAACCGTCAGCGACCGGCCCATCAGCTTTTGGTAAATCGGCTTGGTCCAGACTTCCCAGAAATTACCAAAGCTGAACCCGCCCGTCTCTTTCAACGTCAGCGCATAGAACAGCACTGCAAGCAAAGGTGCGGCAAGCAGCAGCACGGCATAGATAAAGGTCGGGCTGATCAGCATCCAGCCGCTTGCGGCCTCGGATCGGCGTTCGGCGGCCCCATTGTTTTGCGCCATCTCTACCCCTGTCGACAGCCTGCCCGGCTTTGCGCCGCGTTTGATCAAATTAGACGCATCAGAACGCAAAGCGCAAGCCGCGTCACGACCCTGCGGTCAATAACCCTGCAACCGCCACAAATTCAAGCAGTTCTGGCTCAGCCAGCGATGCGTTCGACAGCAATAGACCGCTTCTTAAGCTCGTCATAAAGCGTGGGCACGACGCGCACCGCTCCCACGGCGGCCCGCAACGCCTCGTTCAGACGCGCCTCGCTTGCCGGGCCGGATACCCGCCAGACCATGCGCCGCGCAACGCCGTCATCATAGATGATTTCGGTTGCCCCGCTGCGATTGGTCCGGATGCCAAGAAAATCCGCCCCGCCATGCGGGGCGTGAAAAAACGCCTGTTGTCCCATGTTAGGGTCTTTCTGCTCGTTATTATATGCAAAAGACTCTGCCAAACCCGCCTTTCGGTCAAGTCACAGCTACGGGATAAAGATGAACAAGCGACCAATGCGCCACATAAAATCCGATCAAACCGCCGGATCATAGGGCGGCCGCGCCAAAAGGCCCGCCAGCGTCGCCATGGCGCGGCCAAATTCGTCGGGGCTGATATTGCCGGCAAAGGCGATCCGCACCGCATGGGGCGCACGCCCGTGGCTCAGCGCGTATTCATCGGCCGACCGCACGAGCACCCCGGCCGCTTCCGCCTCGCGCACAAATGTCGACCCTCGCCACCCCTGCGGCAGGCGCAGAAAGGCAAAGCGCAGACCCGGTTGCCATGTCAGATCATAGCGCCCGAGAGCTGCTACCACCGTTTCGACCTTCACCGCCAATTCTTCTGCCACCCGCGCGCGGATCTGCGCCGCAGCCCCGCTTTCGAACAGCGCAAGGCAGATGTCCGACACCGGCTTTGCCAGCGCGAAATAGGCATGTTGCACCGTGATCCGCCCCGTCTCGCCCATGCCCGCAGGGCAGACCACATAGCCGAAACGCAAGGCCGCACTCACCGTCTTTGAAAGGCTGCCTACGTGCCACACCCGTTCCGGCGCCAGCGCGCGCAGCGTCGGCCAATCCGATTCCGACAGGCTGTAGCAATCGTCCTCGATCACCTGCAAATTGAAATGCCGCGCCAGCGCCACGATCTTCTCGCGCCGCTCGACCGACATCCGCACCCCCGTCGGGTTCTGTGCTTCGGGAGTCACGCACAGCACCTGCGCCCCGTGGCGACGACAGGCAGCCTCGAGCGCCTCGGGGATCATGCCCTCGGCATCGGTTTCCACCCCCACCACATCGGCCCGCGCCAGCCGTGCGGCATGGCGAAAACCGGGATAGGCCAACTCCTCGGTCAGCACGACCGGGCGGTCCCCGCGCAGACAGCACAGCAAGATCAGGCTGATCGCATTCTGCCCGCCCGCCGTCAGCGCAATGTCATCCGGCCCGAACGCGCCGAGCATCCGGTCCGACAGCCAGTCGCAAACCGCCGTGCGTAACGGCTGCTCGGCCCGCTGCGTGGTGTAATCCACCCAATCCGGCCCCACCTTGCCCGCCAGATCGCGCAGCACCGCCGCAATCGCCGCCTCTTGCCCCACCTCGGGCAGGCGCGGGGCGCGCAGGTCGATCCGCCCGCCATTCTCGCGCTCGATGACCAAAGGCTGCGTCGGACCGAGCCGTGGTTCGCGGGCGGCCACAAAGGTGCCCCGCCCCACTGTCGCCGCCAAAAGCCCCTCTTGCGTTGCCAGCGCATAGGCCCGGCTCACCGTGCCCGGCGTCACCCCGAGCGACCATGCCAGATCGCGCACCGTCGGAAGCTGCACCCCCTCGGCCATCGCGCCTGACCGGATCGCCTCGCGCAGCGCCCTGCTAAGGGCGAGGTATTTCGGGCCGGGATATTGTGCCAGATCCGGCTTCCAAATTGTCTCTGTCACAATGTTCCCATGGCGCTGATACAAAATTTATTGTATCTATAAACTGCGTAAACACAAGCATTGTATCAACACAAAAGGAAAGATCATGTCTCCGCGGCTCCACGCCTTGCACCTGCCCGCCAGCCTGCCGCCGCTTTCGCGGATGCTGGTGTCCGTGGCTCTGGTTCTTGCAAACTGGGAGGACCGCCGCCGCACTCGTACATCACTGGCGCGGCTCGATGATCACCTGCTTCAGGATATCGGCCTTGGCGCAGACAGCGCGGCCAGCGAATTCGCCAAACCCTTTTGGCGCGACTGATCCGGCAACGGACCCCTGACTGGACGGGCCGGGGTTTCCCCGGCCCCTTTTTTTCACACCCGCAGCGGGTTTGCCTTGGCCAGACGGTCAAAATCCATCAGGCTGGCGACCAAGCCCGCCATTTCGGCCAGCGGTATCATGTTCGGCCCGTCGCTTGGCGCGGTATCGGGCGCTTCATGCGTTTCGATGAACACGCCCGCAATGCCGATCGCCACCGCACAGCGTGCCATGACCGGCGCGAATTCGCGCTGCCCGCCCGATGAATTGCCCTGACCTCCCGGTTGCTGCACCGAATGGGTCGCATCCATGATGACCGGGTAGCCGGTTTTCGCCATGGTCGGCAAAGACCGCATGTCGGCGACCAGCGTGTTATACCCGAAACTCGCGCCCCGCTCGGTCAGCAAGATCCGTTCGTTGCCGGTCGAAGCGACCTTTTCAGCCACATTCGCCATATCCCAGGGCGCCAGAAACTGCCCCTTCTTGATATTGACCACCGCTCCCGTCTCGCCAGCCGCGATCAAAAGGTCGGTCTGGCGGCACAGGAACGCCGGGATCTGGATGATATCCACCACCCCCGCCGCAGCCCGCGCCTGCTCGGCGTCGTGAATGTCGGTCAAGACCGGCATCCCCATCGCCTTGATGGCTTCCAGAACCCGAAGCCCGGCCTCCATCCCCAGCCCGCGCCGCCCCTTCAGGCTGGTGCGGTTCGCCTTGTCGTAGCTGGCCTTGAACACATATTGCGCGCCCGCCTTGGCACAGGCCTCGGCCATTGTGCCTGCGATCATCTGGGCATGGTCCAGACTTTCCAGCTGGCAAGGCCCCGCAATCACCAGAAGCGGGCTGTCATTGCTGACCGACAGCCCACCGATCTTAACCGTCTTCATCACGTCTTCCTCAGGCCGAGACCTGCTCCCGCAGGATTGCGGCGGTCATCGAGATCATCAGGTATATACCGGCAAAAATCAGCAGCGCCACCAGCGTGTTCTCGAAGGCCCTCGGATAGGCGGCCTCGTCGGGTGCCACGGGTGCCACCGAAAGCGAGATATACCGCGCCTGCCGGTTGGCCTCGATCCGCGCAAGCTCCATCGTCTCGAGCGCCTTTGCCAGCATCACCTGCCGCGTCTGCGCGTCGGCTTCTGCGGTCGTCATCTCGCTCTTCATCCGGGCAAGCGACTGGCCGCCCGCATCGTTCTCGACCAGCTTGGCCCGCAGCAAAGCGATCTCGCTCTCCAGCGTGGCAATCCTCCGCTTGAGAGGTTCGAGCCGCGCCGGGTTCGGCGTCTTGTTCGATTCGATCTGCGCCAGCGACAGACGGTCCTGCGTCATCTGCCCTTCCAAGGAACCGATCTGGCTGGTGATCAGCGACACCTCGACATCCGATGACAGAACCTTGAAGCGCTCTTGCAGGTCGACCGCCCGCGTGCGGGCATCGAGCAAGGCCGTCTCGGCATCGTCGTAATTTTCGCGCGCGCCCTTCATCGTGTCTTCGCGCAGGCGCTGCGTCAGCTTGTCGACCTGCTCCTCGGCGTAGCTGATCAGCGCCTTCGAGATGTCGACCGACATCTGCGGGTCCGGCGCGATCACTTCCAGCCGGACGATCCCTTCGGTCGGATCATAGGAAATCCGCACCATCTGCTTGTAAAGCTTGTAGGTGGCCTCATCCGTCGCATCCGGTGCAAGGCGCTGGATCGGGTCGATGTCAGGTTTCGAATAGATCGCGCGGAACCCGATGTCGCGGTCCAGCCGCAGCATCGCATCGCGCGACTGCAGATAGCCCTGTATCGCGATCGAATCCTGCATGTTCATCATCGGGTTCGACTGCAACCCGCCCATCGACGTGCCCGTCGCCGAAGGCGGCATCGCGGTCTGGATGATGAATTCGGTGTTCGATGCATAAAGCGGTGTGGCGATCGTATAGTAATAGATCCCCGCAAGCAGACCGGGCAACGCCACAAAGAACAGCAGGCGCAGCGTCAACAGAAGCGACCGCCGCTTCCTGCGACGCAGCAACTCCTCTTGCATCTTGCGGATTTCGGCGGCGTGGTTCACCTCGGCCCGCTGGTCGGGCGCGGGCACCTTCATCGGCTTGATCGTTTCGGGCAGCCGCTGCTGCGCGGGCACCAGTGCGGTGTTGCGCGCCGGTTCTTCCTCTTCGTCCTCGGCCAGCACCTCGATCATAGCGTTGCGCTGGAACGGATCGATCCCCGAAGCCCGCAGCAGGCGAACAGCGTCGAAATCCGACGTGGCCGGAAGCCCGTATTTCTGGGCCATCCGCCGCGCCATCCGCAACTGCCGCCCCGTCAACCCCTCGCGCTTGATGGCGTCGATGTCCGCATTGGCGGCTACGTCCTCGGGCGTGGCAGGGGCCGCGCCCCGCGCCGTCGGAAAGGCCTCTGAGCCGAACCCGTCTTCATGCGTATCAAAAAGCCTTTCCGTGACCGGAGCACCCGCCGTGGCCAGTGCAGCCCTCGGCGGTGCGATCTGCCCGTTCCCCGCCTGCCCGTTCCCCGCCTGCCCGCCCCCCGCCTGCCCGCCCCCCGCCAGCCCACCCCCGGCCGCCAACCGCATCTGCGGTGTCGCCGATGTCTGGGCTATTGCTGCCGGTGTCGGGCGCGCTGCAATTTGCGGGGCAACCCGCGGCGCGGCCGTGACGACAGGCTCGGCGACCGGATCGGGACGCCGCGTGTTGAACCGCTTAACCTTGAGTTTCATAATCGTAGAGCCGTTTCGCTTCTTCGAGGGTGTCAAACATGTAAAGCTGCCCGTGCCGCAGCACCGCCGCCGACTTGCAGAATTTTTCGATGGTCGAGGCCTGATGCGACACCACGATGACCGTGGCGTTCAGCAACTTCTCGCGCAGGATGGTGCCCGCCTTGCGGTTGAATTCGGGGTCGGTCGACGCGGGCATTCCCTCGTCGATCAGGTAATAGTCGAAATCCAGCGCCAGAAGCAGCGCAAAGGAAAACCGCGCGCGCATCCCTGACGAATAGGTGCCGACCGGCATGTCGAAGTATTCGCCGATCCCGCAGACCCAGCGACAGAAACTTTCGACGTAATCGGGGTCCAGCGAATAAAGCCGCGCGATGTAACGCGCGTTCTCGGTTGCCGAATGGCGCGTTACCACGCCACCCATGAACCCGAGCGGAAAGGATATGCGCGCCTTGCGCGTGATCCGCCCCTCGTCAGGTTGTTCCAGCCCTGCGATCATGTTGATCAAGGTGGTCTTGCCCGTCCCGTTGGGCGCAAGAATGCCGAGCGATTGGCCCATATCCACACGGAAGGACGCACGGTCCAGAATGACCTTGCGCGTTTTCCCGGTCCAAAAGGACTTCGACACATTGTCGAATTCGATCATACAGCACCCTTTCGGCCCGTCACGCAGGCCGACTGCCCCGATGGCGTTTGTGTCGCCTTTGGGATGATACTAGCCATCCTTTAAGGCATCATTATGATGCAAATGCCGTGCCGTTTACAATGGTCCGTATCGCTGCGCCATTGTTTCAGCGCCGCATCACACGCGACAGCGCCAGTGCCACAAAAGCGGCCAGCATCGAAAGCGCCAGCCCCAGCCGCGCCGCCTCGGCCATAGCGCCACCCGGAAGCGCCGTATCGACCGCTAGAACCGGCGCGGTAAATCCGATCCCGCTGATCACGGCGATCAGCACCAGATCGCGGATCCGCACCCCCGCGGGCATCGGCAATCGAAAGATCCGCGCCGCCAGCAACGCCCCCGCAACCAGCCCGAGGGGCTTGCCGATCCACATCGCAGCCAGAACCGTCGCGGTCGTCGGGGCCCAGGCCTGAAGGTCGATCCCGCCCCGCGTCAGCCCGAACAGGAACAAAACCACCGCCAAAGGTGCGGCCAGCAGATGCGCCAGCCGGTTCAGCGGGTCATGCAGCAACTCTTCGGCTTCGGCAAACAGGCCGAACGACCGGTCGGCATGCGGAATGGCCGGCAGCACCGGCAACAGCCCCAGTTCCGGCGGCAAGCCAGCCGCAGCAACGCCGATCCAGCTTGCCACACCTGCCAGCACATAGGGCCAAAGTGCCTGCGCGCGACGTCTGTCCCGCTCGGTCGCGCCGCGTGCGTCGGGCCGACCGTAAAGCCGCCAGACGAGGAATGAGGCCGCAAGCGGAGCCAGCAGCCACAACAGCTTCAACCCCGCCGCCGGATAAGCCACCCCGAGCATCAGCGTGCCAAGGATATTCGACGCGATGGATATCAGCAAAAGCAGATGCAGCGCCGGATGCCCCGCGCCAAAGACGCGCCGCCCCACGACATAGCCCACCACGATCTCCGACCCTATCGGCACCGGCCAGCCCGCCCCCGGAACCGCCTCGACGGCCCGCTCGAACAGCGCGGCGTAAAGCAGCCACACCGACACCGACCCCGCGATCGCCCCCGCCACCGCACCCGCGGGCAACAAGGCGCGCCGACCGGCCAGAGCGCCCCGTGCCAAGACCAGAGCCTCCCACAATTCCTTACCCACAAAGAACAGGAACAGCGACATCAGCACATCCGACACCAACGTCATAGGCGTCACGATCACCGCATCGCCTGAAATCCACAACGGCAAGGGCCGGTCGATCAGCCGCCACTCGATCACGTCGTAATAGCTCTCCGGCGACAGGTTCACCCAGACCGTCGCCAGCGCGATGCCGCCCAGAAGCGCCCAGGCAAAGCGGCGAACAAAGGGCGAGACGCGGTACATGCGGGTTCTCGGGTGAAATGTGGCGGATTAGTCCTGTCGCCTAACCCTCCCGCCGCGCATGGGCAAGGCACTCCCTTAGATTGCGACGCGGGTGTTGCCGTGCCGCCATGCGCGCCCCATCTTCAGCCCTCGCCCCGAAAGCAGCGCCATGTCCCTGCCCGTCACCCTCGCCGATGAAATCCGCGCCTGCACGGCCTGCGCGGGCCGCTTTGCCGCGACCCGCACCGCCCATTCCCCGCGCCCCGTGGCATGGTTCCAGCCCTCGGCCCGTCTGCTGATCGCAGGTCAGGCCCCTGGCGCGCGGGTCCACGCCTCGGGCCGCCCCTTCACCGACCCCAGCGGCGACCGCCTGCGCGACTGGACCGGCCTTTCGCCCGCCGAATTCTATGACCTTACCCGCATCGCAATCGTCCCCATGGCCTTTTGCTTTCCCGGATACGATGCCAAAGGCTCCGACCTGCCCCCGCCCCCCCTTTGCGCCACGCTCTGGCGCGCCCGCGTCATGGCCAGCCTGCCCGACCTGCGCCTGACCCTCGCCGTGGGCGGTGCCGCCATGCGCTGGCACCTCGGCCCCGCCGCCGCCAACGTCTCGGGTACCGTGGCAAACTGGCGCGTCCATGCAAGCAATGGCATCTGGCCCTTGCCCCACCCGTCATGGCGCAATACCGGATGGCTCAAACGCAACCCGTGGTTCGCCACGGACCTGCTTCCCGAATTGCGCGCAGCCGTCCGCGCCGCGCTGGCCAAGCCTTAGGATCACGCCATGACCCCGCTCGACGCCGCCTTCGCCGCAACCGAGGCCCACCCCGAGGATGACACCGCCCGCCTGCGCCTCTACCAGCAGATCGCCGACGCCGAACTCTTCCTGCTCCTTACCGGGGAACCCGCCGGCGAAACCCTCTCGCCCCGCGTCTTTCCGCTGGAGGATGGCCCCGTCGTCCTCGCCTTCGATAGCGAAGACCGCCTCGCGGCATTCACCGAAGGTCCCGCCCCCTATGCAGCCCTGCCCGGTCGCATCATCGCAGGCCAGCTTGCAGGCCAGGGCATCGGCCTCGGGCTCAACCTCGGCGTGGCGCCTTCCTCGACCATCCTGCCCGCCGCAGCGATGGACTGGCTTGCCACCACCCTCGCCAGCGCCCCGGAAGAGACCAGCGCCAAGCCCCGCGCCTTCCACGCACCGCGCGCCCTGCCCGAAACCCTCACGGCGGCCCTGACCGCCAAACTCGCCCATGCAGGCGGCCTCGCCTCGGCCGCGCTCCTTGCCGCCGTCGATTATGCCGACGACCGCCGCGGCCACATGCTCGCCTTTCTCGACGCCCGCCCCGGTGCCGAAAGCGCGCTGGCCCGCGCCGTGGCCGAAGCGCTCACCTTTTCAGGCGTCGAGGCCGGCGAACTCGACGTCACTTTCCTCGGCTCGTCCGACCCCGCCGCGCAGGCCCTTGTCCGCGTCGCCCGCCGCTTCGACTTGCCCGAACCGGTGCGGACCGAACCCGCAGCCCCCGCAGCCCCCGGCATGGACCCCGACCGCCCGCCCCGCCTGCGCTGACCAAAACGCCCACGTCGGCAGGCAGGGGCTGAATTTTCGCAGAAAATTCGTGGCCCCTCCCCCCGATCATATGGGGTAATATAATACCTTTTTAACAAACCTCTGATTTCAAACGATTTAATCTCGCCCCAATCGCTTGACCAATGCCTCGCTTCACGCGATAAGCCCCCATCCAAGACCACGGGGGAGCGATACCCCCGCTTCACTCATAGGGTTCAATATGAAAACCTTCACCGCTACTCCGGCGGACATCGAGAAGAAGTGGATCCTGATCGATGCCGAAGGCATCGTTCTGGGTCGCCTCGCCACGATCGTCGCCAACATCCTGCGCGGCAAGAACAAGCCGACCTTCACCCCGCACATGGACATGGGTGACAATGTCATCGTGATCAACGCGGACAAGATCCAGATGACCGGCAACAAGCGCGAAGACAAGCGCTACTACTGGCACACCGGCCACCCGGGCGGCATCAAGTTCCGCACCGCGCGTCAGGTTCTCGAAGGCGCCCACCCCGAGCGTGTCGTGACCAAAGCCGTCGAGCGTATGATCACCCGTAACAGCCTTGGCCGTCAGCAGATGACCAACCTGCGCGTCTATGCAAGCGCCGAGCATCCGCACGAAGCCCAGCAGCCCACCGTTCTCGACCTCAAGGTCCTGAACCCGAAGAACACGCGGAGCGCATGATCATGGCTGACATCAAGTCTCTCGACGATCTGAAATCGGCCGTCGCCGGTTCGGCCCCCGCCGTGGCGGAAGCCGCAGCCCCGAAAGCTCCGCAGCGTGACGCGCTTGGCCGTTCCTATGCGACCGGCAAGCGCAAAGACGCCGTCGCCCGCGTCTGGGTCAAGCCCGGCACCGGCAAGGTCGTGGTGAACGGCAAGGAAATGGCCGTCTACTTCGCGCGCCCTGTTCTGCAAATGATCCTCAAGCAGCCCTTCACCATCGCCAATGTGGAAGGCCAGTTCGACGTCTTCGCAACGGTCGCCGGTGGTGGCCTCTCGGGTCAGGCGGGCGCGGTCAAGCACGGCATCTCCAAAGCCCTGCAGCTTTACGAACCCACGCTCCGCAGTGCCCTGAAAGCCGCAGGCTTCCTGACCCGCGACAGCCGCGTCGTGGAACGCAAGAAGTACGGCAAGGCCAAAGCCCGCAAGAGCTTCCAGTTCTCCAAGCGCTGATTTTCGCGACATCGCTACCAAAAGGCCCGCGCAAGCGGGCCTTTTCTTTTGTCTTGTGTTTCTCACCGACAGCACCAGACCTGACCCATGGCAGATTCGCTGGTCGGTTCAGCATCGGCTCGCACGAACCGAGCAGCTCACGCCACCTGACCTGCCGCCCAGCCCGATGACCAGGCCCACTGGAAATTATACCCGCCGAGCCAACCGGTTACGTCGACAACCTCGCCCACGAAATAAAGCCCCGGCACGCCCTTTGCCTCCATCGTCCGGCCATCCAGCGCATCGGTATCCACCCCGCCAAGCGTGACCTCTGCCGTGCGGTAGCCTTCCGACCCGACAGGCACCAGCGACCAGCGCTGCACCATCGCGGCCACCTCGTCCAGCTTTGCGCGCCCCATCTCGGCCATCGGTCCCGTCACCCCCGCCGCCGCCTCGACATGGCGGGCAAGCCGCTCGGGCAGCAGCTTTCCCAGTGCGGTCCGCAGCATCGCCCGCCCCGCTGCCTGCTTTTCGGCCCGCAGCACCGCACCCACATCCACCCCCGGCGCAAGGTCCAGCATCACCGCCTCGCCCTCGCGCCAATAACTCGAGATTTGCAGCACCGCAGGCCCCGACAGCCCGCGATGCGTGAACAGCACCGCCTCGTCGAACCCGGTCTTGCCGCAACTCACCCGCGCCTGCCCGGAAACGCCGGCCAGCGGCGCCATCCACTCCAACTCCTGCGCTGCAAAGGTCAGCGGCACCAGCGCAGGCCGCGTCTCGACCAACGGCAAGCCGAATGCACCGGCCACCTGATAGCCGTAGCCCGTCGCCCCCATCTTCGGAATCGACTTGCCCCCCGTTGCAACGATCACCGCGCCGCCTGCCACCAAACCGCGCCCGGTCTCGACGCTGAAACCGCCTGCCTCGCGCCGCACCTCGCCGAGGGTGCAACCCAGCCATAACTCTACCCCCGCCGCCGCCATGTCGCGCAACAGCATCTGCACGATCTGTGTCGCCGACCCGTCGCAGAACAACTGGCCAAGCGTCTTTTCATGCCAGCCGATTCCCGCCGCATCGACCCGCGCCACGAAATCCCGCGCCGTATAGCGTTTCAGCGCCGAAAGGGCGAAGCGCGGATTGCGGCTGATGAATCGCTCGGGCGCAATCCCGAGGTTTGTGAAATTGCACCGCCCCCCGCCCGAGATGCGAATCTTCTCGCCCGCAGCCTTGGCATGATCGACGACAAGCACCCGCCGCCCGCGCCGCCCGGCCTCGATGGCGGCGAACATTCCGGCCGCTCCGGCCCCCAAAACGATGACATCGAACCGTTGCATGGTGCCAGACCTACCCTTCCCCCCAACCGCTGGCAATCACCGCTTTTTTCCGCAATTCCCCCCTTGCAGCCCCCCGAACCCTTCGCTAAACACCCGCTCACGGTTGGGGCGTCGCCAAGTGGTAAGGCATCGGTTTTTGGTACCGACATACCTAGGTTCGAATCCTAGCGCCCCAGCCAACCTCCTCTCTCTTGATTAATGTTACGCAATTACAATGTCGTAACATCGCCTGACCGGGGCGATCCGTGCATCAGGCAAACCCGGGCAAAGATCCGCAAGTCGCCGGCATCTCCACTGTTAAGCAATCGCCAAAAGGCGCAGCATCGGCACCAAAGCACTTGCCCCGGGGTTCGGCCATGCAGGATGTCTCGCTTCTCGTCGGCACGACAAAGGGTGCTTTCGTGATCACCGGCCAAAGAGCCGAATGGTCGCTCCGTGGTCCTTTCTGTCAGGGCTGGCCGATCAACCATTTCATTTCCGACGGATCGACACTCTGGGCTGCCGGTGGCAGCGACTGGCACGGCGCAGGCGTCTGGCGATCGACCGACCAAGGCGAAAGCTGGCAGCTTGCCAAACTGGCCAATGGCCAAGGCGATGCCTTCCTTGCCGAACACCCCGAAATCGCCGCGAAGATCGGGATGGAGCCAGCACCCCCCGCCCCGTTCACCGGCCGCCTTTGCGCGATCTGGTCGTTGCACAAGGTCGGGCGCACCCTCTATTGCGGGGCCAAACCCGCCACATTGCTGCAAAGCACCGACGACGGCCTGACATGGTCGGTGGTCGAGGGGCTCTCGAACCACCCCTCGGGTCCAAGCTGGGAACCGGGTGCAGCAGGTCTCACCCTTCACACCATCCTGAGCGACCCCGATAATCCCGCCCACCTCTGGATCGGCATCTCTGCGGCAGGGGTCTTCGCCTCGGAAGACGGCGGCGCATCGTGGGACCGCCGCAACCGCCTCGCGAACGAGTGGGGTCAAGTCAGCGGCGGCCACAGCAACGACGGCTGCGGCCACGAGGTCGGCTACTGCGTCCATAACATGGCCCTCGCCACGGGATCCGACCTGATCTACCAGCAAAACCACCACGGCGTGTTCCGAAGCCCCGATGGCGGGCGCAGCTGGCATGACATCACCGCAGGCCTGCCCTCGTCTTTCGGCTTTCCGGTCGCCGTCAACCCGCATGATCCCGCGATGATCTGGACCTTGCCGCTGAACGGCGACACCAAGGGCCGCTACCCGCCCGACGCACGCGCCCTTGTGTGGAAATCCTGCGATGGCGGCGCGACGTGGCAGGGTCATGGCAAGGGCCTTCCGGACCGCAACTGCTTTTTCACCGTGCTCCGGCAAGCCATGGCAACCGACCGGAACAGCCTGTCGGGCCTGTATTTCGGCACGAACAGCGGCAGCATCTTTGCAAGCCATGACGAAGGCGAGACGTGGCAGACCGCCGCCCAGCATCTTCCAACAGTGCTTTGCGTCGAAACCGTGCCGGACAATTGACCATGCGCGGAACTCTGCCGTCCCGAAATCCGTTAAGCAGTCCACGCATCAACCGAGGCGGCCCGTGTCCGATACGACAGTCTCCATCACCACTGTGTCCAGCCCACCCGGTTCCCGCGTCGCCGAACAAAAGCGCGGCGTCCGCCAACGCCTGCTCGCCTGGCTGTCCAATCGTTTCCAGCACCATGTCCCGGCCTGCACCGACCTGCGCGGCGTCACATCCGACCCGATGCACGCAGCCTATCTCTGGCCGGAAAGCCCGTTCCTGATCGACGTCGCCTCTGGCGCCTGTCTCGGCCTGCATTCGGTCGCCTTTCCTATGTCGCCGCGCGGGCAGAACCCCTTCGTCCAGACCGTCCGCGCCATGGACAAGGGGCTGGACACCTACGCAGGGTCCGCTCTCTACGCCTATTATGAACGCTTCCGGCCCGCCACTGCCGCTGCCGCGATCGGCGTGTCGCCACAGGTTGCCCATCCCGATCTGCTCCGCCCCGCCTCTGCCGCCACCCTGCCGTGGGATTTTCGCGACCCTGCTGCGGCACAGGCCTTCTGGACCGGTGTCTGCGCCCATGATTACCGCCAGCACGGCTTCGATCTGACCTTCAGCGACGGATGGAAGGCATGGGGTCCAGCCACCGAAGTGGCCGGTGCCGCCGAGTTCACCCGCCTTGCCCGCCTGCACCGTTCGATCAAATCGCGCGGCTACCTGCGCCATCCGGCGCATGACGGCGACATACAGGGTGTCATCCTGCGCCATCATGACCAGACCCGCATCCTGTTGACCGCAGGCCAGCACCGCGCCGCCGTCCTCGCGGCCTTGGGTCACGAAACCCTGCCCGTCCGGCTGACCGCTTCGGTGATAGACCGGTCCGGGGTCGCCCATTGGCCGAACGTCAAGCGCGGCATCTTCAGCCAGACGCTCGCGCTTTCCGTCTTCGACCGCATCTTCGCCGGTCGCCAACCCTACGGCCAAGCGTCCAACCGCCTGCGCACCGTTCGGTGATCGACCTGCGGCCTTGGCGTTCTTGACACGCCCACGGCACTGGTCCACACCCGCCGCAACCCCTTCATGACGAGCTGCAAGGATCGACCAAGTGCCCCGTTTCCTGCCCCTCTCCCTCGCCCTTCTTGCCACGGCCGGCCTGACCGCCTGCGGCTCCTCGACCGAGATCCGCATGTATCCCGTGTCCGGCCCCCTCGCGCTAGAACAACCGCTTCCGGTGATCGAGGCGACCGCCAAGAATGCCGACGGCGCTTCGGGCAACCTGAAATTCCGCCTGCCCGACGGCACGCGCTGCGATGGCACATGGGCCTCGGTCGCGCCCAAGGTGGTGTCACGCAACCGTGGCCTGTCGATCCGCCTGTCGGGACCGGGCGGCGATCTGGGCGGCAAGACCGAAACCGTCGGCGGGGTGAACCCGGGCGAGCTGTTCGCCGTCTGCCGTGACAACACCCAGGTGCAGGGCGATTTCGTCATGGGCTCGGGCACCACCAGCGGCACCGGCCAGGCGACCGACACGCGCGGCAACGCCTACCGCTTGCTGTTCTAGCGTCCCGCCTTCTAGCGTAACGCCTCGGCCAGCAGCCCGGTCACCAGACCGGGCGGCACATCCTCGGCCACGAAAGCCTCGCCGATCCCGCGCGCCAGCACGAAACGCAGCCGCCCGTCGATCACCTTCTTGTCCTGCCCCATCAACCCGACCAGCGTCGCCGCATCCGGCAAATCGCCCGGAATGTCGCGCAGATCGGTCTTCATCCCCATCGCCTTCAGATGCGCCCGCACACGGCTTGGCGCTTCCTGCGAACAAAGCCCCATGCGCTGCGACAGCTCGAAGGCCAGCGCGCAGCCGATCGCCACCCCTTCACCATGCAGCAACCGGTCGGAATAGCCCGTGGCCCTTTCCAGCGCATGGCAGAACGTATGGCCAAGGTTGAGCAGCGCCCGCTCGCCCTCTTCCGTCTCGTCACGCGATACGATCCCCGCCTTCATCTCGACCGACCGGCGCACCGCGTATTGCCGCAAGCCCGCATCGCCCGCCGCCATGGCAGGCGCGTTCGCCTCCAGCCAGTCGAAGAAATCCGCATCCCCCAGAAGCCCGTATTTCACCACCTCGCCATAACCGGCCAGAAAATCGCGCGCGGGCAGCGTGGCCAAAGCGTCGATATCGGCCAGCACCAGCGACGGCTGATGGAACGCCCCCACAAGGTTCTTCCCCTGCGGCGTGTTGATCCCGGTCTTGCCGCCAACCGAACTGTCGACCTGCGCCAGCAGCGTCGTCGGTATCTGCACGAACCGCACGCCCCGCCGCAGCACGGCACTGGCGAACCCCACCAGATCGCCGATCACCCCGCCGCCGAATGCTACCACCACATCGCGCCGCTCGATCTTTTGCTCCAGCAGCCATTCCACGCAGACCGCGAACTGCGCCCAGCCCTTGGTCCCCTCGCCCGCAGGCAGCGCAAGCGACGTGACCGCGATCCCCTCGGCCTCGAAACTTGCCACCAAGGCCTCCAGATGCACCGCAGCCACGGTTTCATCCGTCACGACAGCCACCTTGCGGCGTTTCAGCAACGGCGCGATCTCGGCCCCTGCCCGCCCGATCAGCCCCGGCCCGATCCGCACCTCGTAAGACCGCAGACCCAGATCTACGGCGACGGTCTCAATCCTCATTCGTTCATTCCTGTCCCAGAACCTCGGGGCGCGCCGCAAGGGCCGCCACCACCTTCGCTGCCATATCCTCGACCGACAGATCGGCCGCCGAATCCACGACAATTTCGGCCTGCGCGTAAAGCGGCACCCGTGCCTCGTAAAGCTGGCGCAGCGTCTCGCGCGGGTTGGCGGTCCGAAGCAGGGGACGCGTCGTCTTGTGCCGCACCCGCTGCCAGAGCAGGTCAAGATCAGCCCGAAGCCAGACCGAAACCCCCGCCCCCGCGATCAGCGCGCGGTTCTGTTCCGCCAGAAACGCCCCGCCCCCCGTCGACAGGATGCACGGCTCGCCGCGCAACAGCCGCCCCAACACCTCGGTCTCGCGGGCGCGAAAGAACGGCTCGCCGTCGCGGGCAAATATCTCGGCAATCGACCGGTGCGCCGCCTTGACGATTTCTTCGTCCGAATCAACAAACGGCACGCCAAGCAACCGCGCCGCGGCAGTGCCCACGGCCGTCTTGCCCGCCCCCATCATTCCGACCATCACGACCGTCTTCTTCAGCCGCAGCACGATCAAAACTCCGTCATTTCGTTCCCAAAGGCCGCAAAGCGGCACGAACCCGCCACCCTGCACCCCGTTCTTGCCGTCCTGAATGGCGTGATCTTGCAGCGAAAGCCATATATAATCGCGCAAGGTGCCGTGGCATTCATGCAGGAAAGGCCGTATCACCTGTCAAAAGCCGCACGATCCCGTCAGACGGATCGCAACGAATGGCGCGTCGTCGGGCAGAAAAAGGGCAAGCGAATGGGTCGGATCCTCAAGGCGCTGTTGGTGCTGGTACTTCTCGGGCTGGTTGGCCTGACCGGCTTTGCCTATGTCGCCGACCTGACGCCCGCCAAGGGCGAAGTCAAGGTTCCGGTGACGTTGAATGCCGACTGACAAGCCGACCGGACTGGCACTGGCCCTTTTCCTTTTCGCCGCTCCGGCTTGGGCCGAAGACCCGCTGTCCGCCATCGACTGGCTGTCGCAATCCGTCTCGCAACCCGCAGCGCCGGCCAAGACCGGCCCCGTCGAACCGCCCGTGTCCGAGGGCGTGACCAACGGCGATGTCTCGGTTTCGGTCATCGGCGGCCCGTCGCAAGACGCCATCGGCCTGCTGCGCCCCGAGGTGACGGGCCTCCCCGCCAACCTCTGGGGCCTCGGCACCACCGACGGCATCGCCAGCGCCATCGCCCGCGAACGCACCACCACGCTTCCCGCCCTGCGCGGCCTGCTGATGTCGGTCCTGCTGGCCGAAGCTACGCCGCCCGCCGACAGCAAACCCGGCGCGAAACTGCTGCTGGCCCGCATCGACAAGCTGCTCGACCTCGGCGCGCTCGATCAGGCCCGCGCGCTTCTCGACGCCTCCGGTGCCCGCAGCCCCGACCTCTTCCGCCGCTCCTTCGACGTGGCACTGCTGACGGGTGAAGAAGACCGCGGTTGCCGCATCATGGTGTCGTCCCCCGGCCTTGCGCCCACCTTTCCCGCGCGCATCTTCTGCCTCGCCCGCTCGGGCGACTGGAACGCCGCCGCCCTGACCCTGCGGACCGCGCAAGCCCTTGGCTACGTCACCCCCGAGGAAGACGCGCTTCTGTCGCGCTTTCTCGACCCCGACTTGTACGAAGGCGACCCCGCCCTTACCCCGCCCGAACGCGTCACCCCGCTGGCGTGGCGCATGTTCGAAGCCGTGGGTGAACCCCTGCCCACCGCCACCCTGCCCATCGCCTTTGCCCATGCCGAACTGCGCCCGCAAGCCGGCTGGAAAAGCCAGATCGAAGCCGCCGAACGCCTCGCCCGCGCCGGAGCCATCGCCCCGAACGCGCTTCTGGGCCTTTACACCGAACGTGCCCCCGCGGCATCGGGCGGGGTCTGGGACCGAGTTGCCGCCTTCCAGCGGTTTGAATCCGCGCTGAACGGCCTTGAACGGCTCGACATCGAGAAAACCCTGCCCGACCTCTGGTCGCGCCTTGCCGAAGTCGAACTCGAATCCCCCTTTGCCGAACTTTACGGCGAACCCCTCAACGCGCTCGTGCTGGACGGCGACGCCCGCCGCATCGCCTTCGAGGCGGGCCTGCTCTCCCCCGCCTTCGAGACCGTCATCAAAGATCACACCCCCGCCACCCCGCGCGAGATGTTCCTGACCGGCATCGCCAAGGGCGATGTCGCCGCCATCCCCGCCCCCGACAGCCTGTCACGCGCCATAAAACCCGCCTTCACCGGCGCGGCCCTGCCCGATACCCTGCCCGCCGACCTGCAAGCCCTGCTTGACGACAACCGCACCGGCGAGGCGATCTTGTCGGCCATCGACCGCATTGAAAGCGGGGTGCAAGGCAACCTCGTCGCCGTCACCGAGGGGCTGACGCTGCTGCGCGTTGTCGGTCAGGAAAAGATCGCCCGCCGCACTGCGCTGGAACTGATGCTTCTGGAACGGCGTGGCTGACATGGCACCCGACAGCCCCGACCAGTGGATTTCCACCTTCCTCGCCGCCAGCGCAGCCGAGCTTGACGCAGCGCGCAACACCCAGCTTGCCTATGGCCGCGATCTCAAGGATTTCGCCGCATGGCTCGCCCACCGTGGCCAGTCTTTCGCCACCGCCGATCGCGCCGCCGTCGAGACCTACCTGATATCCTGCGAAGCCGAAGGCCTTGCCAAGGCCACCCGCGCCCGCCGCCTGTCGTCGATCCGCCAACTCTACCGCTTCGCCCATGGCGAAGGCTGGCGCAGCGACAACCCTGCCCTGCGCCTCACCGGTCCCGGTGCGACCAAATCGCTGCCGAAAACCCTGACCGTGGATCAGGTCGACCGCCTGCTCGACGCCGCCCGCACCAAGGGCCGCTCGGAACCCGAACGCCTGCGAAACCGCGCCCTGATGGAACTGCTTTACGCCACCGGCATGCGCGTGTCCGAACTCGTCGAACTGCCGGTCGCCGCCGTGCGCGGCGATCCTGCAATGATCCTCGTGCGCGGCAAGGGAGGCAAGGAACGCATGGTCCCCCTGTCCACCCCCGCCCGCGCCGCCCTGCAAGATTGGCTCAAATCCCGCGACGCCGCCGAAGACCGGGCCCGCAAACTCGGGCATCCGCCCGCAAGACACCTTTTCCCCGGCCCCGGTGCCGCAGGCCATCTGACACGCCAGCATTTCCACCTGATGCTCAAAGACATCGCCGTGCTTGCGGGCATCTCGCCCGCCGCCGTCACGCCCCACACCCTGCGCCACGCCTTCGCCACCCACCTTCTAGCCGGAGGCGCCGACCTGCGCGTGATCCAGATGCTGCTCGGCCACGCCGACCTTGCCACCACCGAAATCTACACCCACGTCCTTGATGAACACCTCAAGGCCCTCGTCCTCGACCATCACCCGCTGTCGCGCAAATGACCGGTTTCCTCATCCTCCTCGGCCTCGTCGCCCTGCTGCTTGCCGTGCCGCAATCGCGCCATCGGCTCATCCGGCTTGCCCGCCGCTTCGACCCGCGCGACAAGGCCGATGCGCTGCGCTCCGACATCCTCGGCGGTCCGATGGAGAAAGAGAACCGCGACCGCCTGATCGGTGCGCTCGACCTTGACCAGCGCACCGTCGATGAAATCATGCGCCACCGCCGCCAGATCGAGATGATCGACGCCGACCATCCGCCCGATGCGATCCTCACGCAAATCCTCGCTTCGCCCCACACCCGCCTGCCGGTGTTCCGCGACAGCGACGAAAACATCCTAGGCGTGGTCCATGCCAAAGACGTGCTGCGCGAGGTCGACCGTCTGGTGCGCGGCGAAGGCGAGGGGCTGGCCGCCCTCGACATCGTCAAGGTGGCGATGAAACCCTATTTCGTCCCCGAAACCACCGCGCTCGATGAACAGATGCGGCAATTCCTCAAACGCCGCACCCATTTCGCCCTCGTGGTCGATGAATACGGCGCGCTTCAGGGCCTCATTACCCTTGAAGACATCCTCGAAGAGATCGTGGGCGAGATCAACGACGAACACGACGTCACCCCCAAGGGCAGCACTCTGACCCGAACCGAGGCGGGCGACTACCTCGTCGATGGGGCCATGACGATCCGCGACCTCAACCGCGCGCTCGACTGGAAACTCCCCGATGACGAGGCGAACACGATCGCGGGCCTCGTGATCCACGAGGCCCAGTCGATCCCCGCCGAAGGCCAGGCCTTCAGCTTCCACGGCTTCCGCTTCGAGGTTGTGCAGCGTCGCGAAAACCGCCTGTCCCGCCTGCGTATCCGCCCGCTTTAACGCCCGCTCAACGGCTGCGGAACAACGACCCGAGGATGCCGCGCACCACCGCCTGCCCCGCCTTGGTGCCGATCTGGCGCGCAAAGCTCTTGGCCATCGTCGTCCCGATCGAATCCGCCCGACTTGCCGGTGCCCGTTTCGGTGCCGCCTCGCGCGCCCCGCCGTCATAGCGCCGCGCATTCCGCAGCCCGTCATCCTCGGCCGCCGGACGCTGCTCCCATGGCGAACCACCCCGCGCCTCGGGTGCAGCCTCTGCCGCCGCCTCCTTCGCCGCCGCATCCGCCCGCGCGCGCAGCTTTTCATAGGCGCTCTCGCGGTCGATAACCGTGTCGTATTTCCCCTTCAGCGGCGAAGCCACCATCAACCGCGCCCGCAAGGCCGGATCTATCGGCCCAAGCTGGCTCGACGGCGGACGGATCAGCGTGCGCTGTACCACCCCCGGAATCCCCTTTGCTTCCAGAAACGAAGTGACAGCCTCGCCCGTGCCCACATCCCTGATCGCCTCTTCGGTCTTGAAGGCCGGATTGTCGCGATAGGTCTCGGCTGCCATCTTCAGGTCTTTCTGGTCCTTGGCCGTGAACGCCCGCAGCGCGTGCTGCACACGGTTGCCCAACTGCCCCAGAATGGTTTCCGGCACATCCGCAGGGTTCTGCGTGATGAAATAGACGCCAACCCCCTTTGACCGGATCAACCGCGCCACCTGTTCGACCTTGCTCACCAAAGCGCGCGGAGCATCCTGAAACAGCAGATGCGCCTCGTCGAAAAAGAACACGAGCTTCGGTTTGTCCGGATCGCCCACCTCGGGCAGCGTCTCGAACAGTTCCGACAGCAGCCACAACAGGAACGTCGCGTAAAGCCGCGGGCTCTGCATCAGCTTGTCGGCGGCCAGAATATTGACCCGCCCGAACCCCGCCGCATCGCACAGCATAAGATCGGCCAGATCCAGCGCAGGCTCGCCGAACAGCTTGGCCCCGCCCTCGTTCTCCAGCACCAGCAGCCGCCGCTGGATCGCCCCGATCGACGCCGTCGCCACCAACCCGTAGCGGGTGGAAATCGTGTCCGAATTCTCGCCGATGAACACCAGTAGCGCCTGCAAATCCTTCAGGTCCAGCAGCGGCAAGGCCTCCTCGTCCGCCAGACGGAAGGCCACGTTCAGCACCCCCTCTTGCGGATCGGTCAATTCCAGCAGCCGCGACAGCAAAAGCGGCCCCATCTCGGCCACGGTCGCGCGGATCGGATGGCCCTGATCGCCGAACAGATCCCAGAACGTCACCGGAAACGACCGGTACTGCAAATCCAGCCCGATGGTCTTGGCCCGCGCCATGAACGGTTCGTGCAGCTTGTGCGTCACCGACCCCGCCGCCGCGATACCGGCCAGATCGCCCTTCACATCGGCCATGAACACCGGCACGCCAGCCGCCGAAAACCCTTCGGCCAGCACCTGCAAGGTCACGGTCTTTCCCGTTCCCGTAGCCCCCGCGACCAGCCCGTGCCGGTTGCCATAGCGCAGCAGCAGCGATTGCGGAGCCGCATGCCCCTCGCCGCCGCCACCTACGAAAATGCTTGCCTCGTCGGCCATGACCCGCCCTCCGTTACCCGTCCCACACGCAAGGCGCGACACCGCCCGCGCCATTGCCCGCCAAGATACATGCAACGCCCCGCACCGCCACTGCGTTCTTGCCGGATCCTTCGAGATTCCCTGAAACTGTTAGCGCCCAAACTTAACGATGATTGCGATTTTTTCCATGAATTTCATGTAACTAGTCGCAAATCACATTCCTGTTGACGCATTCGGCATGTTCGCATAGCGTCCCATTCATGAAGTCGGCCAGTCCGACAGGGAGCAAATAATACCGATGGAAAGGGCCGGTCACTCCGGCCCTTTTCCGCATTTGGCAACCGCCCCTTCACGACCGCGCGTTCTGCCTTATTTCGGCGCTGACAGTCACACCCTGCCGTGCTAGACGCACCGTCAAAGAAACCGCGATAAATGGACGATCCCATGTCGAGCATTCTGCCCCGCCTCGTCGTTGCAGGCTTCCTTGCCCTTTCGGGCACGGCGCTTCTGGCACAAGAAGCCACGACCGACGCCCCCGCCGCCCAGGCACCGGCCACCGAAGCACCGGCCACCGAAGCCCCCGCCTCCGATCCGGCCCTGTCGATGGGCACGCCGCCCGCCGATGGCGTGGGGTCGACCTATTCCAAAGCCGCCTTCGACGCATGGGAACAGCGTTGCGTCAAGACCGCCGATGGCAACGACCCCTGCCAGCTTTACCAGCTTCTCAAAGACGCCGAGGGCACTTCGGTTGCCGAGATCAACATGTTCTCGCTGCCCGAAGGCAATCAGGCCGCCGCGGGCGCAACCATCATCGTCCCGCTTGAAACCCTGCTGACGGCTGGCCTGCGTTTCGGCATCGACACCGCCGAACCCAAGGTCTACCCCTTCACCTTCTGCGCCCAGATAGGCTGCGTCGCACGTGTCGGCTTTACCGCCGAAGAACTCGCCGCTTTCAAAAAGGGCGCAAAGGGCGTGCTGACCATCGTTCCCGCGGTCGCCCCCAAGAACACCGTCACCGTCGATGTCTCGCTCAAGGGCTTCACGGCGGGCTTCGATGCCGTCAAGGTGTCGAACGAAGCCCTGCCCAAACAGCCGTGATCCAAGGCTAAACGGACCAACCCGCGCCTTCCCGGCGCGGGTTTTTTCATGCCCGCCGCAGCGCCAGCACCGCGTTCAACCCGCCAAAGGCAAAGGCATTCGACAGCGCCGTGTCCACCCGCGCCTCGCGCGCAACGTTCAGCACCAGATCAAGCGCGCAATCGGGATCGGCGACGCGGTGGTTGATCGTGGGCGCAATCACGCCGTCCTGCAACGCCATCAGGCAGGCCAAAAGCTCGATGGCCCCCGTCCCCCCGATCACATGGCCATGCATCGCTTTGGTCGACGACACCGCAACGCCGCCCACCTCCGCCCCGAACACCGCCCGCAGGGCTGCCGACTCCACGCGGTCATTCGCCGCCGTGCCCGTGCCATGCGCGTTCACATAGCCCACATCCGCCGCCGTCATCCCCGCATCACGCAGCGCCCCCGCAATCGCGCGACCGGCCCCTTCGACACTGGGCATCACAATATCCCCCGCGTCCGAGGTCATGGCAAAACCCGCCACCTCGGCAAGTATCACCGCCCCCCGTGCCCGCGCATGTTCGTAGTCCTCGAACACGAACACCGCCGCCCCCTCGCCCTGCACCATCCCGTTGCGGTCGGCGCTGAACGGGCGGCAAACGTCGGGCGACATGACCCGCAACCCCTCCCATGCCTTGATCCCGCCAAAACACAGCATCGCCTCCGACCCGCCGGTCAGCATCGCCGTGACCGTGCCTGCGCGGATCATCTGGAACGCCAGCCCCATCGCATGGTTCGACGACGCGCAGGCGCTCGACACGGTGAAAACCGGCCCCTTCACCCCGTAAGCCATGCTCACATGCGACGCCGCCGCGCTGTTCATCAGTTTTGGCACCACAAAGGGATGCACGCGGTTCTTCCCCTCGGCATAGACCGCGCGGTAACTTTCGTCCCAGGTTGTCATGCCACCCGCCGCCGTGCCAAGGATCACGCCGCTCTCGAAGCCAAGCGCGCCGTCGAAAACCAGCCCCGACTGCGCCACCGCCTGCCGCGCCGCTTCCAGCGTGAACTGTGTGAACCGGTCGTAAAGCGCCAATTGCCCCCGGTCGAACCGCGCCGCCGAGTCCCAGCCCTGCACCTGCGCGCCCACCCGTATTTGCAACCGCTCGGCATCGGGCACATCCAGCGGCCCGATCCCGCAGCGCCCCTCGGCCATCGCCGCAAAGGTGCCCGCAACGTCATGCGCCAGCGCGTTGACCGTGCCTGCCCCGGTGATGACGACCCGCCTCATGCCGCCTTTTGCGCCAAAAGCCCCTCGACCGCCGCCACCACAGACGCGACCGAGGTCAGGTCGAACCCGCCCGCCGCCGGATCGTTGGCGTTGAACGGCACCGAAACGTCGAACGCCTCTTCTATGGCAAAGATCGCCTCTACCAGCCCCAGACTGTCCACACCCAATTCCGCAAGCGTGCTGTCCGGCGTCACATCCGCAACATCCAGAACCGCCTGTTCCGCAATGATTGCAATGATCTTTTCTTCGATCGTCATGACAGGTCCCCCGTTGTCGCCCGTCTTTTATCCGGCATCCGGCAACCGTTCGGTGACGGTTTTCTCAAGCTCGCCCACGCGCACGGCAAGGCGAGGCAACCGCCGCAGCGCCTTTTGAATCTCGACATGCGTCTCCATCTTAACCGCAGGATAACCCAAGAGCACCCGCCCCGCTGGCGCATTGGTGAAAATCTTGGTCGCCCCGCCTGCGATCACATCATCGCCGACAAAGATGTTGTCATTGACCCCGCATTGCCCCGCCAGCACCACACGGTCCCCGATCCGCGCCGATCCGGCAACTCCGACCTGCCCGCACAACAGACAATCGCGCCCGATCTGCACATTATGCCCGACATGCACCAGATTATCGAGCTTGGTCCCGGACCCGATCACCGTATCGCGGATCGTGCCGCGGTCGATGCAGACATTGGCCCCCAACTCCACATCGTCGCCAATCGTCACACCACCCAGCGAATGGATACGGCTCCAGCTTTGGGCGCGGATTTCCCCGCGTTCCCCGAGCGTTTCGCGGATTTCTTCAACCCCCGACTTTTCAGGCGTGACAAAGGAAAACCCGTCCGACCCCACCACCGCACCGGGCTGCGCGATGAAACGGTCGCCGATCGTGACCCGTGCCCCGATCCGCACACCTTGCAAGATCAGCGCATCCTCGCCGATCACCGCGCCCTCGGCCACCGATACATGGCTCGCAATCCGCGCCCGTGCCCCGATCCGCACGCCCCGCCCGATGGTGACAAACGGCCCGACCGAAGCCCCCGCGCCGATCACCGCGTCAGGATGCACGACCGACAGCACATGCACCCCCGCCGCGATCTCCGGCCCCGCGTCGAACAGCACCGACAGCCCCGCCATCGCCAGCCGCCCGCGCGGTGCAAAAATTGCCGCCTTCAGCCCCAGCCCCTGCCAATCGGCACCGGCCCATAGCAGTGCTGCAACCGCCTGCCCCTCGGCCAGCCCGCCCGCGTATTTCGGGTCCATCGCAAGGGCCAGCGCATCCGCAGCCGCCATCTTCGGCTCGGCGGCGCGCGCCACGGTCAGGTCAAGATCGCCCGCCGCCTCGGCGCCAATCGCTGCGGCAATCTCGCGGATCGTATGGGCCATCGTCAGGTCTCCCGGTCAGTTACGCCGGATTTACCCCTGAACGCCGCGCAAGACCACCCCGGCCTCGGACAAGGCCTGATAAATCCGCGCGTCACGCCCGTAGATATCGCGCCGATAGGTCATCTCGCCTTTCACGGTCGGCCATGCGGTGAAATAGACCAGATGCACCGGCACCGGTTTCACCAGCTTCACCATCGTCTCCACATCGCTGTCGAGCGCGGCCTGAAACACCCCCTTGGGGTCATCGCTTTGCGCCGAAAGCAGCGCATAGGCGAAATCGAACGGGTCGGCCAACCGGATGCAGCCATGGCTATAGGCCCGGATTTCCTTGGAAAACAGGTCTTTGGCCGGCGTGTCATGCAGATAGATGTTATAGGGATTGGGGAACATGAACTTCACCTTCCCCAGCGCATTCCCGTCCGAAGGCGGCTGGCGCAGGCCAAAGGGAAAGGTCTTGGCGCTGAATGACGCGAAATTCACCTGGCCCCGCGGCACCACCCGCCCGTTGCGGTCGACCACCTGCAAATGCCCCACCGCATTGGGGTTCTGCTGCAACAGCGGCAGGTATTCCTTTACGATGATCGACCGTGGCACGCCCCAACTGGGGTTGACGATCATATGCTCCATCAGGTCGGAAAATTCGGGGCTTCGCATATCGGCGACGTTCTTGCCCACCACCGACCGCGTCTGGAACGTGACCTTGCCATGGTCGATGATCTTGGCGGTGAAATCGGGCTGGTTCACCCAGATGTATCGCCCCGTCCGGTCGATATCGCCCATCCAGCGCAACCGCTCCATCGCCACGATCACCGATTGCAGCCGCGCCTCGGGGCTTACGTTGATCTCGGCAATCGTGCCCTCGCCCGCAACGCCATCAGGCAGCAGCCCGTGGTCAAGCTGGAACCGCTGCACCGCTGCGGTGATCGTCGCCTCATAGCTTGCGACCGCCGACACCGGCAGATAGCCCTGCGCCACCAAACGGTCGCGCAGCGCGATCACGGCGCTTCCCTCGTTGCCCGGCTCCAGTTTGCCGCCCGCAACCGGGGCGCCCCAGCCCGCATCCCCCGACACCGCCTCGAGCGCCAGCTTTTCCTTCATCAACCGCGCGTATTCCGGCAGTTTCGGCGGCAAGGACATCAGCACGCCAAGCGGATCCTCCCCCGCTATCGCAACCATCAGCGCCGTCTCGTCCGGCCGCACCACCGTCCGCACGATTCCGGCATCGACCTTCGACGGCTCGAGCACGCCGCTATGCACGTCGCGCGCATAGGCCAGATAGGCGCGTGACCACGCCGCCTCGATCCGCCCCCTGTCGCCCTCTGTCACCGCAGCCCGAAGCATGGCAACCAACGCACCCGCGTCATATCGGGCCACCGGCAAACCGTGGTCGCCTGCCCGCGCGAGAACACCCAGAAGCGCCGAACGCCGCTCCGCATCTGCCGCCCCGGTCCAGACCGGCGCGTAATTCCGGCTTTGGTAAAAGCCAGCCAGCGCGCTATCTTCCGACACATCCGCTGCCAGCGCCTGCACGAAAGCTTGCTCTTCGGCCCGAAGCGGCGCCCCCGCCATACCAAAGGCCAGCCCAAAGCCGACAGCGGTAGCAAGCATCGACGAACGCAGGGAAAACCTGGAAAACACGGCCATCGATACCCTCGCTAACGGCGCCAAAAGTCAACATATCCCGACAGTTAAACGATTCCCGCGTCCTGTCTATTCACATCGCCGCCACCCCGCAGCCAAGGCCCGCAAAGCGGCATGGCGGCAACAGTTACGTAAATCCCCGCTTTGTTCCGGCAGTTTAAGCAAGAATTTGCCTATCGCAGCGCACAGCGTGATCGGGGCTCAATCCGGACTTGGGACGATTTCAATCATGTGCCATAAAGTTGCTGCACTTGGGGAAAAGTGGCACGAAAGCTGCCGATACAGGCGGCAAGGCGAAATTTCGGGGAACGGGCAGTCCATGACCAATACGGCAAAATCGGGTATCACTCGGCGCGGAGTACTGGGCATATTTGCCGCAACCGCCGTCATCGCTGCCCCGACCTACAGCCACGCCTTCGGCGTTTTGCGCGGCGCAGGCGATATCCGCCGCGTGAAGATGTACTCGGGCCGCACCGGCGAAAGCCTCGACACGATCTACTGGGTCGAAGGCGAATATATCCCCGAAGTCATGGACGAAATCACCCATTTCATGCGCGACTGGCGCACCAACGACACCAAGCATATCGACCCGCGCACCGTCGATATCATGGCCGCCGCCCATTCGCTGATGGATGTGACCGAACCCTACATGCTGCTGTCCGGCTACCGCTGCCCCAAGACCAACGCCATGTTGCGCGAATCCTCGCGCGGGGTCGCCCGCAATTCGCTGCACCTCAAGGGTCAGGCCGCCGACCTGCGCTTGAAATCACGCTCGGTCGGCCAAATGGCCAAAGCCGCCGAAGCCTGCGCCTCGGGCGGTGTCGGCCGCTACCCCCGCTCGAACTTCGTCCACATGGATTGCGGCCCGATCCGCCACTGGGGCGGCTGAACGCCACCGCAATCTGCCAAAGAACAGGGCGCCGAAGGCGCCCTTCTTTATTCCCCGGCCTCGTCCACCACTGCGACGCTGCGCCCGCGAAACCCCTGCGCCACCACGAACTTTTCCGAACTGTCCGCACGGCTGGCCGGAGGCTTCACATTGGCCACCTTCTTGAAATTCTTCTTCAGCATCACCTGCATTTCGTTCTCGGCCCCGCCTGCCAGAACCTTGGCGACGAATGTCCCGCCCTCTTCCAGCACGTCAAAGGCAAAGGCCAGCGCCGCCTCGATCAGCGCCACGATCCGCAAGTGGTCGGTTCCCTTGTGCCCCGATGCCGCCGCCGCCATGTCGCTCATCACCACATCGGCACGCCCGCCCAGCCAGCCCTTTACCAGCTCGTCCGCATCATCCGACAGGAAATCCAGCTGGTGCAATTCAGCCCCCGGAATCGCCTCGACCTCCTGCAAATCGATGCCCAGCACGGTGCCGACCGGCTTTTTCGGATTATCCCCCAAGGCGTTCACCCGCCCCACCGCCACCTGCGTCCACCCGCCGGGCGCACAGCCAAGATCAACCACGCGGCACCCCGGTTTCAAGAAACCGTAGCGGTCGTCCAGCTCCAGAATCTTGTAAGCCGCCCGACCGCGATAGCCGTCCTTCTTGGCCTGAATGACATAAGGGTCGTTCAACTGCCGCTCCAACCACAGCGTCGACGACAGCTTGCGCCCCTTGGCGGTCTTGACCCGCACCCGCAACTCGCGCTGGCCGCGCCCCGATGTTCCCTTGATAGCCGTCATGCGTATGGTCCGTCTTCCAGAACGCCATCTGCGCTCATCTGTGCATAAAGAAGCCCCTCGCGCAAACCCCGGTCGGCCACGCTCAGGCGATCCGTCGGCCATATCCGCATCAGCGCCTGAAGGATAGCCGCCCCCGACATGATCAGCGCATGCCGGTCGCGCCCGATGCGCGGATCGGTGCGCCGCCCCTCGGGCCCCAGCGTCAGATATTCGCGGATCACAAGGTCGATCTGGTCCGAGGTCATCTGCAAACCGTCCACCTTGGTCCGGTCATAGCGCCGCAGGTTCAGGTAGCTCGCCGCCACCGTCGTCACCGTACCGCTGGTCCCGATGATCTGGAACCCCTCGCGCGGGTTCTCGGCATTATAGGGCGAGAAACTCGCCAGATTTTCCTCGAAGAACCACGACATCAGCGCAAACCGCGCCCCGTCATCATCGACATCCGCGAACTGGTCCTTAAGCGTCGCCACCCCCAAGGGCACCGAAATCCAGTCCACCACCCGCGCCTCGCGCTCTCCTTGCGCGTTGAAGCCGCGATGCAGCCGCATGATCGACCGCGGGCGTTCCTCGGGCGGCACGGCGGAAAGGTCGATCCAGACCAGTTCCGTCGACCCCCCGCCGATATCCACCACCAGCAACTGCTCGGTCTTGGGGTTGACCAGCGGCGCGCAGGAGATCACCGCCAGCCGTGCCTCCTCTTCCGTGGCGATGATCTCGAGGCTCAGCCCCGTCTCGCGCCGCACTTGCCGGATGAAATCCTTGGCATTCCTTGCCCGCCGACACGCCTCGGTTGCCACCAGCCGCATATTCCGCACGCCGTGCTTTTCGATCTTCTTCTGGCAGATCCGCAGCGCCTGCACCGTCCGCGCCATGGAAGCACGCGACAACCGGCCTGAAGCTTCAAGCCCCACGCCAAGCTGGACAGTCTTTGAAAAGCTGTCCACGACCTGAAACTGGCTGCCCTTTGGCTGGGCAATCAGCATCCGGCAACTGTTTGTCCCCAGATCGAGCGCAGCATAAAGCAGCGCCGATCCGGGATCGGCAGGGGGTGACGGTTCGACCGCAAAAGGCATGCCAAAGGGCACCTCTGCTTCCTGCGGGATCGCGTCCGCCCCCCGGGGACGCTCGGGCGCCATTACCGCCCTCCATTCATGGTTGCTCTCAGGCTAGCCCCTACGCCCCTACAGCGCAAGGCCGCGTTACCCCCTTCGACGCGCTTCATGATCCAGATGAATATTTCGGCGGATCGAAGACCGCGAAACATATCGCCCGCTTGGCTGATCTCGGTTAGTCAAGGTCAGGCGCAAGGCAGGGTCGCTGCTATGGTCGCTAGCCGTCTGCGCCATGTCGAAAACCGACATCGCCAGTCGCGGATCGGCGCTATTACGGAACGAACAAACAAGGGTGACTCGGATGCCAGAAGTAACGGTAGTCTATTGGCGCGACATTCCGGCCCAAGTGATCGTGGGCAAGGGGCGGCGCGGATCAAAGGTCCAGCTTCCCGAACGGTTCGAGCAGGCAATCGACCGCTGCGCCATGAAGATCGGCGCCAAGGACGCAGACGCCTACCTCGCCGAATGGCGCAAGGCTGACCCCTACACCGTCGAAGGCGACGACCCCGACACGATAGCAAAGGCCGAGGCTGACAGGTTGGAAGCCGAATTCGACACCGCCCGCATCAAGCAACTTATCGACGCCGACGGCTGGCACAAAGCCTGATCCCCCCGATCCGCATGACCCTTACGGAGACCCTGATGGCCCTCTTCAACTTCCGCCGCGAGGCAGCCCCCACCCAGCAGACCCCCGCCGCGGTCGAAGCCTTCCTGCAAGGCTACTCCATCGAGGTCATGCCCCGCACGGCTGAAAAAGTCGAAAGCTTCCGCGACCTTCTGCCCGCAGGCACCCGTGTCTACATCGCCCACATCGACGGCACCCCGATCGAAGACATGGTCGCCACCGCCAAGCGGCTGAACGCCGAAGGCTACCCCGTGATGCCGCACTTTCCCGCGCGTATCATCAAGGACCGCGCCACGCTGCTCGACTGGGTCGCCCGGTATCAGGGCGAAGCCAACGTCAAGCAGGGCCTGATCCTCGCAGGCAACCCCGCAGCCCAGGTCGGTGATTTCGGCACCTCGATGCAGCTTCTCGAATCCGGCGCGTTTGACGGTTTCGACCGCCTGCACGTCGCAGGCCACCCCGAAGGCAACAAGGACATCGACCCAGACGGTTCCGACCGCATGGTGATGGAAGCCGCGCGCTGGAAATCGGCCTTCGCCGAACGCACCGATGCGAAAATGGCCATGGCCACCCAGTTCTGTTTCGAGGCCGATCCCGTCATAGCATGGGTCGACCGCCTGAAAGCCGAGGGCGTGAACCTCCCCGTCCACATCGGCGTGGCAGGCCCCGCCAAGCTGCAAACCCTGATCAAATTCGCCATCGCCTGCGGTGTCGGCCCCTCGCTTCGCGTTCTGCAAAAGCGCGCGATGGACGTGACCAAGCTTCTGTTGCCCTACGAGCCGACCGAATTCATCGCATCCTTGGCCGCGCACAAGGCGGAAAACCCCGATTTCGGCATCGAAAGCGTCCACTTCTTCCCGCTCGGCGGCATCAAGACCAATGCCGCATGGGTCACCGAAAACGGCGGCGCCTCGGGCGTCCCTGCCGCACAAGCTTAACGCAAAGGTTCAAGAATGACCCGTACTGTACTGGAATCGAAAACGAAAACCGTCATCATCGGTTTTGACGAACCCTTCTGCGTGATCGGCGAACGCATCAATCCCACGGGGCGCAAGAAGCTGGCCGCCGAGCTGGAAATGGGCAATTACGAAACCGTCATCCGTGACGCGCTGGAACAGGTCGCCTGCGGCGCGACCGTGCTCGACATCAATTCGGGCGCGGTTTTCACCAACATGATGGCGCAAGACCCGCGCTACGCCGACAACAACTTCGTCGAACCGCCGCTAATGAAGGCGCTGATCGAGATCGTGCAGCAAACCGTCGACGTGCCCCTGTGCATCGACAGCTCGGTCCCCGGTGCGTTGGAAGCGGGCCTGCTGGCGTGCGAAGGCCGACCGCTTCTCAACTCGGTCACGGGTGAGGAAGAGCGCATGGAACTCGTCCTGCCGCTGGTCAAGAAATACAACGTGCCGGTCGTGGCGATCTCGAACGACGATACCGGCATCTCGCCCGACCCTGATGTCCGCTTCGCCGTGGCCAAGAAGATCGTCGAACGCGCCGCCGATTTCGGCATTCCGGCCCATGACATCGTGGTCGACCCGCTTGTCATGCCCATCGGCGCCATGTCGTCCGCGGGCCAGCAGGTCTTTGCCCTCGTCCGCCGCCTACGCGAAGAACTGGGCGTCAACACCACCTGCGGCGCCTCGAACATCTCCTTCGGCCTGCCGCACCGTCACGGCGTGAACGGCGCCTTCCTGCCCATGGCCATCGGCGCGGGCATGACCTCGGCCATCATGAACCCCGTGCGCCAGCAGGAAATGGAGGCGATCCGCGCCGCTAACATGCTGATGAACCATGACGCCAACGGCGGCGAATGGATCCGCTTTGCCAAGGTTCTGGAAGCTGTCGAAGGCGGCATGAGCTTTGCCGAAGCCTCTGCCGCAGCTTCCCAAGCCGCCGGTGGCCGCCGCGGCGGGCGCAAGGGCCGCGCCTGATAACGCATCGTTAAGTATGGGGCGGCTAGGCTCGCCCCATGCAGATGATTCGAACCACCGCACCCGAACCTTGGATTGCCGAGATCTTTTCGGCAAAGGCCGCCCTCAGGGGCGGCGTCATCCGTCGTGACGTCGATTGGGTCGAACGCGAAGTCGGCCATGACCGCTTCTGCCACGAGGTACGAAGGCGCGGCTTCCACCTGCTCAGGGCGGGACGCCAATACGTGATCGTCTGTTCACCCGACCCCGTTCAAATCCTGTTTTGACTGACAGAATTTTTCTGCGAAAAATTCCGCAAACGAACTTTCTGCGAAAGTTCCCCAAAGCGCATCACCGATCCTTCGCAGAAGGATCGCCTACAGATTTTTCGCAGAAAAATCTTTCCCTTCATCCTTGCCAACCGCACCCCGCCGCGCTTTCCTCGCACCCAAAGCGCAAAGGCCAGACCCATGCCAGCTCCCCTCTCCGGCGTCACGATCCTCGACCTCACCCATGTCCTCGCCGGACCCTTCTGCTCGACCACCCTCCTCGACCTCGGCGCGCATGTGATAAAGGTCGAACGCCCCGCAACCGGCGATGACACCCGCGCCTTCCCGCCCTTCGTGCAGGGCCAATCCGCCTATTTCGCCGCTCTGAACGCAGGCAAGCAATCCATCGCGCTTGACCTCAAATCTCCACCCGACCGCGCAATCTTCGAAGCCCTCCTCGTCCGCGCCGATATCCTGCTGGAAAACTACCGCCCCGGCGTGATGGAGCGTCTGGGCTACGGCTATGACTTCCTCCGCACGAAACACCCCCGCCTGATCTACGGCGCGGTGTCCGGCTTCGGCCACAGCGGCCCCGATGCCGCCAAACCCGCCTATGACATGGTCGTGCAAGCCCGCGGCGGCGTCATGTCGATCACGGGCGAAGAAGGCGGCCCCCCCGTCCGCGTCGGCGCTTCGATCGGCGATATCGTCGCGGGCATGTATCTCGCCCAAGGCGTCCTCGCCGCGCTCTACGCCCGCGAGAAAACCGGCACAGGCGCGAAAATCGACATCGCCATGCTCGACGCGCAAATCCCCATACAGGAACACGCGCTCGCCATCACCACCGCCACGGGCGAGGCCCCGAAACCGACCGGCGCACGCCACCCCACCATCACCCCCTTCTCCACCTTCCGCACCGCTGACGGTTTCGTCGTCATCGCCGCCGGAAACGACGCGCTCTTTGCCAAACTCTGCGCCACGCTCGGCCTCGACCAATCCGACCCGCGCTTTGCCACCAACACCGCCCGCTGCGACAACGTCCACCTCCTCAAACGCCTGATCGAATCCACCACTCTGACCGCCTCCACCGACCACTGGATCGCCACCTTCGAAGCCGCAGGCATCCCCACCGGCCGCGTCCAGACCATGGCCGAAGCCCTGCACGACCCCCAACTCATTGCCCGCAACATGTTCCTGCCTGTCCAACCGAACGGAACAGGCCCCGCCTTCACCGCCGCAGGCAACCCGATCAAGATGTCCACCCTGCCCGAAGCCACCAGCCGCCCGCCCGCCCCCGCCCTGAACGGCGACCGCGCCGCCATCCTGAACTGGCTGCAAAGCGACCCGTAATCGCACCGCTTCGCCCCGCGTGACGCCCTGAACGCGATTTTTGCCGCGAACAGACATTGCCGTTCCCGTCTTGCGCCTTATGAACAACAGGCGCGAACAGAATTGGTGACCAGATGTCCTCTCAAGATGCCCTCGTGATCTTCACCCCCTCGGGCAAGCGCGGGCGCTTCGCCCTCGGCACGCCGGTGCTGACCGCCGCCCGCCAACTGGGTGTCGACCTCGACTCGGTCTGCGGCGGGCGCGGCATCTGTTCCAAATGCCAGATCACCCCGTCTTACGGCGATTTCCCCAAACACGGCGTTTCCGTCGAATCCGACGCGCTGACCGAATGGAACTCGGTCGAGGAACGCTACAAATCCAAACGCGGCATGGCGCCGGGTCGGCGCTTGGGCTGTCAGGCGCAGGTCATGGGCGATGTGGTCATCGACGTGCCGCCGGAATCACAGGTCCACAAGCAGGTCATCCGCAAATCCGCCACCCAGCGCGATATCGTGATGGACCCCGCCACCCGCCTTTTGTACGTCGAGGTCGCGGAACCCGACATGCACGAACCCACCGGCGATTTCGAACGTCTCGCAACGGCCCTCGATACCCAATGGCAGGTCAAAGACCTCACCGCTGGCCTGCCCCTGATGCGCCGCCTGCAACCCGCCCTGCGCAAGGGTGAGTGGAAGGTCACCGTGGCCATCCACAAGGGCAACCACGACGCAAGCCCCCGCATCCTCGACATCTTCCCCGGCTTCTACGAGGGCGGGCTTTACGGCCTCGCCATCGACCTCGGCTCGACCACCATCGCAGCCCATCTGTGCGATCTGCGCGACGGCTCGGTGCTGGCGTCCTCGGGCCTGATGAACCCGCAGATCCGCTTCGGCGAAGACCTGATGTCGCGCGTCTCCTACGCCATGATGAATCCCGGCGGCGATGTCGAAATGACCCGCGCCGTGCGCGAGGCGATCAACGCGCTCGCCACCTCCATCGCGACCGAGGCGAACATCGACCCCGCCCTGATCTACGAGGTGGTCTTCGTCTGCAACCCGGTCATGCACCACCTGCTTCTGGGCATCGACCCCGTCGAGCTTGGCCAAGCCCCCTTCGCACTCGCCACCTCCGGCTCCATGTCGCTCGACGCCAAAGAGCTTGACCTGACCAACATCAACACCGCCGCCCGCGTCTATATCCTGCCCTGCATCGCAGGCCATGTGGGGGCAGATGCCGCAGCCGTCGCCCTGTCAGAAGAACCCAACAAATCCAAGGACATGGTCCTGATCGTCGATGTCGGCACCAATGCCGAGATCCTGCTCGGCAACGAAACCCGCGTCCTCGCCTGCTCCTCCCCCACCGGCCCCGCCTTCGAGGGCGCGCAAATCTCATCGGGCCAGCGCGCCGCCCCCGGTGCGATCGAACGCGTCGAAATCGACCCCGTCACCAAAGAACCGCGCTTCAAGGTCATCGGCTCCGACCTGTGGTCCACCGATGCAGGCTTTGACGAGGCGACCAAGCAGACCGGCATCACCGGCATCTGCGGGTCAGGCATCATCGAAGCCGTCGCCGAACTGCGCCTCGCGGGCCTCCTCGATCCGGGCGGCCTGATAGGCTCGCCCGACCAGACCGGCACGGCGCGCTGCAGCCCCGAAGGCCGCACACACAGCTACATCCTGCACGACGCCAGCGCGACCGGCGGAGCACGGATCATGGTTACCCAAGGCGACATCCGCGCCATCCAGCTTGCGAAATCCGCGCTCTACGCGGGCGCACGCCTGTTGATGGACGAAATGGGCATCGACCACGTCGACCGTGTCACCCTTGCGGGCGCGTTCGGTGCCCATATCAGCCCCAAACACGCCATGGTGCTCGGCATGATCCCCGATGTTCCGCTCGACAAGGTCACCTCGGCGGGCAATGCTGCAGGCACGGGTGCCCGCATCGCATTGTGCAACATCGGCCTTCGCAACCAGATCGAGGCGACCGTCCACAACATCCACAAGGTCGAAACCGCCATCGAGCCGCGCTTTCAGGAACATTTCGTCGCCGCCAACGCGATCCCGCACAAGACCGACCCCTTCCCGAACCTCAATTCCATCGTCACCCTCCCGGATGTCAGCTTCAACGCGGGCGGCGCAGGCAGCGAAGGGCGCAGACGGCGGCGGTAAGCACCCGCACTCAATAAACTTTCCTTTTCTCCGTCCTGCCTTATAACCGATCCATCTGACAGGACGGACATGACCGAAGACCCGATAGCCGATCTGATCGCCAAGGTGGCAGCGCAGGACCGCGCAGCCTTCCGCGATCTCTATTCTGCGGCCTCGTCGAAACTTCTGGGCGTGCTCCTCCGTATCCTCGGCACAAGAACCGAGGCAGAAGATGCATTACAGGAAGTATTCACCCGCGTCTGGCTGCGTGCCGCACGCTTCGACGCGACAAAGGGGCGCGGCATGACATGGCTCATCGCCATCGCGCGCAACCATGCCATCGACCGCCTCCGCACCAAATCCCCCGCGCAGGCCGGGGCCGAGGGCGACGAGCTCGATGCCGTGCCCGACAGCCGCGCCAATGCCGAAGGCACGCTGATCGCCAAGGGCGAAGCCCGCCGCATCGCCGATTGCTTCGCCACGCTCGAACCTGAAAAGGCGCAAGCCGTGCGCGGCGCCTATCTCGACGGTCTGTCTTACATCGACCTTGCCGACCACTACGCCGTGCCGCTCAACACCATGCGGACATGGCTGCGCCGCAGCCTCCTCAAACTGCGCGAGTGTATGGACCAATGACCGCGGATGACCTCCCCCTCACCCCGCAGGACAACGACGATGCGCTCGCCGCAGAATATGTGCTGGGCGTTCTCGACCTTGCCGACCGCATCGCCGTCGAAAGCCGCGCCGCGAAAGACCTGTCCTTCGCCGCCCGCATCACCGCATGGGAAAACCGCCTCGCCGACCTGAACGACGGATTCGAGGACGAACCCGCCCCGAACCTGATGCCGCAGATCGAGGCCCGCCTCTTCGGCAAACCCGCACCCAAGCGCCGCCCGCTCTTCGGCTGGCTCGCCGGTGCCCTGACCGCCGCCGCCGTTGCGGTTGCCGCCGTGGCTTTCCTCGCCCCCGCACCCCAAGCGCCCGTCGTCGCCACCCTCGGGGCCGAGTCTGACCCGCTCCAGTTCGAGGCCCGCCACAACGGCGCACAGTTGATCGTCGCCCGCGTCGCAGGCACGCCGGCGCCGCAGGGACAGGTGCAGGAACTGTGGATCATCGCCCCCGATGCCGCCCCCGTTTCGCTGGGCCTGCTGGGCGACCAACCCCTGACGGTCGATTACCCCGATGCTCCCGCAGGCTGGACCCTCGCCGTCTCGCTCGAACCGGCAGGCGGCTCGCCCACAGGTGCCCCGACCGGCCCCGTCCTCGCCGCTGGCACCATCACCGACATCTGACAAGCATCCCTCGGCGCCGCAGGTCCAACAACCTGCACGCCCCCTCGCCCCTTCACCCTTGCCCAAATACTCAAACTGCATCGCGATCAGCCTGCGCTGGCGTTCAGGACCGCGCGAAAAATTTTCGCCGAAAATTTTTCTGTCCTGAAACTTCCCGTCACCCTCCCCCGTAACTTGATGGCAAGGCGGGATTGGCCCGCCGCACCAACCGGAGAGAAATCCATGAAGTTCCGTCTCGCAACCGCCATCCTCGCCCTGACCGCCTGCGCCGCCTTCGCCGAATCGCATGGCGGCGACAATCCGATGGTCGGCGGTGCACCCATGTTCGCCGACAAGAACATCGTCGAAAACGCGGTGAACTCGGCCGACCACACCACCCTCGTCGCCGCCGTACAGGCCGCAGGCCTTGTCGAAACCCTGCAAGGCGCGGGTCCCTTCACCGTCTTCGCCCCCACCAACGACGCCTTCGCCAAACTGCCCGCAGGCACGGTCGAGACCTTGCTGAAGCCCGAAAACAAGGAAACGCTCACCAAGATCCTGACTTGCCACGTGGTCGGCAAGGCGGTGATGGCTGAAGCGCTGAACAAGATGATCGCCGACGATGGCGGCAAGCACCCGGTCCCGACGCTCGGCGGTTGCACGCTGCAGGCCAGCTACGAAGGCGACATGATCAAGCTGACGGATGAAAACGGCAACGTGGCGACCGTCACCATCGCCGACGTGAAACAGTCCAACGGCGTCATCCACGTCATCGACACGGTCATGCTGCCGAAGTCGTAAGCCGCGCGCAGGCGCAAGGCAGCGGAACGTCACGCCCTGCCTTGCGTCCGGGAAGGGTCTGGCAACCATAGTCCCCGGTTGCGGGACCATCCCAAGGGGGTCTGCCATGTGCAGGCCCCCTTCTTGCTTGACGCGGCCCGCCCCATCGCTTACCTCACACCCCATAAGGCGGGTGTAGCTCAATGGCAGAGCAGCAGCTTCCCAAGCTGAATACGAGGGTTCGATTCCCTTCACCCGCTCCAGCATCCCCCCGCCGCCCGAACGCCTGACGCGCAGCCTGACAGGCTCAGGCCGGCGGTTGCATCAGCGCATAAAGCTCCGGCATGGCGTCCGACAGGCTTTGCCCGCGCGATGCGTCCATTTCGCGCGTGAACGTCCAGAACTTTGCATTCTCCTCGGGCGAGTAGGATTCCTTTTCAATCGCCGCCGCCAGCGATTCAAGCGGGACGGCATAGGCCCAATCGGGGGCATCCGCCGTCCGCTTTGCGATATGCCCGCGCAACAGGCTGACCGACCGCTCGCGCGCCGCATCGGGCATCGCCCTTATCCCCAGATGCGGTGGATATTGCAGCAGATGCCCGCTGAACTCGATCCCGACCTCCTCGCAGTAATCGACAAGCTCGACGATCCGCAGCGCATTGTAGGCCTGCACCGTCACCGCGGCCCTCATCTCGATCATCTCAAGCGCGGCGAAAGCACGGATGTTGCGGTCTATGACCGACCAGTCCGACGGGTAGCGGATGTATTCGTTGACGGCCCCGAAACCGTCGACACTCATGGCGAGGAGAGTAAACTTGAAGCTGGTAAGGATATCGATCCACTCGTCACCCGCCTGAGTGCCATTTGTCGCCATCTCGAGTCTGATATTCTGCGCGACCCCGCGCTCGATCAGACGGCGCGCAAAGGTCTGCGCTTCCTTGATCAGCAAAGGCTCGCCGCCGATCAGCCGCACAATCTCGAGGCTCTCGGCCCGCTCGAGCAGTTCGTCGGTCATGAAGGCTTCGCTCTGGAACCATTGATCGCCATTCTCGAACCGGCTGAACACCAGCTTGCTGCCGCCTTGGTTCGACCGCAGCAGTTTCACGGCCTCGACCGCGACAGGCCCGCCCGCCACCACGATCTTCACGTCGAGATAGGCCGCAGCCTCCACCCCCTCGACATCGAAGCGCCGCTCGTAGCGACCCGAAACCTGCGCCGTCTCCAGCAAGACATCGTTGGCATAGATGCTGGCTTCGGTCGCCTCGGCAGCGAAGAGCTGTATCGAAAAGCCGCTGACCCCGACCCCGTAGACCGATGCCTTGACGGTGCCGCTGCCATGCACCCAGCTTCGCAGGGTGCCGTCTTCCTGCGCGGGATAGGTCAATCCCGCATAGGTCACGCCAAGCACATGATTTGGCGCGATCAGCGATCCGTCGCGGCGCCACCGCGCCGCAACCGGCCCCGGCGGGGCCCAACGCGAATGCACCGGATCGGCAGCAATCGCCGAAGAATAGGAACTGTTGCACATCCGGCATTTAAGGTTGCACAGGTTGCCGATATCGAGGTCGAGCGCAGAGACGCCTTCTTCAATGCGGAAATCGGCCTCGGCCAGTTTCTTGGCATCCTCGGGCGTCCAGGCCCTTGAAAGCTCGGTCCGCTCCGTCCCCATGCTCTTCATTCCTCCCGCCTCTTGGCGGTAGCAGTAAGAGCACCCCTTGGCTGGCTTGCCGTTCGAAAGATCACGGCGCAGGTCGCGCATGTCCTGCGAATTCCAGATTTCTTCAAGCGTATGCTCATAGACCGACATCGGCGCTCCGTCCTTGTGGATCGGCGTCGTATAGGCGCAGCAGGGCTTGACCTGACCGGAGGGCATGACGTTGAGCGCGCTGAACGGATAGATGCAAAACGGGTCGGCAAGCAGTCCGGTCTTTTCACGCACGGTCATAACTCGCCCCTCATAAATTTACCCGGCGAAACATCGCACAGCTTAATGACCGCGCAAAGCGGTTTGATCCCTGCACCGGTCCCCGCCATCCGAACACCTGACGCGCAGCCCGACCGGCTCAGGCAGGCGGCTGCATCAAAGCGTAAAGCTCTGGCATGGCGTCCGGCAGGCTCTGCCCGCGCGATGCGTCCATTTCGCGCGTGAACGTCCAGAACTTGGCATTTTCCTCGGGCGAATAGGATTCCCTTTCGATCGCCGCCGCCAGCGACTCGAGCGGGACGGCATAGGCCCAATCGGGGGCATCCGCCGTCCGCTTTGCGATATGCCCGCGCAACAGGCTGACCGACCGCTCGCGTGCCGCATCGGGCATCGCGCGTATCCCCAGATGCGGCGGATATTGCAGCAGATGGCCGCTGAAAAGTATTCCCACTTCCTCGCAGTAATCGACAAGCTCGACGATCCGCAGCGCATTATAGGCCTGCACCGTCACCGCCGCCCTCACATCGATCGTGCTTTGCGCGGCGAAAGCGCGGATGTTACGGTCGATCACTGCCCACTCCGACGGGTAGCGGATAAATTCGTTGACCGCCCCGAAACCGTCCAGACTGATGGCAAGATAAACCTTCTTGAACTGCGTCAGCAGCCCGATCCACTCCTCACCCGCCTGCGTTCCGTTCGTCGTGATCGCGAGTGTTATATTCTGCGCCACTCCGCGCTCGATCAGGCCGCGCGCGAAGGCCTGCGCTTCCTTGATCAGCAAAGGCTCGCCGCCGATCAACTGCACGATCTCGAGACTCTCTGCCCGCTCGAGCAGTTCTCCGGCCATGAAGGCTTCGCTCTGGAACCATTGCTCGCCATTCTCGAACCGGCTGAAGACCAGCTTGTTGCCGCCCCGGTTCGACCGCAGCAGTTTCACGGCCTCGACCGCGACAGGCCCGCCCGCCACCACGATCTTCACGTCGAGATAGGCCGCCGCCTCCAACCCTTCGACATCGAAGCGCCGCTCGTAGCGGCCCGAAACCTGCGCCGTCTCCAGCAAGACCTCATTGGCGTAGATGCTGGCCTCGGTCGCCTCGGCAGCGAAGAGCTGTATCGAAAAGCCGCTGACCCCGACCCCGTAGACCGATGCCTTGACGTTGGCACTTTCATGCACCCAGCTTCGCAGGGTGCCGTCTTCGCGGGCAGGATAGGTCAATCCGGCATAGGTGACGCCAAGCACGTGGTTTGGCGCGATCACCGACCCGTCCCCGCGCCAGCGCGCCGCAACAGGCCCCGGCGGGGCCCAACGCGAATGCACCGGATCGGCAGCAATCGCCGACGAATAGGAACTGTTGCACATCCGGCATTTCAGATTGCACAGGTTCCCGACGTCGAGATCCAGCGCAGATACGCCTTCGGCCATCCGATAATCGGCCCCGGCCAGTTCTGCACGGTCCTCGGGCGTCCACGCCTTCGAACTCTCGTTCCGCACCGTCCCCATGCTCTTCATGCCCGACGCCTCTTGGCGGTAGCAATAGGAACACCCTTTGGCCGGCTTGCCGTTCGAAAGATCACGGCGCAGGTCGCGCATATCCCGCGAATTCCAGATTTCCTCGAGCGAATGCTCGTACACCGACATAGGCGCACCGTCCTTCTGGATCGGCGTCGTATAGGCGCAGCAGGGCTTGACCTGACCGGAGGGCATCACATTGAGCGCGCTGAACGGATAGATGCAAAACGGGTCGGCAAGCAGTCCGGTCTTTTCACGCACAGTCATCACTCGCCCTTCAACAAAACACATATTCTTTCCAACATTGCACAGCTTTGGGGCCGCGCAAAGCGGTTTGATCCCCGCGCAGGTTCCCATGTCCGCATCCCGCCGCAGCGGCGGCACGCAGCGCCAAGCTAGCGCACCCCCCCTTTTCTTCCCACCGCGCCACGGCTAGCAAAGACGCCAGAAACCGCCATAGGAAACAGGAGCTTTTCCTCATGAACACCGACATCACACGCTACGGCACCGGACCCCGCATGTCTGAAGGTGTGGCCTATAACGGCATCCTATGGGTTGCCGGTCAGGTCGGCAATCCGGGCGATTCCGTCGCCGACCAGACACGCACCTGCCTGGCCGAGGTCGACCGCATCCTCGCCGCCGCCGGCACCGACAAGACCCGCATCCTGTCGACCCAGATCTGGCTCGCCGACATGGCCGATTTCGCCGAGATGAATTCGGTCTGGGACGGTTGGGTCCCCCAAGGCCACACTCCGGCCCGCGCCACCGGCGAAGCCAAACTCGCAACCCCCGCCTACCGCGTAGAAGTCATCGTCACGGCAGCCCTTCGCTGACCATCAAGCGGGGGACATCCGTCCCCCGCACCCCCTTGCGCCGCGTGACGGGGCGCCACTGCGTCCCGTCACGCGCAGAAAATCCCGCGGACATTCCGCCGCAGGCTATTGCGGACGGGCACTGCCATAGGTGCGGTTCTCGTTTTCACCACACAGATGGCCCAAGCCGATGCGTCGGCTGCAAATTGCAACATCCAGTCGACCGGCGGCGGATTCGTCGGTGCCGTTTCGGTTTGGGTGAACGGCCTACGCACCAACGTTCCAATCGGGGAACGCGGCCTGACCCGCAGCATCGCTTATAACGATCAAGACCTGTTCGACTGGATGCGGTCCGAGTTCGGCATCGCTCCCGATATGCCTATCGGTCACAACGATTGTGCAGGCTCGTTTCGGGTGGGGCAAGCTGTCCGCGTTCAGGATGAAACGCCCCCGCCAGCCGCTGTCATTCCGCCGCCGCCGCCTCCACCGCCTGCTGAAACTCCCCCGACCTGTGGTCCCACTTGCGGCCCGACCTGTGGCCCGAATCTTGGTCCCTGCGGTCCCGCCACCTGAAGCGTCGAATGGCCCGAGCAACAGGCCGACCGTCAGCATGGACGGTCGGCCACCCCATTGAACTGCAGTGAAGAATGACCAAGAACGTCCTCCTCGCCAACGAATTCGGCATCGGGCGAGGCCATATCGTTCAACTCTTGCAAACCGCCCTCGCGCTCGGTCCGGGCTTTACCTTCGAAGCAGCGCTCTACAACCGCTCCTTTGCAGCCGAACTCGCCCCGCTCGGGGCGCTGGTCTATGACGGGCCGGGCTATGTCTACGATGCAAGCCGCAGAACGGGACCAAAATCGGCAACCACCGCCACATGGGGAGAATTCCTCGGCGATCTCGGCTTTTCGCAGCGCGACAGGGTGCGCGATATCGTCATGTGGTGGCACAACGTCCTTGGCCAACGCCGGATCGACCTTCTGGTCGCCGATTACGCCCCCCTTGCCCTGCTCGCGGCACGGGCGCGCGGCATACCGACCATCGCGGTCGGTCAGGGCTACGGCCTGCCCCCCGATCACCTGTCGCAATTTCCGCCGCTGCACGCCGGCCCCCTGTCGCGCCTCCATGACGAGGAAGCGCTCCTCGACAACGTAAACGCCGCCGCGTCGGGGATCGGCCTTGCCCCGCTCGCGGGCCTGCCACAGGTCTACCAAAGCACCCTGCCCATGGTGCGGACCCTGCCCTTCCTCGATGCCTATCAGGGGCACCGGCGCTTTCCTTACGTGCTTCCCAAAATCCCCACCACCAACACCATCGCAGCCAACGGGGACGAGGTTTTCATCTACTTCTCCACCCAGGAACTCAACGATCCCCAGGTGGTCGATGCCTTGGCCAGCCTGCCCCTGCCGCGCCGCGCCTTCCTGCCGACCGCGTCACCCGAAACCGCCGCCCGTCTGGCCGCGTCCGGCATCATCGTCGAGACGCAGCCCGTACCCGCCGACCTGATCGCCGCCCGTTCGCGGCTCATGGTGCATTCCGGCCAGCACGGCACACTCTGTCTCGGCCTGTTCGCGGGCCTTCCCCAGGTCGCCTTTCCGCAGCATATGGAGCAATCCCACCACGCCGATGCAGTCGCGGCACAGGGCACGGCCCGCGTCATCGGCAGGGCCAGCCGCAGCCGTGACCATATCACCGACACCATCCAGTCGCTTTGGTCCGATGCCGAAATGGCCCGCAAGGCGCAAGACCTCGCGCGTTCCCTGCGCCAGACCTACGTCATCGACGCGGACGAGGCCGCACGCACATGGCTTAAACCCCTGCGCGACACCGTGATGTTCACCTGACCGGCGCCACCCGCAGCCTAGCTGCGAAGGTACTCGACCAAAGCTTGCGTCGACCCGTCCTTGCCAGCCGCCGTGGCCTTGCCCTCCAGCACCGGCTGCAAGGCAAGCGCCAACTCCTTGCCCAGTTCCACGCCCCATTGGTCGTAGGAATTGATGCCAAGGATCACCCCTTCGACGAACACCCGATGCTCGTAAAGCACTACGATCTGGCCCAGCACGAAAGGCGTCAGCTTCGGGTACGCCAGCACGGTCGAGGGCCGGTTTCCGGGAAACACCCGATGCCGCGCCTGCCGGTCCAGCTCGTCGCCCACCAGCCCCTTGGCCGCCATTATGGCCCGCGCCTCGTCCAATGACCGCCCGCGCAACAGCGCCTCGGCCTGCGCGAGGCAATTGGACACCAAGAGAAGATGCTGGTGCGACAACTCCGGCTCGTGCCCGTGCCGCGCCACGAGAAATTCGCAAGGCACCACCCGCGTGCCCTGATGGATCAGCTGGTAAAATGCATGCTGCCCGTTCGTCCCCGGCTCGCCCCAGACCACAGGGCCGGAATGGATCGCCAGATCCGACCCGTCCATCGCCACCCGCTTGCCGTTGCTCTCCATCTCCAACTGCTGCAAATAGGCGGGCAACCGCGACAGCCGCTGGTCATAGGGCAGCACCGCCCGCGTGGCAAAGCCGCAGATCTGGTTGTGCCAGATACCGACCAAGGCCAGCAGCACCGGCAGGTTCTCGTCAAACCCCGCCTCGCAGAAATGCACGTCCATCGCGTGCCCGCCGGCCAGAAACTCGCGGAACCGCACAGGCCCCACCGCCAGCATCAACGCAAGCCCGATCGGCCCCCAAAGCGAATAGCGCCCGCCGACCCAATCCTCGAAGCCGAACACCCGTGACGGATCGATGCCAAAGGCCGCCGTCTTCTCCGCCGCCGTCGACACGGCGGCAAACTGCGCGCCGGGGTTTTTCACGACCCGCGCCATCCAGTCGCGCGCGGTCTGCGCGTTTGTCATCGTCTCGATGGTGGTAAAGGTCTTGGATGCCACGATCACCAGCGTCGTCGCAGGGTCCAGCCCCCGCAGCGTATCGGCGATATGCGCGCCATCGACGTTCGACACGTAATGCACCCGCGGCCCGTTGTGATAAGGTGCCAAGGCAAGTGTGGCCATCGCAGGCCCAAGGTCCGACCCGCCGATCCCGATATTCACCACATCGGTGATCGCCCCGCCCTGCCCGGCAAACCGCCCCTCGCGGACATCGGCCGCAAAGGCCTCCATCCGCTCCAGCGTGGCCTTGATCCCCGCCACCACGTTCTTGCCGCCCACGATCACCGTGCCATCGAGATCGCGCAGCGCCGTATGAAGCACCGCCCGCCCCTCGGTCTCGTTGATCGTCTCGCCGGTGAACATGGCCTGCCGCTTGGCCGCAACGCCCGAAGCCTCGGCCAGCGCCACCAGCATGCCCCGCGCTTGCGGGTCGATATTGGTCTTGGACCAGTCGAACACCATCTCGCCCGCCCGCGCCGTAAACCGCTCGGCCCGCGCGGCATCGTCGAACAACGACAGGATAGACCGGTCCCTGACCGCCTCGTGATGCGCCGACAGCGCCTGCCAGATCTCGTTCATCGTCTCACTCCGCCCAATGCACGGTCGCGTTGTCCAGAACCGCCCGCACGGGCGCCTCGAGCGCAGACAGACCCATTGCCCGCTCCAAAGCCTCGCGCTTCTCTGCGCCGGTAATCAACACATGGATGTTCATCGCCCCCTTCAACACCGGCGCGGTCAGCGTGATGCGCGGCTCGCCCGCCGCCTCGGCCCGCAAGGCCATCAACACTGGCGCATCGGCGGCCAAAGCCTCCTCCAGCCGGTCCGCGCCCGGAAACAGCGAGGCCGTGTGCATATCGGCCCCCATCCCCAGCAGCAGAACCGAAATCGGCAGATGCGGAGCAATCCCCTCGGACAGCGCCCCAAGCGCCTCTTCGGGCTGCCCCGCCTCGGCATACAAAGGCACCAGCCGCGCCGCCGCCGCCTTGCCCTTCAGCAACCGCTCGCGCAGCAGGCGCGTGTTAGACCGCGCACTATCCTCGCCCACCCAACGCTCGTCGTTAAGGAACACCGCGACATTGCCCCAATCAAGGTCGACCCCCGAAAGGGTATCGAAAATCGGCCCCGGAGTCGTCCCCCCCGGCACGCAAAGCGAAGCCTTTCCCTCCCGCCGCAGGAAATCGGCCAACTGCCCCGCGATCACATTCGCAAGGCCCAGCATCATGAATTCCCGGTCGGGATAGGTTTCCAGCTTCATTCCCTGATCTCCCGCCAGCGCCGCCCGTCCTTGTGCATCAGCATCAACGCATCTTCGGGCCCGCTTGATCCCGGATCATAGCCTTGCGGCTTCATTCCACGCTCTTCCCAACCCTGAATGATCGGGTCCGCCCAGGCCCAGGCCGCCTCGACCTCGTCACCGCGCATGAACAGGGTCTGGTTGCCTCGGATCACATCCATGATCAGCCGCTCGTAGGCATCGGGAATATCCTCGGCATCCGCTCCCAGCGCATCGGCAAAGGCCATGTCCAGCGGCACCTGCATCAGGCGCATCCCCCCCGGTCCCGGCTCCTTGATCATCATCATCAGGTTCATGCCCTCGTTGGGCTGAAGCCGGATAACCAGCACATTCTCGCGCCAGCCTTCCGCATCGTCAAAGATCGAATGCGGCGGCTCCTTGAAGGTAATCGCAATCTCGCTCGCCCGCGCCCGCAACCGCTTTCCCGTCCGCAGATAGAACGGGGTCCCCTTCCACCGCCAGTTCGAGATATGAACCTTCAGCGCAATATAGCTTTCGGTCTTGCTGGCAGGGTTCTCGGAATGGGCCACATACCCCTCCTGCCCGCCTCCGGCCAGATATTGCCCCCGCACGATATCTTCGGGCTTCACCGCATCCAGCGCACGGATCACCTTGAGCTTTTCATCTCGCACGGCATCGGGGTCAAAGTGATAGGGCGGCTCCATCGCGATCAGACACAGCAATTGCATCAGATGGTTCTGCACCATATCGCGCATCGCACCCGACTTGTCGTAATAGGCCCCGCGCCCCTCGACCCCCACCGTTTCGGCGACCGTGATCTGCACATGGTCGATATACTCGGCCTTCCACAAAGGCTCGAACAGGATATTGGCAAAGCGCACCGCCATCAGGTTCTGGACCGTCTCCTTGCCCAGATAATGGTCGATCCGGTAAATCTGCGCTTCGGTGAAATGCTTGGCCAGCGTCTCGTTCAGCGCCCGCGCCGATGCCAGATCGCGCCCGAACGGCTTTTCCACCACGATCCGGCTCCAGGCATCCGCAATGCCATGCTCGTGCAAGCGTTCCGCAATATCGCCGAACAGCACAGGGGCGACCGAGAAGTAGAACGCCCGCACCACATTCTCGCGCATCATCGCGCGCAAATCGGGCCACCCACCCGTGCCCTTTGCGTCGATCGACACATAACCGATCCGCCCGATGAAGGCGTCGATCACGGCCGCATCCTTACGCGCCTCCGGCACGAATTCGTCGATCGCCTCGCGCACCGTCGCGCGGAAAGCTGCCTCGGTCAGATCGGCCCGCGCCGCCCCGATGATCCGGCTGCCCTCGGGCATCTGGCCTGCCAGAAAGCGCCTGTACAAACCCGGGAAAATCTTGCGCCGCGCAAGGTCTCCCGTCCCGCCGAAAATCACAAGATCGAACGTATCGACCGGAATGACACGCGAAACCATCGGATAACCCCTCGCTGCTGCTCGTCTCGCGCCAAGCTGTTAGCGCTAACGCGGGGCCGCTTTTACCCCCCCGCGCTGCCCCTGTCTAGCACCGCTTTCCGCCCGCACCAACCGCTTCGCTGCACAGCAGCATGTCTACCCCTCGTCCAGCCCCTCCCAGCGTACCCGCAAAAGCCCCGGTTCGGCGGCCAGACGCTGCACCGCCAACTCCAGCGCCTCGTCCGAAACCCCCTCGCCCGACACAGTGGCCGAAAGCTCTACCCCCTCGTCGCCCGAACGCGCCGCGATCTCCGACAGATGCAAACCGCCAAAGCGCAGCACCCGCAGCATCAGGGCGCGCACCTCACCCTCGCCCTCGGCGCGGCAAGTCACCACGACACGGAACGCCCGCAGCACCGGCACCCCCGCCCGGGTCTTCTTCTTGATCCATTTGACCAAAGGCCGCAGCCCGAGGTTCACGAAGACCACGCCCCCCGTAAGCACACCGGCAAAGGCAGGCTGCCCGATCCCCGCCATCAACCCCACCGCCGCCGAACACCACAAGGTCGCCGCCGTGTTCAACCCGTGCACGTTGAACCCGTCGCGGAATATGATCCCGGCCCCAAGAAACCCGATCCCGGAAACCACCTGTGCCGCCACCCGCGTCGGGCTGACCTCGTTCGGCACCAATTGCGAAAAGATCACAAAGGCCGCAGCCCCCATCGCCACAAGCGCATTGGTCCGCAACCCCGCCATGCGCTGGCGCACCTGCCGCTCCGACCCGATCAGCGCGCCGCAGCCCATCGCCACGCCCAGATTGACCGCCGCATCCAGCAACAGGATCATCGAAACCTCCCCGCCCAAAGCGACGATCCTGCCGCGAACGGCGCAAGACGCAAAGCCAAACCCGACAGGTCAGACCCTGCAAGCGCCCCCTGCAACACTCATGCGTCGAGTTCGGCGTCCCAATACAGATAATCCATCCAGCTTTCATGCAGATGGTTCGGCGGAAACCTCCGCCCGTGGCTTTGCATCTCCTCCGCCGTCGGCTGGCGCGGCGGACGCCGCAGTTGCATGTTCACCTGCCGCAGCGTCTTTGACCCCTTGTGCAGATTGCACGGGCTGCAGGCCGCCACCACATTCTCCCAACTCGTCACCCCGCCCCGCGACCGCGGCAGCACATGGTCAAACGTCAGATCGCCCTTGGCCCCGCAATACTGGCAGCAGAATTCGTCCCGCAGAAAAAGATTGAAGCGCGTGAATGCCACGCGCTTCTGGGGTCGGACAAATTCTTTCAGCACCACCACGCTCGGTATGCGGAACTCGGCTTTCTGGCTTCGCACCACATGGTCGTATTCCGCCACGATCTGCACACGGTCGAGGAAGGCCGCCTTGATCGCCTCTTGCCACGGCCAAAGGCTGAGCGGGTAGTAGCTCAGCGGCCGGTAATCCGCGTTCAGCACCAAAGCGGGGTAATGCTTCAGCGCCGCCGGATCGCGCACGAATTGAGTTCTGAAATCGCCGTCCATTCTGTTTTCGAGACTCCGCTTTCGACCCGCACCCCATGGGAAGCAGGGCGGGGAGCCCCGCCCCGACAGTGCAAACTATATATGGCGTAACCTGACTGGCAAGCCCCTCAAACTCTGGTGATACCGGCGTGATGTAACATCGGCATAACCCCGCAAGCCACGGCGGATTTTTCGCAGAAAAATCGTAGCCGCACAGACAAACGGCCCCGCAGTTACGCGGGGCCGTCGTTTCTTCCGGTCGGGCAGGCTCAGTGCGCCGCGTCGACCGCGCGCTTGGTCAGCACCTTGACCAGATGCGCCCGATACTCCGGCGTGCCGTGCAAATCACCGATCATGCCATCCGCCGCAACCGTCAACCCAGCCACCGCCGAGCCTGCGAAATTGCCCGACAGGGCCGTCTCGCCTTCGCTCCAGCGGAACACACCCTCGTTCGACGCACCCGTGACGGCCACGCGCACGCCGCCTGCATATTTCGCGACGAACACGCCGGTCAGCGCAAAGCGGCTCGCAGGCTGGTTGAACTTCACATAAGCCGCCTTTTCCGGCACCGGAAAAGTCACACCCGTGATGATCTCGCCCTCTTCCAGCGCGGTCGAGAACATGCCCTGAAAGTAATCATCCGCCTTGATCTTGCGCTTGTTGGTCACGACCGTTGCACCCGATGCAAGCACCGCCGCCGGATAACAAGCCGCCGGATCGTTGTTGGCCAGCGACCCGCCGATCGTGCCACGGTTGCGAACCGCCGGATCACCGATGCCCGCGGCCAAAGCCGCCAGCGCCGGATAATACTTGGCCGCTTCCGCGGCGACGGTCGCATGGGACGTCGCCGCCCCGATGCTCAGCCCGTCGTCGCCAAGGCAAACGCCCTGCATCTCGGCAATGCCGGTCAGGCTGACCAGCACTGCAGGGGCTGCAAGCCGCTGCTTCATCGTCGGCGTCAGCGTCTGCCCGCCCGAAAGCGCCTGCGCGCCATCGTGCGCCAAAGCCGCAACCGCATCCGCAATCGAGGCGGGCTTTACGAAGTCAAAGTTATGCATTCCCGAAACCCTCCCTTAAGCGTTCATCGCCGACCAGACCCGCGAGGGGCTGACAGGCATGTCGATGTGTTTCACATGGGTATGACCGCCGCGATGCAAAGCGTCGATCACCGCGTTCACCACCGCAGGGGGCGAGCCGATCGCCCCCGCCTCGCCACAGCCCTTCACGCCCAGCGGGTTGTGCGTGCACGGCGTGATGCAGGACGCGTCCACCGTATAGAACGGCACGTCATCCGCACGCGGCATCGCGTAATCCATGTAGGATCCGGTCAGCAACTGCCCGTTCTCGTCATAGGTGGTGTTTTCAAGCAAAGCCTGCCCGATCCCTTGGCCCACGCCCCCATGCACCTGACCCTCCACGATCATCGGGTTCATCACATTCCCGAAGTCATCCGCACAGGTGAACGAACAAACCTCCACCTTGCCGGTCTCGGGGTCGACCTCGACCTCGCACAGGTAAGCGCCCGCCGGATAGGTAAAGTTGGCGGGATCGTAGAACGCCGTCTCCTCCAACCCCGGCTCAAGCGTTTCGAGCGGATAGTTGTGCGGAACGTAAGCCGAAAACGCGATCTCGCCAAACGTCTTGGCCTTGTCCGTCCCCGCGACGCTGAACTTGCCATCGGCAAAGGTGATATCCCCCTCGGCCGCTTCCAGCATATGTGCTGCGATCTTCTTGCCCTTGGCGATGATCTTGTCCACCGCCTTGGTCATCGCCGATCCGCACACCGCCAGCGACCGCGACCCGTAAGACCCCATCCCGAACGGAATCTTCGACGTGTCGCCATGCACGATCTCGATCGAGCTTTCGGGAACGCCCAACTGCTCGGCCACGACTTGGGCAAACACCGTCTCGTGCCCCTGCCCGTGGCTATGCGCGCCCACCATGACGGAAATATTCCCCGTCGCGTTCACCCGCACCGTTGCCGCGTCATAAAGCCCGACCCGCGCACCAAGGATACCCACAAGGTTCGACGGCGCGATCCCGCAAGCCTCGATCCATGTCGAAAGCCCCAGACCCCGCAGCTTGCCCTTGGCCGCCGAAGCCGCACGCCGCTTCTCGAAGCCCGCCACGTCACCCAGTTCAATCGCCTTATCCAGCGTGGCCTGATAGTTGCCCGTGTCGTAAACCAGCCCGACCGGCGTGGTATAGGGGAACATGTCGGTGGTCAGGAAATTCTTGCGCCGCACCTCGAACGGGTCGAGGTTCAACTCGCGGCACATCTTGTCGATCACGCGTTCCAGCGAATAGGTCGCTTCCGGCCGCCCCGCCCCGCGATACGCATCGACCGGCGCGGTGTTGGTAAAGACCGTCTTCACGTTCACATAGACATGCGGCACCTTGTACGGCCCCGCCATCAGCGTGCCATGCAGGAACGTCGGCGTCACCGTCGCAAAGTTCGACAGATACGCGCCCACGTTCGCCATCGTCTCGGTGCGGAAGGCAAGGAAGTTGCCCTCCTTGTCGCAGGCCAGTTCGATCTTGGTCACATGGTCACGGCCATGCGCGTCCGAAAGGAAAGACTCCGACCGTTCCGCAACCCATTTCACCGGACGCTTCAGCTTCTTGGCCGCAGCCAGCACCAATGCCTCTTCGCCGTAGTGGTAAATCTTCGACCCGAACCCGCCGCCCACATCGGGCGCGACAACGGTCAGCTTGTTTTCGGGAATCCCCAGCACGAAGGCCGCGACCAGCAACCGCGTCAGGTGCGGGTTCTGGCTTGTCGTGGTCAGCTTGTAATCGCCCGTTCCGGGGAAATACTCGCCGATGGACGCCCGCGGCTCCATCGCGTTCGGCACCAGACGGTTGTTCACCAATTCCAGCGTGGTGACATGCGGCGCCGACTTGAACGCGGCTTCGGTCGCTGCGCGGTTGTCCTCGATCCAGCCCCAGTCATAGCACTGGTTGTCGGCGATTTCGTCATGCACGCGGTTCGACGCATCGGCCAAGGCCTGCGCCATGTCGATGATCGCGGGCAATTCCTCGATCTCGGTCTCGTCCGAAATCACCTGCGCCGCATCCTTGGCCTGCTGCAGGGTTTCGGCCACCACGGCGGCATAGGCATCGCCCACATGCCGCACCTTGCCATGCGCCAGCACGGGGCGCTTGGGTTCTTTCATCGGGGTTCCGTCACGGCTGTTGATCAGCCAACCCGCCGGGTTGCCGCCCACATCCTTGAAATCCTCGCCGGTGAACACCGCCAGCACGCCCGGCATCGCCGCGGCTGCTTCGGTCGCCACCTTGACGATCCGCCCATGCGCCACGGTCGACCGCACAAAGACCGCATAGGTCTGCCCCGCGATCACCACGTCGTCGGTATAATTTCCCAACCCGCTCAGAAAGCGCACATCCTCGCGCCGCTTCGAGCTGGCGCCAATTCCATAATCCTTCGGCATCTGGTCTCCTCCCCTTCCGCCTTATTCGGCCGCGACTGCGGGCACGTCTTGTCCAGACGCAGCCAGCACAGCCTTGACGATGTTATGATATCCCGTGCAGCGGCAGATATTGCCCTCAAGGTAATGGCGCACCTCGGCTTCGGTCGGCTTGGGGTTTTCCGCCAGCAGCGCCGCCGAAGACATCACCATGCCGGGCGTGCAAAACCCGCACTGCAAACCGTGATGGTCCTGAAACGATTGCTGGATCACGCTCAGCGAGCCATCCGCATTGGCCATGCCCTCGATGGTCTTTACCGTCGATCCCGCCGCATCCAGCGCGAACATCGTGCAGGATTTCACCGCCTTGCCGTCCACATGCACCACGCAGGCGCCGCACTGGCTGGTGTCGCAGCCGATATGCGTGCCGGTCAGCCCCAGCCCCTCGCGCAAGAACCCCGAAAGCAGCGTGCGCCCTTCGACTTCGCCCGAAACGGTCTTGCCGTTCACGGTCATCGTGACCTTCGTCATGTTGTCCTCCCTGTTGTCGTTGTCCGTCCGGTTCAGCCGATCAGCCGCTTGAACCAGCCCTTTTTCTTTTCCCCACCTTCACCGCCCTCGGCCTCACCGTCAACGTCCGAGGCAACCTCTTCCTCGGCCAACTCTTCGTCGGCCAACTCTTCGTCAGCCGGCCCCTCGATGGCCTCCTGAAAGCGGGTAAAGAACTCGTCCGCCATCTTCTTGGCGAAACCGTCGATGATCCGGCTGCCAAGCTGGGCGATCTTGCCGCCCACATTGGCCTCGACCTCGTAGGACAACCGCGTTCCGGTCTCGGTCGCGGTCAGCGTGACATTGGCCCCGCCCTTGGCAAAGCCCGCAGGCCCGCCCTTGCCTTCGCCCGAAATCCGCAACGACTGGTGCGGCACCATATCGGTCAGCGTGACCACGCCCTTGAAGGTCGCCTTCACCGGCCCGACCTTCTGCGTCACCACCGCCTCGAATTGCGTCTCGGGCGTGCCGGTCATGCTTTCGCAGCCGGGCACACAGTCCTTCAGCACATCGGGGTTCAAAATCGCCGCCCAGACGGTTGCCGGATCGGCCTTGATGTCGCGATGGTCGGATAGCTGCATTTTTCTCCCCCGAATTTCCGCCAGCTTAGGCTGCGTCGCGTTCGGCGCAAATGAAACATTGGTCGTATACGACTATGTGACGATCCGAAGCCCTGCCACGAACCCCTGCAAGGCCCGCGCATCCAAAGGCTTGGCCATCACCTCGATCCCCGCGGCCCTGCACCGTGCCTCGAACGGCTCGCCCCGCAGCGCCGTCACCAGCCGCGCCGGAACATCCCCGTGCCGCCCGCGCATGGCCGCAATGAACCCAAGCCCGTCCATACCCCCGCCAAGGTCTTGATCGACCAGAAAGCAATCGGGCAAGATCCCCAATTCCTCCAGCAATTCCAAAGCCACCTCGCCGCTTTGCGCTTCCAGAACGCTCACGCCCCACTTCTCCAGCAACAGCCCCATCGCACGGCGTAACTCGGCATCGTTCTCCACCAGAAACACGATCCGCCCTTCCATCCCGCCCTGCGGCGCCGCCTCTGCCACGCGCTCCTCGACCGCACCCCCGCCATAGCGCGGCACCTGCACCATGAACCGCGTGCCCCGCCCCATGACCGACGCCAATCCCAGCGGATGCCCCAAAAGCGCGCAGGCCCGTTCCACGATCGCCAAGCCAAGCCCCAACCCTTCGGAAGCCGAGGCCCGCGCGTTCAGCCGATGGAATTCCTTGAAGATATTGTCCTGCTCCTCTTCCGGTATCCCCGGCCCTGTGTCGCAGACCTCGATCCGCAGCATCGGTCCCGCCCGCCGCACACCCACCAGCACGCGCCCCCGGTCCGTATAGCGAATCGCGTTCCCGATCAGGTTCTGCAAGATCCGCCGCAGATAGGCCGCGTCCGATGCCACCACCGCGCCCGACGCCACCACCCGCAACTCCAGCCCCTTGGCCGATGCAATCGCCCCGAACTCGTCGCTCAACTGCGAAAGCAAGCGGTCCAGCCGCACCGCCCCGACCGATACCGCCACCTTGCCGCTCTCCAGCTTGGAAATATCCAGCAAGGCCGCCAAAATCCCCTCGACCGACACCAGCGCATTCTGCGCCTTGTCCAGCGCCCCCCGCGCCGCCCCCGTCAGCCCCTCGTCGCCAATCGACGCCAGAAACAGCTTGGCCGCCGAAAGGGGCTGCAACAGATCATGGCTCGCCGCCGCCACGAACCGCGTGCGCGATGCATTGGCCCGCTCGGCATCCCCCAGCGCATCCTCCAGTTCCAGCGTCCTCGCCATGACCCGCGCTTCCAGCGTCTCGTTGGCACGGCTCAGCGCCTCGACCGCAACCCGCTCCGAAGTGACATCGGTGAACGACATCACAAAGCCGCCGTCCGGCATACCGTCGGCGAACACATCCAGAATCATCCCCGCATCGCGCCGCAACTCGAAGCGCAGCGCCGCCTTGGCATCGCCCGCAACCCAGTCGCCCAACCGCCCCCCCGTCATCCCCGCGCCAAAGCGGAAATCGGGGCGAAACCGGTCGAGCACATGGTCGAACCCAGTGCCGATGCGAAACCGCGCCATCGGAATCGCCAGCAATTCCCCCAGCCGCTGGTTCCACCCCACAAGGCGCGCGCCTGCGTCGAAGATACACACCCCCTGCCCGATATGGTCGAGCGTGGCCCGGATCACCCGCGCCTGATCGTCCAGCATCTTGCCGCGCTCTATCCGCTCCAACCGCACGAGTTCCGTCACATCGGTCTGCAAGATCACCGTCCCGCCGTCGCCGGTGCGATGCTCGGACACCTGCACCCAGCGGTCCCAGACCATCGCCACGTTGAACATCACGTGCCGGTCCTGATGCCGCCTCTGCCGCGCCACGGCCCAATCTTCGGCACTCTCGCCTGCGGGCAGTTCCAGAAACGGCGACCTGCTCACCAGCCGGACATAATCGCCAAAGCCCAAACCCGGTTTAAGATATGGCCGCACATCGTTGATATGCATACCAAACCGCGAATTGCACATCACAAGCACGTCGCTTGCGTCAAACAGCGCAAAGCCTTCCTCGATGGTCTCGATCGCATGGGCAAGGTTGCGCCGCGCCGCCTCGGTCTGGCGGTTCGCCTCGGCCAGTTGCGCGTTCGACTCGTTCAAAAGGTCCAGCGCCCGCTCGAGGTCGCGCGTCCTCTCGCGGACCTGATCCTCCAGCATCGCCGCCCGCTGGAACTGGGCATAGGCGGCCCCGGAATCGTCGGTGATCTGCTCGACCCGACGCATCAGCACGGCGGCGATGATCTTCAGCTTCTCGACCTGCCGCTCGGGTGGATCGGCGGGATTGACCAGCATCTCCATGGCTACACCGCCCCGAACCCGGCATCGCCGGGGGGATAGATCGCAACACCCGTCATGGTCTGGTTCACATGCATCGAATTCAACTGCTCGCCATAGGTCGAAAACCCGACCACGCGGTTGTCGCGCAAGATCGCCGAAACCGCCCCCGTCTTCTGCTTTTCCAGCGCCTCCATCCGCCGCAGGATGCAATCGCAGGCCAGAATGACATCGGGCCGCCCCTTGGCCGACAGCGCCGCCAACTCGCGCTCCAGATGCGCCACCATGTCCTGCGGTTCGGCCAGCGTCAGAACCACACCCTCGTCTATGGCCGAAAAGAACACCAGATCCCCGTTCTCGCCCACCTGCTGGATCGCCCGCACATGATGCTTGCCGCCGATCCGCACCACCACGGGATGCGCGGCAAAGGTGAATGTCGTCAGTTGCGCCGGGTCCTTGCCCAAAAGCCGCGCGTATTCCTGCGCCGCAGGCTCGGCGTTGATGGTCCGCACGATGCGCCGCGCAGGGTCGGCGCCCGTCACCACCATCCGCCGCTCGGTCGGCACCAGATGATCCAGACTGAACACCTTGACCCGGCAATCGGTCCGCACCAGTGCCAGCACCGCCGCATTCTGCAACGCCTGCCCGCCATGCAGCACAAAGGTCTGCCTGAACCGCGTCCCGTCCCCCGCACTGCCCCCGAACAGCGGCACCGGCCCCAAGCCGCTCGCCAAAGCCGATGTCAGCTCGTCCTCGCGCACCGAAAGCCCGTCGACCATCAGAAAGGCAAACTCGCCCTGCCACCCCTCGCGCCCGACCGCCAGCCCCTGCCTGCGCCGGATCAACTCGCCGATCAGCGTGTCGCGCGACAGAACCGAAAGGTCCGGCACCAAAAGCACATCCGTCGCGAAATGCGCGGCGGGCAGCCCCACCGCCACGATCTCGCGCTCGCCATAGCCTGCGCCCGAAATCTCGCCCGCGGTTGTGCAGCCGATCACTGGCGCCCCACCGAAGCGCCCCGCCATCCGCCCTGCAAGCCCCCCCATATCGACCTCGGGCGAGATGAACAGGATCACAACCGCAAACGGCCCATCCCCAAGCGCCGCTTCCAAAGCACGAACCGGATGCGCCACGCCCACATCGACACTTGCCCGCGCGACCAATGGCAGGCCCGCCAATCCCTCCCGCATTCACATCCCCCCGACGGAATTTGACGCAAATTCCGTGACGGAGTTTGACGCAAACTCCGCCCCCCGCAAGCAGTCAAAACGCAACTCCCCCGTCAAGGCCCCGGAATTTGCGTCAAATTCCGGCGCGGAAAATGCGTCATTTTCCGCCCTACCCCTCTGGCACCAGACTCGAAAACGACGCAAGCCGCGCAATCAGCACCGCTTGCGTCCGGCTCTGCACCCCGAGCTTTCGCATGATCGCGGTCACATGCGCCTTCACGGTCGTCTCTGCGATGGTCAACTCATAGGCGATCTGCTTGTTCAGCATCCCCTCGCAGACCAGCTGCAATATCTTGGCCTGCTGCCGCGTCAAAAGCCCCAGCCGCGCGATGGCCGCCTCGCGCTGGCTGGCCGGAGCCGCCGGATCGGCCAGCGGCACAAAACCGTCCGGCACATAGGTCACCCCCGCCCGGATCGCCTCGAAGGCAGCTCGGAACACCTCGCGGTGCGAATGTTTCGGCACGAACCCCGCCGCACCTGCCCGCAGCGCAGCCCCGATCACACGGTTGTCGGCCAGCGAAGACACCACGACAACCGGCACCCCGCCCACGCAAGCCTTCAGCCGGATCAGCCCGTCCAGCCCGGTCACATCCGGCAGGTTAAGGTCGAGCACCACCACATCGGGCGCAGCCCCCCCGTCCAAAGCCGCAATTGCCGCCTCCAGCCGGTCCGCCGTCGCAATCGCCTCGATCCCTGCCACCGCCCGCAGCGTCATCGACAGCGCGTCGCAAAACAGCGGGTGGTCGTCCACGATCAAAGCCGAACGCATCGGCCGCTCTCCTGCCCCGTCCATCGCCGCACCCCCTTGTCCACACCGCATCCTACCAAGGCCGCGCAAGTCCCGCTATGCGCCATAAGTCCCGTCACCGGCGGCTTTCCGCGCGGTGCGCCCCACGGCCCTTGGCAGCGCACGCTTCGCCCCGCTATCACCCGCCAGACCCGATCAAAAGGCCATCGCATGACCGTCACGACCCGCCGCGCCACGCTTGCCCTGCTGCTGCTTGCGCCGCTCGCCGCCTGCGCCAGCCGCCCGAAAGAACCCCAATCCACCGGCCCGGCCGAAATCAACCACCTGATCGCGCAGTATTCGCGCGAATATGACGTGCCGGAAAGTCTGATCCACCACGTGGTCAAGGTCGAAAGCAGCTACAACCCTGCCGCCCGCAACGGCCCCTACTACGGGCTGATGCAGATCGTCCCGCAAACCGCCGCCACCATGGGCCACCGCGGCCCGCCGTCCGAATTGCTCGACGCCGCGACCAACCTGCGCTACGGCGTCAAATACCTGCGCGGCGCGCTTCTTGTCGCCCGCGGCAACCCGACCCGCGCCTATGACTGGTATCGCCGCGGCTACTATTACGAGGCCAAACGCATGGGCCTTCTGCGCGAAACCGGCCTTCGCGCCTAATACCACATATCCCCTGCGGCAGCCTTTTTCTCCGCCACATAACCATGCAGCGCCTCGCGCATCCCCGCCTCCATCGGCGGCGGCTCGAACTCGGCCAATCGCTTCTTCCACAGCCGGTTCGCCCGGGTCGCCGCATCGGCAGACCCCGCAGCCTCCCATTTCTCGAACGGCTCGTTGTCGGACAGTTCACTATCCCAGAACGCTGTCTCGTAATGCTGCATCGTATGGCTGCAGCCGAAAAAGTGGTTCCCCGGCCCGACCTCGGCAAAGGCCGAAACCGCCAGTTGGTCGTCGTCGATCTTGATCCCGTCCAGATAGGAATGCAGGCTCCCGCACAGATCGGCATCGAGCATGAACTTCTCGTAAGACATGCTGAGCAGCCCGTCCAGAAACCCCGCCGAATGCAGGATGAAATTCGCCCCGCAATGGATCGCGGCCAGCATCGACATGGTGCCCTCCATCATCGCCTGCGCGTCGGGCAGCTTTGACGTGGTGAAATTGCCCGAACAGCGCAAGGGCAGGTTCAACCGCCGCGCCAATTGACCGATCACCATCGACCCGATGGCAGGCTCGGGCGTGCCGAATGTGGGTGAGCCTGACCGCAAACTCATCGACGAAAGGAAATTGCCGAAGATCACCGGCGCGCCCTTGCGCTCCAACTGCGTAAGCGCACAACCCGCCATCGTCTCGGCCAGGGATTGCGCGATTGCCCCCGCACTCGTCACCGGCCCCATCGCCCCGCCAAGGATGAACGGCACCACCACCGCCGCCTGGTTCGCCCGCGCATAGGCCCGCAGACTGCGCGTCATGGTCCCGTCCCAGACCAGCGGCGAATTCACGTTCACATTGCCAAGGATCACGCAATTTGCATCGACGAAATCGCGCCCGAACACGATCCGCGCCATGTCGATGCTGTCTTCGGCCCGCTCCTCGGCGGTGACCGACCCCATGAAGGGCCGGTCCGACAGCTCCAGATGCGCCAGCACCATATCGAGATGCCGCTTGTTCACCGGCACATCCGTCGGCTCGCAGATCGTCCCGCCCGAATGGTGGAAATTGGGGCTGCCCTGCGCCAGCATCACGAAATTACGGAAATCCTCCAGCGTGCCGAACCGCCGCCCCCGGTCGAGGTCCATCACAAAGGGCGACCCGTAAGCCGGCGCAAAGACCACCGACTTGCCGCCGATCAGCACCGACCGCGCCGGATTGCGCGCATGTTGCACAAACTCGGCAGGCGCATCGGCCAGCACCTCGCGCAGCATCCCCGGCTCGAACCGCACAAGGGTACCCGACACCTGCGCCCCCGCACGGCGCCAATGCTCCAGCACCACCGGATCGTCGCGAAACTCCATCCCCGTTTCGGCCAGTATCCGGTCCGCCGCCGCCTCGATGCGGATCAGGTTCTCCTCCGACAGCACGTCATAGGTCGGAATGTTGCGCACGATATAGGGCCGCCCCACCCGCGCGCCCTTGCCCGACCGCTCCGCCTGCCGCGCAGCCCGACCTGACCGCTTCTGTCCCTCGTCCATCGCCCCGCCCCCATGTCGCTTTTCACCAGCCAACGCCGCTTTTGCCCAAGCGTCCGCCAGAAACACGACTCCCCAAGGTCAATTCACGCCAGCCCCTTTCACACTCGCACAAATATCCTCGGGGGGAGAATGGGCCGGCACGGCCCAGAGGGGGGCGGAAAGCCCCCCTTGCGCGCCCGGCCCCTGGCCGGGCTAACAGGCGTGCGGCAAAGCCGCTCCGTTCGGTTTCAGGTCACCACGTCGGGCGTCTCGCGTCCGGTGAACCCCGCAATCCGCGCAATCCCGTGCGCGGCGCGGATCACCGGCGCCAGCGCCTCTTGCGGGTCAAGATTCAGCCCCGCAGGCCCCGCTGCATAGCGTTCAAGGTACAGCCGCAGTGTCGCACCCTCGGTTCCCGTGCCCGACAGGCGCAGAACAAAGCGTGACCCGTCCGAGAACATGACCCGAACACCCTGCTTTTCGCTCACCGACCCGTCCACCGGATCGGTATAGGCGAAATCATCCGCCCCCGACACGGTCATCCCCTCGAAAACCTGCCCCTTCAGCCCCGCCAAAGCCCCGCGCAGCGCCGCCATCATCGCATCGGCGCGGTCAGACGCCACCGCCTCGAAATCATGACGGCTGTAATAGTTGCGCCCGAACCGCGCCCAATGCTCCGCCAATATCTCGGCCACCGACTGTTTCCGAACGGCCAGAATGTTCAGCCACAGCAGCACGGCCCAAAGCCCGTCCTTCTCGCGCACATGGTCCGACCCCGTGCCGAAACTTTCCTCGCCGCACAGCGTGGCGCGGCCGGCATCCAGCAGGTTGCCAAAGAACTTCCACCCCGTCGGCGTCTCGAAGGAAGCAATCCCCAGCGCCTCGGCCACACGGTCCACCGCCGCACTCGTCGGCATCGACCGCGCCACACCAGCCAAGCCCTTGGCATATCCCGGCGCCAGATGCGCGTTGGCCGCCAGCACCGCCAGACTGTCGGACGGAGACACATAGATCCCGCGCCCCACCACCATGTTGCGGTCGCCGTCCCCGTCCGAGGCCGCGCCGAAATCGGGCGCATCCGGCCCCATCATCTCGTCCATCAGCCCCTTGGCCCAAGTCGGGTTCGGATCGGGATGCATGCCGCCAAAATCGGGCAAAGGCTCCTTGTTCACCACCGTCCCCGCCGCAGCCCCCAGACGCCGTTCCAGTATCTCCACCGCATAAGGCCCGGTGACAGCACACATGCTGTCCATCCGCATCCGGAACCCGCCCTGAAACATCGCCCGGATCGCGCCAAAATCGAACAGCGTCTCCATCAGCGCGGCATAATCCGCCACGGGGTCCACCACATCGACGACCATCGCGCCCAACTGCACCCGCCCGACACGCCCCAGATCGATGTCCTGCGCGTCCAGCATCCGGTATCCGGTCAGCACCTTCGTCCGCTCGAACATCGCTTCCGTCACCGCCTCGGGTGCCGGCCCGCCATTGGCCATGTTGAACTTCACGCCGAAATCCTCATCAGGCCCGCCCGGATTGTGGCTTGCCGACATGATGATCCCTCCATCCGTCTTGTTAAGACGGATCAGATGGCTCGCCGCAGGCGTCGACAAGATCGCGCCCTGCCCCACGATCACCCGTGCCGCCCCGTTCGCCGCCGCCATCCGCAAGATCACCTGCGCCGCACGGTCGTTGAAATAGCGCCCGTCGCCGCCAAGGACAAAGGTCTTCCCTTCCGCCCCGACCACATCGAAAATCGACTGGACGAAGTTTTCCAGATAATGCCGCCCCATGAACACGGGCGTCTTCTTGCGAAGCCCCGAAGTTCCGGGCTTCTGCCCCGCGATCGGGCTGGTGGCGACGGTATGGATGGTCATGGCACTCTCCTCATGCGCGGCCCGCCAGAACGGACCGGAATACAAGAACCGCTTGGGCAGGCGCACGGGTTCCCGGCCCCGCCGCCTCGGGCATCGCGGCATCGGGGCGCGTGGAGTCCAGCATCAACTCCCACCCCGCCGCCGTATCGGGCAGACGCAGCACGCATTCCACCCCGGCATTGAACACGGCATAAACCGCATCTGCCCCCGGCCCCCCGCCCTCGGCAGCCCTGCGAAGTTCGACCCCCAGACAGCGAAACGCCGGATCGTGCCAATCTTCGGCGCGCGGCACCTGCCCGTCCGCCCGCCTCCAGATCACATCGGGCAACCCGTCCCCCGGACGCGGCCGCGCGTGCAAGAACCGCTTCTGCCGCAGCACCGGCAGCGCCGCCCGCAGCGCGATCAGCCGCGCCACGAAATCGCACAAGCCCACGTCGCCCGCCGCCCAGTCGATCCATGTCGTCTCGTTGTCCTGCGCGTAGGCGTTGTTGTTGCCGCCCTGGCTGTGCCCGATCTCGTCACCCGCCAGCAGCATCGGCACGCCCTGCGCCAGCATCAGCGTGGCCAGCATGTTGCGCTTACGCAAAGCCCGCGCCGCCAGCACCACGGGGTCGTCGCTCGCCCCCTCGACCCCCATGTTGTCGCTGTGGTTTTCATGGTGCCCGTCGCGGTTCTCCTCGCCATTGGCGAAGTTGCGCTTGAGCGTATAGCTCACCACATCCTCCAGCGTGAACCCGTCATGCGCGGTGATGAAATTGACCGAACTCGTCGCCGCCCGCCCGTGATGGTCGAACCGCTCGGCACTCCCGAGCAATCGCTTGGCCAGATCCGGCGCCATCCCCGCATCGCCCTTCCACCAGCGCCGCACCCCGTCGCGGAAGCGGTCGTTCCACTCCATGAACGGATGCGGATAGCCGCCAAGCTGGTATCCCCCGGGTCCGATATCCCAAGGCTCGGCAATCAGCTTCACATGCCCCAGCACAGGGTCTTGCCGGATTGCATCGAAGAACCCGCCATTGGGGTCAAACCCCTGCGCCTCGCGCCCCAGCACGGTGGCCAGATCGAAGCGGAAGCCGTCGACATGGCCCACCTCGACCCAGTAGCGCAGGCTGTCCATCACCATCCGCAGCACCATAGGATGCGTCAGATCGAGCGTATTGCCCGTCCCCGTGTCGTTCACATAATGCCGCCCGCCCTGCATCAGCCGGTAATAGCTTGCGTTGTCGAGACCACGGAACGACAGCGTCGGACCCCATTCGTCGCCCTCGCCCGAATGGTTGTAAACCACGTCCAGCACGACCTCCAAACCCGCCGCATGGAACCGCCGCACCATCGACTGGAATTCCCAGATCGCCCCCTTTGTCATGTATCGCGGCTCTGGCGCGAAAAACGCGATCGACTGATACCCCCAATAATTCCGCAGCCCCTTGGCCACCAGAAACCGCTCGTCGGCAAAGGCCTGCACCGGCAGCAATTCGACCGTCGTAACCCCCAGCTTGACCAGATGCTCGATCACGCTGTCAGACGACAGGCCCAGAAAACTGCCACGCAGCCCCTTTTCAACGCCCGCGTTCAGCATGGTCATGCCGCGCACATGCGCCTCGTAGATCACCGTCTCGGCCGCAGGTACCATCGGGGGCGCATCGCCCGCCCAGTTGAAACTCGGGTCCACCACCACCGATTTCGGCACGGCAAAGGCACTGTCGCGCGTGTCATAGGACAGATCGCCCCGCGGGCTGCCCACCTTGAACCCCATCAGCGCGTCCGACCACTTCAGCCGCCCCTCCAGCCCCCGCGCATAGGGGTCGATCAACAGCTTGTGCGGGTTGAAGCGATGCCCCTGCTCGGGCGCATAGGGCCCATGCACGCGGTAGCCATACAACGTTCCGGGCATCAACCCGCCGATATGGCAATGCCAGATATCCCCGTCCCGCTCGGGCAAGGCGATCCGCGCCAACTCCTTCCTGCCGTCCGAGGAAAACAGGCACAGTTCCACCCGCTCGGCATGGGCCGAGAAGACTGCGAAATTCACCCCCTCGCCGTCGAACGTCGCTCCCATCGGCCAGGGCCGCCCGGCGCTGACCGTATGCCCCGCCAGCCGCGATTGCAGCGCCACGTTAATCCGCGCAGGGTTCAAAGCACCAACCCGTCATAAAGTGCTGCATAGGCCTTCGCACTCGTCTCCCAGCCCACCGGATGCCGCATCGCATTCTTCTGCACCACTTCCCATTGCGCGCGGTCGGCAAACAACCCGCAGAGCTGTCGCAACGCCTGACCGAATGCGATCGCATCGGTCGGATGAAACTGCACCCCCGTCGCCACCCCCGCCGAAAGTGCTGCGGGCGAGGCGTGAATGACCGTATCCGCAAGCCCCCCCACCGCCGCCACCACCGGCACCGCACCATAGCGCAAGCCATACATCTGCGTCAGCCCGCAAGGCTCGAACCGGCTCGGCACCAGCACGGCATCTGCACCCGCAAACATGCGGTGGCTCAGCGCCTCGTCATAGCCGATCCGCACCGCCACGCGCCCCGCAAACCGCGCCTCAAGCCCCCGCATCGCCGCCTCGAGTGCCGGATCGCCAGACCCCAGCACCAGCAAAGCCCCCCCGCCGCCACGAAATCGGGCACCACGACCGGCAAAAGGTCGATCCCCTTCTGGTCCGTCAACCGGCTGACCACGATGGCAAGCGGCCCCTCGGGCAGATCGAGACCGAACTCGGCACAGATCGCCACCCGATTGGCCGCCTTGCCCTTCAACGCCTTCACCGAAAACGGCACAGGCTCGGCTTCCGGCGACCAGACGGCAGTATCGACCCCGTTCAATATCCCCGAAACATCCGCCCCGCGCGACGCGATCACACCCTCCAGCCCCATCCCGTATTCTTGCCGCAGCAATTCCGCCGCATAGGTCGGCGACACCGTCGTCACCCGATCCGCCGTCACCAACCCCGCCTTCAGGCTCGACAAGCCACCGTAATACTCCAGCGCACCGGGGTGGAACGCCTCGCGCGGCAGGCGCAACGCATCGATCATGCCAGCCCCCGCCCAACCCTGAAACGCCACGTTATGCACCGTCAGAACCGAGGCCACGCCCCCCGTGCCCCCATAGGTCAGGTAGGCCGGCGCAAACCCCGCCTGCCAGTCATGGGCATGCAGCACATCCGGCTTCCAGCCGTCGACGCCTTCCCGCGCGATCCGCGCCCCCACCCATGACAGCGCCGCAAAGCGCAACGCATTGTCCGGCCAATCGCCCCCCGGACCGGAATAAGGCCCACCATCCCGGTCATACAAATGCGGCGCATCGAGCAGCATCACCGGCACCCCGTCCAGCACGCCGGAAAACACAACGCCCCGCCCGCCGAACAGGTCGTCCTCGCCCCATACCTCCTGCAATCCGCCCAGCCGCCCGCGCAAAGCGCGATAGGCCGGCATCAACACCCGCATCTCCCAGCCGACCGCCGCAAGTGCTGCAGGCAGCGCCCCCACCACATCGGCCAGCCCGCCGGTCTTGACCAGCGGCACACATTCCGACGCCACCGAAAGCACCCGCCCCCTGACCGCCATGCCCGTCCCCCGTTCTTCTCGGTTCAAATATCCTGCAGGGGGGTCCGGGGGGACGCAAAGTCCCCCCGGCCTGTCCACCGTCACGCGCTCAAGAAACCGCCCGCGCCCGCGCGTCAAGCATATCCTGCGTGATCAACACGATACCGCCTTCGCTGACACGGAACCACTTGGCATCTTCCACCGCATCCTGCCCCACAACCAGCCCTTCGGGAATGACCACGTTTGAATCGATCACGCAGCGGCTCAACTCGGCCTTGCGGTTCACCGTCACCCGCGGCAGCGCCACGACATACTCCAACGAAGAATAGCTATGCGTCCGGCACCCGGTGAACAGCAGCGAATTGCTGACCGCCGACCCCGACACGATGCAATCGCCCGACACCAGCGAACTGACCGCCGACCCCCTGCGCCCATCCTCGTCATGGATGAACTTCGCGGGCGGCACGATCTCGGAATAGGTCCAGATCGGCCATGAATTGTCATAGATATCCAGCTTGGGCACGAAATCCGTCAGGTCGATATTCGCCTGCCAGAACGCGTCGATGGTGCCGACATCGCGCCAATAGGGTTCATGCTCCAGCCCGCTCTTCACGCAGCTATCCGCAAACTTATGCGCCATCGCTTTGCCGTTCCTGACGATGTCGGGGATCAGGTCATTGCCGAAATCATGGCTCGAATTGGCATCCGCCATGTCGCGCAACAAAAGGTCGCGCAGGAACGCCCAGTCGAAGACGTAAATCCCCATGCTCGCCAGCGCATGCTTCGGATCGCCCGGAATATGCGGCGGGTTCTTCGGCTTTTCCAGAAACGCCGTGATCCGCCCCGCCTGATCCACATCCATCACGCCGAACGCCGTCGCCTCCGCCACCGGCACCGTCAGACAGCCGATCGTCACATCGGCCCCGGTCTCGACATGCTGGCGCAGCATGATCTCGTAATCCATCTTGTAGATATGGTCGCCCGCCAGCACGACGACATATTTGATCCCGTAGCTGTCGACGATATCGATGTTCTGCGCCACCGCATCCGCCGTGCCAAGATACCACTTGGTCTCGTCCACCCGCTGGCTCGCAGGCAGGATATCCAGATACTCGTTCCGTTCGGCGCGGAAAAAGTTCCATCCCCGCTGGCAATGCCGGATCAGGCTGTGCGCCTTGTACTGCGTCGCAATCGCCATCTTGCGGATCCCGCTGTTAAGCGCATTCGACAAAGCAAAGTCGATGATCCGCGTCTTGCCGCCGAAATAGACCGCCGGTTTCGCCCGCCGGTCGGTCAATTCCTTCAACCGGCTGCCCCGCCCCCCGCCAATACAAAAGCCATCGCCTGAGAAGACAGTCGCGCATTCGGTCTCGGTGTCATCATGTCCCTAGCCCCTCCCGTGGCTGCGGGTTTTCCCCGCCGTAATTCAAGCCTTCCTGAAATAGACCGCCGACAAGGGCGGCAGCGTGACGACCGACGATTGCGCCCGCCCGTGCCACTCCATGGCCTCACTCTCGACCCCACCCAGATTGCCACGGTTCATCCCGCCGTAAACCGCCGCATCCGTGTTGAGGATTTCGTCCCAATGCCCCGCTTGCGGCAAACCAACGCGGTAGCGCCGCTCGACCGGCGTCAGGTTCACCACCGCCACCACCGCCGGATCGCCCGCCTCGCCCTTCCTGACCCACGCGTAAACGCTCGCTTCCGCATCGTTGCTCTCGATCCACTCGAACCCCTCTGCCTTCGTGTCATTCACATGCAAAGCGCGGTTCTCGCGGTAAACCCGGTTCAGATCGCGCACCAGCGACTGCACGCCGCGATGTTCGGCAATCTCCAACTGGTGCCAGTCGAGGCTTTGCTTGTGGTTCCACTCGGCCCCTTGGGCAAATTCGCAACCCATGAACAAAAGCTTCTTGCCCGGATGCGCCCACATGAACCCGTAATAGGCCCGCAGGTTGGCGAATTTCTCCCAATCCCCGCCCGGCATCTTGGTCAGCATGCTGCCCTTGCCATGCACCACCTCGTCATGGCTGATCGGCAGGATGTAGTTTTCCGACCACGCGTAATGCAGGCCGAATGTCATCTGGTGATGGTGATACTGCCGGTAGATCGGGTCTTTCTCCATGTAACTCAGGGTGTCGTTCATCCACCCCATGTTCCACTTGAACCCGAACCCCAACCCCCCGTGGCTGACTGGCCGCGACACGCCCGGAAAGGCCGTGCTTTCCTCGGCCACCGTCACGATACCCGCCACCTCGCCGTAAGCCACCACGTTCATGCGTTGCAGCAGAGCAATCGCCTCGTAATTCTCGCGCCCCCCGTCCTTGTTGGGGATCCACTCGCCATCCTTGCGCGAGTAGTCGCGGTACAGCATCGACGCCACCGCATCTACCCGCAGCCCGTCGAGATGATATTCCTCAAGCCAATACAAAGCGTTGGAGACAAGGTAATTCGCCACCTCGACCCGCCCGTAATTGTAGATCAGCGTGTTCCAGTCCTGATGGAACCCCTCGCGCGCATCGGCATGTTCATACAAAGCCGTCCCGTCGAACCGCCCCAGCCCGTGCGGATCCGAGGGAAAATGCCCCGGCACCCAGTCGAGCAGCACACCCAACCCTTTGCGATGCGCCGCATCGACAAAGGCCCGGAATTCTTGCGGAGTCCCGTGCCGGATGGTCGGCGCGAACATGCCCACCGGCTGATACCCCCAAGACCCGTCGAACGGATATTCCGACACCGGCAGCAGCTCGATATGCGTGAACCCCATGTCGGCGGCATAGCCCACCAATTGGTCGGCCAATTCCAGATAAGACAGCATCCTGTCCCCCGGCGCGCGCCGCCACGACCCCAGATGCACCTCATACACACTCATAGGCGCATCGATGGAATGCCGCGCCCCCCGCGTCGCCATCCAGTCGGCGTCGTTGAATTCCCCCGTCACCCGCCGCACCACGCTCGCATTGGCCGGAGGATGCTCTGACCCGAAGCCCACAGGGTCGGCCTTCAGCGGCCCGACATAGCCGTGCTGGCCACGGATCTCATACTTATAGGTCACACCATCGCCCAGACCCGGCACAAAGGTCTCCCAGACCCCCGTAGCACCGCGCCGCCGCATCGGATGGCGCCGCCCGTCCCAGACGTTGAAATCGCCCACCACCGAAACCCGCTCGGCATTCGGCGCCCAGACGGCGAAATGCACACCCTCCACGCCCTCATGCGTGATGATATGTGCGCCCAGCACCTGCCACAGCCGCCTATGCGTGCCCTCGCCCAGCAGATATTCGTCCATCTCGCCCAGCACGGGACCAAAGCGGAACGGATCGTCGAACTCCCAGACCGTCCCGCCCCCCTCGGCCCGCAGGCGATAGTCTTGCCGCTTGGGCAACGCCGCCACGAACAGCCCCGCGCATTCCGGCACGGGAACCGCATCGACCTCGGTTCCCTTGGCCAGCAGAACCGTCAACCGCTCGGCACCCGGGACGAAAGCCCGCACCACCACGCCCTTGCCAAAGCCGTGCGGGCCCAGCACCCCGAACGGGTCGCCATGACGCCCCTCGCAGATCGCCCGCGCCGCCTGTGGCTCGAACACACCGTCAATCCACGCTTCGGTCATAGGCATCCCCTCCCAAGGCCTTCGCCCCCGATCCGCGCCTTACAGCGCAGACCGGACGCCCCAGATTTCATCCATGTAGCTGCGTATCGTCCGATCTGACGAGAAAAATCCCGACCGCGCCGTATTCATCGCAGCCATGCCCGCCCAACGGTCGGGATCGGCGTAAACCTTGTCCACCTCTCCCTGCACGGCATGGAACGCGTCGAAATCGGCCGCCACAAGGAAATAATCGTGATGCCAGACGCGGTGCACCAACCCATGGTAGCGGTCCGGCTGGGTCGGACTGAACCGCCCCTCGGCAATCATCTGAAGCACGTCCTGCAAAACCTGCGACGCCTCGATGGCTTTTCTCGACTGCTCGGGGTCCTCGCGCCGCTTCATCACCTCGTCCGCCGTCAGCCCGAACAGGAAGAAATGCTCTGCCCCCACCTCTTGCAGGATTTCGACGTTCGCCCCGTCCAGCGTGCCGATGGTCGGCGCGCCGTTCATCATGAACTTCATGTTTCCGGTGCCGCTGGCCTCTTTGCCCGCGGTCGAAATCTGCTCCGACAGGTCGGACGCAGGGATCAACCGCTCGGCCATGCTGACGTTGTAATTGGCCGGATAGACGATCTTCAGCAAATCGCCGGTCACCGGATCGTTATTAACAACCTCGGCCACATCGTTGATCAGATGGATGATTTCCTTGGCCACCGCATAGCCCGGCGCCGACTTGCCTCCGAATATCTTGACCCTCGGCACCCAGCCCGCCTTGGGGTTCGCCCGTATCGCATGCCAGCGCGCGATGGTTTCCAGAATGTTCAGCAACTGCCGCTTGTATTCGTGAATCCGCTTGATCTGCACGTCGAACAGCGCGTCGGGCGACACCTTGACCCCGCATTCCGTGCCGATCCAGTTCGCCAGATCGACCTTGTTCGCCCGCTTCGCCGCCCCGAACGCATCGCGGAACGACCGCTCCTTGATATGCGGCTCCAACTCGCGCAGCCGGTCGAGGTTGTCTTCCCACCCCGCCCCGATCGTCCCCGTAATCAGCCCCGCAAGCGGCCGGTTCGCCATCTTCAGCCAGCGCCGCGGCGTCACCCCGTTGGTCTGGTTGATGATCCGCCCGGGGTGCAGCTTGTCCAACTCGGGGAACAGGTTCTTCTTGACCAGTTCCGAATGCAGCGCCGAAACCCCGTTCACCTTATGCGCCATGATAAAGGCCAACTCGCCCATCCGCACCTCGTGATGCTTCACGATGCCGATGTAATGCGGGCGGCTGTAATTCTCGTCCTTGTGCCACGCATCGATCCGCTCCACGATCTGCATATGCCGTGGCAACACGTTGCCAAAGGTGAAGGTCGCCCAGCGTTCCAGCGCCTCGGGCAGGAGCGTATGATTGGTATAGCCCAGACAGCCCCGCGCGGTTTCCAGCGCATCGGCGAATTCCATCTGATGCTCATCGACCAGCAAACGCACCAGTTCCGGCCCCGCAATCGCCGGATGGGTGTCGTTCATCTGGATCGCGGCATATTTCGGCAGGTCGCGCAGGTTGGTATGGGTCGCCATGAACCGGCGCAGAATGTCCTGCAACGCGGCAGAGGTCAGGAAAAACTCCTGCTTCAAGCGCAATTCCTTGCCCTGATAGGTCGTGTCGTCCGGATACAAGACCCGCGAAAGCGTCCGCGCCAAAGCCTCCGGCTCGGCCGCAGCCGCATAATCCCCGCGATTGAACCGCTCCAGATCGAACATCGTCGTCGGTTTCGCCGCCCAAAGCCGCAGCGTATTGGCCCATTTGCCCTGCCAGCCAACCACCGGAGTGTCATGGGCTTCCGCCAGCACGGTTTCCCCCGGCACCCAGACCTCGCGGCCCCCGACCATCTCGACCGCCCCCTTGAACGGGATGGTATAGCTGCTCTCGGGCCGCGCGAATTCCCACGGATGCGCCTGTGACAGCCAGTCCTCGGGCGTCTCCACCTGCTGCCCGCCCTCGAACCGCTGCCGGAACAGCCCGTGCTCGTAGCGGATGCCATAGCCGTAAGCGGGGCACCCCAGCGTCGCCATGCTTTCCATGAAGCACGCCGCCAACCGCCCGAGGCCGCCATTGCCCAAAGCCGCGTCCGGCTCGTTCCCGACAATGGCACGGAAATCCTGCCCGAACCCCGCCATCACCTCTTCGGCCGCATCCCGCAGCCCAAGGTTGACGGTCGCATCCTCGAGTATCCGCCCGATCAGGAACTCCATCGACAGGTAATAGACCCGCTTCCTGTCCTCGGCCCAGGTCCGGCGGGTCGAGGCAAACCACGGCTCGACGATCCGGTCGCGGATCGCGAAAGACAGCGCCATGCGCCAATCGTAAACGCTCGCGTTGGGGGCATCCTTGCCCAGCGTAAAGGTCAGGTGGCGGGCAACATCGGCCTGCAGCAGGTTGGGGGTCATCGAAAGATCGTTCACGTGCTCATCCGCGCTAGGGCCACAATTACCTCCCCAGCCTAACCCGCACCGATGTGCGGTCAAGCGGGGCCAAGACAAAGGGAAGCTCCGATACGTCCGTTCCGTTCCCTCAAACCGCTTTAAGGCCTAGCGCATTAAACTGCGCCCGTCACCCCTGAAATTCCGCAGAAAATCCTTTTTCAAACCGCTTTGACCTTCCGCCCGGCACAGCCCCGACATCACCCGCAATACCGCGCCGCATACCGCAAACGCAAACCCGCCATGCACAAACGGAACGCACAGCTTTCAGGCGGAAACTGATCTGGATCAACGTAGCCAAGCTGAAAACGGGATAAATCTTTGCCGTTCCCTCGGCTCCATCGGAAGAACCGGCATGAGACTCACAACCCGCACCAACCTCGCCATCCGCACGCTGATGTTCTGCGCGGTGAACGAAGGCCGCATCGTCCGCAAGACCGAGGTCGCCGCAGCCGTCAACGCCTCCGAAAACCACCTCGCGCAGGTCATCCACCTCCTCGCCCAACGCGGCTTTCTCAAAACCGTGCGCGGGCGCTCCGGCGGCCTGACCCTCGGCCACGCACCCCAAGCGATCCGCGTCGGCGACGTCTTCCGCAGCTTCGAGGCCTGCCTGCCCTTCACCGAATGTTTCAGCGAAAGCGAAAACACCTGCCCCCTCATCGGTGCCTGCCGGCTCAAGGCCCTGCTCGCAGACGCGCTTGAAGCGTTCTACACCGCGCTGGACAAGATCACGGTCCTTGACCTCGTGACCGACAACGCCCGCCTCGAAACCCTGCTCAGGGTCGCCTGACCGCCCCCGGCCTGGCTGCCCCCCTCAACGGCAGACGGTCCCGCACAACGCCGCAGGACCATCCCCGATTTTTCGCAGAAAAATCGCAGCCCCGCCACAGTGCCCGCAGGCACTCACGCGCCCCAGGTCCGCCGCAGCACCCCCAGCCAGTTGTCCCAGGCCAGTTTTCGCACCATCGCCTCGCCATAGCCATGCGCCAGCATCGCCTCGATCAGCCGCGGCAGGCCCGCCACGTCGACAACCCCGTCGGGCACGGTCGCCCCGTCGAAATCCGACCCGAACCCCACATGGTCCTCGCCCAGCCGTCCGATCAGATGGTCCAGATGTCGCAGCATCGCCTCCCACCCCATCTCGGGGTCGCGCCGCCCGTCGGGCCGCAAGAAGACCGTAGCAAAGTTCAGCCCCACCATCCCCTTCGACTCGCGGATCATGTCAAGCTGGCGGTCCGTCAGGTTCCGGCTCGACGGTGTCACCGCATGGGCGTTGGAATGGGTGGCCACCAGCGGCGCATCCGACAGCTTGGCCACATCCTCGAACCCCTTCAGGTTCAGGTGCGACAGGTCGATCATCACGCGCAGCTCGTTGCACACCCGAACCAGCCGCTTGCCCGCATCGGTCAGCCCCGGCCCGGTATCCGGCGTTGACGGGAACGCAAACGGCACTCCGTGCCCAAAGGCCGTTGGCCTGCTCCACACCGGACCAAGCGACCGCAACCCCGCCGCATGCCACAGGTAAAGCGCGTCGCAGGCAGGGTCGATCGCCTCGGCCCCTTCCATATGCATGATGCCCGAAATCGCGCCCGCAGCTTTCGCGGCCTCGATCTCGGCCACCGTTCGCACATGGCGGAACCGCCCGCCAGACGACCGCTCCATCCAAAGAAACTGGCTCGCCAACTCCGCCGCGATGGCCTGACTGGGTGCCAGCGCAAGCGGTGCGGGCAGCGGCACCTGATAGGGCGGATTGTCCATCAGCACGTCCATATCCGCATCCGGATCATGCGGCGACGGCATGTAGATCGCAAAGAACCCGGCCCAGAACCCGCCCGCCGCCATGCGCGGCAGGTCGAGATGCCCCTTCCCTTCGCCCGTCAGCCAGATCGCCTCGCGGTTCTCGGGCGCCTGCAGGATGCGGAACAGAATGTCGTTATGGCCGTCAAAGACAGGGATCATGCGCGAAGCCTCCATTTGCCGCCACCTTTGCACGGTCAAACCGGCGCTTCAATCGCAGCAAGCCGCACCCGCCTTCGCCGCCTCCGGTTTCGCCAGCCCCGACAATATCGGACAATCCGGCCGCGCATCCCCCGCGCAGGCATGCACCAGCCCCTGCAAGGTCGCTTCCATCGCCCGCAACTCCGCGATCTTGGCCGCGATGTCGCGCAAATGCCCCTCGGCCAGCGCCTTTACATCCGCACTGGCGCGGTCCTTGTCGTCATATAGCGCCAGCAGCTTGCGGCATTCCTCGATGGTGAACCCCAAGCCCCGCGCCCGCGCGATGAACGACAGCTTGTGCATGTCGCTCTCGCGGAACGCCCGATAGCCATTCGCCCCGCGCAAAGGCCGGATCAGCCCGATCTCCTCGTAGTAACGGATCGTCTTGGCAGGCAGCCCCGCCGCATCGCCGACTTCCTTGATGTTCATGCCCGCTCTCCCTTCACCAGCCGCAAGCGCAGCGCATTGGTCAGCACGAAAACACTCGACAACCCCATCGCCCCCGCCGCCAGCATCGGCGAAAGCTGCGGCCCCCCGAACGGCACCAGCACCCCCGCCGCCACCGGAATTAGCGCCGCGTTATACCCGAAGGCCCAAGCCAGATTTTGCCGGATGTTCCGCATCACCGCGCGACTGATCCGGACCGCATTGGCCACCCCCAAGGGGTCGCCCGTCATCAACACGACATCCCCCGCCTCGATCGCCACATCCGTGCCCGTCCCCATCGCCAACCCGACGTCCGCCGCCGCAAGTGCCGGAGCGTCGTTGATCCCGTCCCCGACGAACGCTACGCCCGCGCCCAAAGCCTTGATCTCCTCGCCCTTCCCGTCCGGCAGCACCCCCGCCCGCAGGTTGGCGATGCCGATCCGCCCCGCAATCGCCTGCGCCGTCACCGCATTGTCGCCGGTGATCATCGCCACCTCCAACCCCAGCGCCCGCAACGCAGCAAGCGCCCGCACGGTCGTTTGCTTCACAGGGTCCGCCACTGCGATCAGCCCCGCGGCCTCGGCCCCGTAACCCACGTAAAGCAGGCTCTTCCCCTCGCCCGCGAACCGCTCGCCCGCCTGCCCCAAGGCGGCAGGCAGAACCGCAAACATCCGCGCCGACCCGACACTCACCGAAACACCCCCCACCACAGCCCGCGCCCCGTAACCCGGCACCGCCTCGAACCCCTCGGCCCGTTCCACGACCAGCCCCCGCGCAGCAGCCTCGGCCAACACAGCCGCCGCAAGCGGATGCTCCGACCCCGCCTCGACCGCCGCGGCCACACCCAGCACATCCCCCAGCACATCCGTCACCACCGGATGCCCCTCGGTCAGCGTTCCGGTCTTGTCAAAGGCCACCATCCGCACGCCGGACAGACGCTGCAACGCCTCGCCTTTCCGAAACAGCACCCCCAACTCGGCAGCCCGCCCCGTCCCGACCAGAATGGAAACCGGCGTGGCAAGCCCCATGGCACAAGGGCAGGCGATGATCAGCACCGACACGCCCGCCACCAGCGCCTGCGCCACGCCGCCACCGGCCAGCAACCAGACCGCCACGGTCAAAGCCGCAATCCCCATCACCACCGGCACGAACCATAGCGTCACGCGGTCCACCACTTCCTGCACCGGCAGTTTGGTTCCCTGCGCCTCCTCGACCAGCGCCACGATCCGCGCCAGCACCGTCGCCGCCCCGACCGCGCCAACCTCGACGACCAGCCCGCCCGTCCCGTTCACCGTCCCGCCGGTCACGCCATCGCCGACCCCCTTGGCCACCGGCACCGCCTCGCCGGTCAGCATCGCCTCGTCCACGGCAGACCCACCCGATACCACACGACCGTCCACCGGCACCCGCTCTCCGGGCCGGATCACCACGCGCATCCCCGGCACCAGCGCCGAAACCGGCACCTCCTCGCCGCCTTCCAGCCGCGCCACCCGTGGCTGCAACCGCACCAGCCGCGCAATCGCCGCCCCCGCCCGCCCCCGCGCCCGTGCTTCCAAGGTGCGTCCCAGCAGGATCAGCACCACGATCACCGCAGCCGCCTCGAAATAGACCACCCGCGCCTCGGCAGGCAGCACCCATGGTGCAAAGGTCACGACCGTCGAGTAGACCCAAGCCGCCCCCGTCCCCACCGCGACAAGGCTGTTCATATCCGGCCCGCCCCGCAGCAGCGCCGGTATCCCCTTCACGAAAAACCGCCGCCCCGGAAAGGCCAGCACCAGTGTCGCAAGCGCAAACTGCACGGGGAACAGCCAGGCCCCCGCCACCCCCATCAGCCAATGATGGAACGCAGGCACCAGATGCCCGCCCATCTCGGCCACGAACACCGGCAAGGTCAGCACAGCCGCAACCGCCGTCTCTCGCGCCAGCGCCCGCACCTCGGCCTCGGGGTCATGCGGCGGCGCCTCCTCCAGCACCTGCGCCCCGTAGCCCGCCTTGCCCACCGCCGCGATCAGCGCCCCCTTGTCCACCGCAGCGCCATCCCACAGCGTCACCGTGGCCCGCCGCAGCGCAAGGTTCGCCACAGCATCCTTTACGCCCGCTTGCGCCTTGAGCACCCGTTCCACCCTCCCCGTACAGGCGGCACAGGTCATCCCCTCGACCGACAACGACAAAACCGCCTCGCGCGCCGGATAGCCCGCTTTCGCCAAGGCAGCCGCCAGATCGACCGGCGTCGCGGGCGCCGCAAAGCGCACATCCGCCGTCTCGGTCGACAGGTTGACCACCGCCGTCTCGACCCCCGGCACGGCCTTCAACACCCGCTCGGCCCGCGCCACGCAACTGGCGCAAGTCATCCCCTCAAGCCGGAAACGGGCAGTCATCGTGGGTGTATCAAGCATGGTCAGTCTCCTTCACCACCCCAGATAGGGCTTCCAGTCACGGTAAGGTCAACCCCGCAATCTTGATAAACATACCCCCTTGACCTTCCCCCCGCCGGAACCCCCACATCAGCGACCAAAGGAGAACCGCAATGACCACCCTATCGATCCCCGACATGACCTGCGGCCACTGCAAGGCCTCGGTCGAATCCGCGCTGAAAGCCTTGCCCGACGCGGGCACCATCACCGTCGATCTGGTTGCCAAAACCGCCACCACCTCCGGCCCCGCCGCCGCCGCGACCTTGCTCAAGGCACTGGACGAGGTCGGATTTCCCGCAACCCTCGTCGGGAACTGACTGGAACCCATCCGAAAAGCTCTGTTGCAAAGGTCGCACAGTCTTAATAAAGCGTCGTGAATTCGTCATGTTTGGGCCTTGCCATGGGCCAGCCCGAAGCGCACCTTTGCATGACGACCAAGAAGACCACCTGAAACGGCATAGAGAGCAGCCCGTAATGGCATCGAAACCTTCCGCCCAACAAGGCGGCACGCAGTCCCCCTCGCAACAGCAGCAGGGCGGCTCGGCACCTTCCCAGCAACAGCAGGGAACACAAAAACCCGTAATCCGCGACTGGGCCTCGATCTGATCCCCAGACCCGCTTGCAGATAACCGGGGCCAGCCGCTAGGCTGGCCCCGTTGCATTTCAGGCCAGCCCCATGCCCAACCCCGTATCAACCAACCCCGTCTCCACGATCACCAACCTCGGCCCCGCATCGGAAGCCGCCTTCGCCAAGGCGGGCATCCACTCGGCCGAGGAAATCCGAAGCCTCGGCCCCGACGAAGCCTACCGCCGCCTTCTGGCCGCAGGCACCCAGCCGCATTTCATCGGCTATTATGTTCTGGTGATGGGCCTGCAAGGCCGCCCGTGGAACGATTGTCAGGGCGACGAGAAAAAACAGCTCCGCGCCCGCTTCGATGCCCTCAAGGCCGCGATCCCGGCCAATACAAAGGGCCGCTCCGAACTCGAAGCGGCCCTTGATGCCTTGGGAGTGATCGAGCGGAAGGCTCAGCCGACCAGTTCGAGACCCGAGAAGTAGAACGAGATCTCGCGCGCAGCCGACTCCGGGCTGTCCGACCCGTGAACCGAGTTTTCGCCGACCGACAAAGCGAATTCCTTGCGGATCGTACCTTCGGCAGCGTTCGCCGGATTGGTGGCACCCATCACTTCGCGGTTCTTCAGGATTGCGCCTTCACCTTCCAGAACCTGCACGACCACCGGCTCGGATGCCATGAACTCGCACAGCTCGCCGTAGAACCCGCGCTCGGCGTGCTCGGCATAGAACTGGCCGGCCTGCTTGGCGCTCAGGTGGATACGCTTTTGCGCGACGATGCGCAGACCGGCTTCCTCGAACTTGGCGTTGATCTTGCCGGTGAGGTTGCGCTTGGTGGCGTCGGGCTTGATGATCGACAGCGTGCGTTCGATAGCCATTTTGAATGTCTCCATGACAAAGGGCGCGGGCATGATCCCGCGCCTCCAATTGATGCGCGCGCCTCGTAACACGCGTGGTACGGATTGAAAAGCCGACACCTCTGCCCCGGTCCCGAACTGGTGAACGGATCTTAACGCTTCTTCGCATTTTGTCTGCATAGGCTGTGCACAGCGTGTGCAGTGCCATTCAGCCCTCGTCACGGTTGACGCCAGCCCCCGCTTCGGGCAATGCCCTGCCCATGTTGAAAATCGAGAACATCACCTATTCCGTCGAAGGCCGCCCCCTGTTCGAGGGCGCTTCCGCAACCATTCCCTATGGCCACAAAGTGGGCCTCGTCGGCCGGAACGGCGCGGGAAAAACCACGCTTTTCAAGCTGATACGCGGCGAGTTGGTGCTCGAGGGTGGCGACATATCGCTCCCCACCCGCTCGCGGATCGGCGGCGTGGCGCAAGAGGTGCCCTCTTCCTCCACCTCGCTGCTCGACACCGTGCTCGCGGCCGATACCGAACGCAACGCCCTGCTGGCCGAGGCCGAAACCGCCACCGACCCGCACCGCATCGCCGAAGTGCAAGCCCGCCTGACCGACATCGACGCATGGTCCGCGACAGGCAGGGCTTCCAGTATTCTCAAGGGCTTAGGCTTCGATGCTGAAGCACAGTTGCGCCCGTGTTCCGACTTTTCCGGCGGCTGGCGCATGCGCGTCGCCCTTGCGGGCGTGCTGTTTTCCCAGCCCGATCTGCTGCTTTTGGACGAACCGACCAACTATCTCGACCTCGAAGGCGCGCTCTGGCTCGAATCCTACCTCACGAAATACCCCCACACCGTCATCATCATCAGCCACGACCGCGGCTTGTTGAACCGTGCGGTGCAGGGCATCCTGCACCTCGACCAGAAGAAATTGACTTACTGGACAGGCCCTTACGACCAATTCGCACGTCAGGTGGCCGAACGCCGCGCCGTGCTGCAAGCCGAAGCCAAAAAGCAGGAAGCCCGTCGCGCGCACCTTCAATCCTTTGTTGACCGTTTCAAGGCAAAAGCATCCAAAGCCGTGCAAGCCCAATCCCGCGTGAAAATGCTGGAAAAGATGACCACGATCACCGCGCCCGAGGATGCAAAGCGCGTCGTCTTCACCTTCCCCGCCCCCGAAGAATTGTCGCCCCCCATCATCAACCTCGAAGGCGCGTCGGTCGGCTATGGTGGACCGGCAATCCTGAAAAAACTCTCGCTGCGGATCGACCAAGACGACCGCATCGCGCTTCTGGGTCGCAATGGCGAAGGAAAGTCCACTCTCTCCAAGCTGTTGGCTGGCAAACTTAAAGTTATGGAGGGAAAGTTCACCTCCTCGTCGAAGTTAAGGATCGGTTACTTCGCCCAGCATCAGGTCGATGAACTGTACATCGACGAAACGCCCCTGCAACACCTCCAGCGCCTGCGCCCCGCCGAAGGCCAACCCCGCCTGCGCGCCCGCCTTGCCGGTTTCGGCCTGATGGCAGACCAGGCCGAAACCGTGGTCGGCAGGCTTTCCGGCGGACAAAAAGCCCGCCTTTCCCTGCTCTTGGCGACCATCGACGCCCCGCACTTGCTGATCCTCGACGAGCCGACCAACCACCTCGACATGGAAAGCCGCGAAGCGCTGGTCGAAGCCCTAACCGAATATTCCGGCGCCGTAGTCCTCGTAAGCCACGACATGCACCTTCTGTCGCTGGTGGCCGATCGGCTGTGGCTCGTCAAGGGCGGCGCCGTAACGCCCTATAACGAAGACCTCGAGGCCTATCGCAAGATGCTGCTGGCAGGCGACGAAGACGCGAAGCCCGCCGCAAAACCCGTTGATAAACCAAAGAAAGCCAGCCGCGACGAAATCCTCGCCCTGCGCTCGGAAGTGCGCAAATGCGAAGACCGCCTGACCAAGCTGAACGAGATGCGCGACAAACTGGCCAAGAAACTGGCCGATCCCGAACTTTATGAAGACGCCCGCAAGGGCGAGCTCGAAACCTGGAACCGCAAATATGCCGAGTTGATGGAGGCGCTTGACCGTGCCGAAGCGCTCTGGCTCTCTGCCTCGGAAAAGCTCGAAAGCGCCGCATGATCGAAACAGGGTTCCTGATCACCGCATTCGCCACGCTTTTCGTGGTGATCGACCCGCCCGGCCTCGTGCCGCTGTTCATCGCCCTGACCCAAGGCATGGATGCCGAACACCGCCGCCGCCTTGCCCTGCGCGCCTGCATCATCGCCGCTATCTTGCTGACTTTGTTCGGACTTCTGGGCGAACAACTGCTCGGCTTCATCGGCATCTCGATGCCCGCCTTCCGCATTGCGGGCGGCATCTTGCTGTTTCTGACCGCGCTCGACATGCTGTTCGAACGCCGCACCCAACGACGCGAGGGGCAAAAGACCGATCCCGACCATGACCCTTCGGTCTTTCCCCTCGCCACCCCGCTGATCGCCGGCCCCGGCGCGATTGCCACCATGATCCTGCTGGTCGGCCAGACCGAAAACTGGCTCGGCACCGCTGCCATCCTCGGCCTGCTCCTTGTGATGATGCTTTCGACCTTCCTTTTCCTGCTCGCCGCCCCGCTGATCGAACGGCTGCTCGGTCGCACCGGCACAATCGTTATCACCCGTCTGCTCGGCATGCTGCTTGCCGCCCTTTCGGTCCAGTTCGTCATCGATGGCGTCAAGGGAACCGGCCTGATCTGATACCCCTTTGCGTTTCGCCCGTCGCTTCCCATATAGGCCTTCATGGATTCCGATCAGCTCGCCCGTCTGGCCTATCTCTTGCTGCTTCTGGTGGCGGTCGCCGGCTGGGTTCTGGTCGAATTCCGCCGCCGCATCGGCGAGGCGTTGCGCGTCGGCATTGCATGGGGGCTGATTTTCTGTGGTGTGGCAGCGGGTTACGGACTTTGGCACGATATGGGCGGCTTCAGCGTGCCCGCGCCGCAAATGGTCAGCACCACGGGCGAAATCACCATCCCCCGCGCGCCTGACGGCCACTATTACGTAACGCTCGACATCAACGGCACTCCGATCCGCTTTCTGGCCGATACCGGCGCCTCCAACATGGTGCTCACGCAGGCCGACGCGTTGTCTTTGGGCATCGACCCAGAAAGCCTCGTCTATCTCGGCGAGGCCGCCACCGCCAACGGCACCGTCCGAACCGCCCGCGTCGAGTTGCCCAAGGTGACGCTCGGTCGATATACCGACGCCGATTTTCCCGCATGGGTGAACCGCAGCGACATGCAAGGCTCGCTTCTGGGAATGGAATACCTCCGGCTTTACCGCGTCGAGATAGCAGCCGACCAGATGATCCTGCGGCGTTAAGGCCCCGTTAACCCTTTTCCGCCTTCTTCTCCCAGCGTCCCGCCTCCTCGGACCAATACTGCGCAGGTATTCCTGCTTCGGTAAGCCGTTTCCACTTGCCCCGCGCCGCCGTCAACTGCTCGCCGTCCGAACCGTCGAAAAGCAGCCAGACGCGCTCCAGCCCGCTTGCCTCGGCCACGGTCACATCAGCCCCGTCAAGCAGGAACAAGCCCTTGGCACCGTTCGATATTTCTCCCGACCCGATCAGCACCGGCTGGTCGGCATCATGCGGACCGCCCTGCATGCCATGGGCCAGAAACCCGGTCGGCTCGCCCTGCCAAAGCCGCCCGTCCAGCCGCTCCAAGGTGGCCCTATCGCCGCCCCGAACCATCACACGCCAGCCCTGCCCCAAGGCGCGGGTCAACAGCATCATCAGCGTCTCTTCAGGCGACGACCGCGTCAGGTGGTAGAACATGACGACACCCATAGGGGATTATCTGCCCTCGTAGCGGTCGCGGATCAAGCGGTTCAGCGCCATGACACCCCAGCCTGTCGCCCCCTTCGGAGCAAGCGTGGAATCGGCCTTCAGCAACGCGGTACCGGCGATATCCAGATGGATCCACGGCATATCGGGCTTGACGAAGCGTTGCAGGAATTGCGCAGCCGTAATCGCGCCCCCGTCGCGCCCGCCGACGTTCATCATGTCGGCAATCCGGCTTTTCAGCTTGGCATCATAGGCCTCGCCCATCGGCATGCGCCATGCGCCCTCGCCCTCGGCTTTGGCGGCTTTCAGGAAAGCGTTGCACAAATCGTCGTTATTCGAAAAAACGCCTGTATTTTCATGGCCCAAGGCGACGATGATCGCGCCCGTCAGTGTGGCGAGGTTGATCATTCCCGTCGGTTTGAAGCGATCTTGCGTATACCACATCACATCGGCCAGAACCAAACGCCCCTCGGCATCGGTGTTGATCACCTCGATCGTGTCACCCTTCATGCTTCGCACCACATCCCCCGGACGTTGTGCGCGACCGTCGGGCATGTTTTCGACCAGTCCGACCAGACCGACGACATTGGCCTTCGCCTTGCGAAGCGCCAATGTCCGCATCACGCCCGCGACAACACCGGCGCCGCCCATGTCCATCGTCATCTCTTCCATGCCGCCTGCGGGCTTGATCGAGATGCCGCCCGTGTCGAACACCACGCCCTTGCCGACCAACGCGAAGGGAGCCACCCCCTTCTCGCCGCCATGCCATTGCATTACCACAACTTTCGACGGGCTCTCCGACCCTTGGCCAACCCCGAGAAGTGCCCCCATTCCCAGCTTTTCAAGCTGTTTCTCCTCGAGGATTTCGACCTCGAGCCCCAATTCCTGCATTGCCGCCAAACGCGCAGCGAAATCATAAGTGGTCAGGATATTCGCCGGTTCGTTCACCAGATCGCGGGTAAAGAAAACCCCCTCGGCCACCGCGGCCCCCGGCGCCGCGGCAGCGGCCACCGCTTCGGGATTGGCCACCATCATCACCACCGGCCCCGTGACCTTGGCCTCGCCGGTCTTATGCGGTGTGAAATCATAGGCGCGCATCGCAAGGCCAAAGGCTATCTCGGCGGCCTGCGCGTGACCCTCGGCGAGCACGGTTGCCCCGGCAGCGCCGATCCCCTTCGCTACCGCTGCCCCTGCCTTGCGGGCTATGGAAGCCTCGCAGCGCTTGGGCAGGCGTACGATCTGGATCGCCTCGGCCATGAGGCCCGCTGGCCATGCCAAATCCTGCGCCTCGCCCGGTTTCAGACGTGAAAAAGCATCCGATTGAAGATAGCGTGTGACCGATCCCTTGGTCAGCCGGTCTACCCGCCGCACCGCCGCCGAAAGGCCGGTTGGCCCGTCGGCGAAGACGGCAATCCTCCCGCCAAGCACGGCCAAGGCGTCAAGGTCGACCGCTTGAAACTGGATCGGGATCGGATGGGTCATGGCGTGTTCGGTCCTGCATGGAATGGGTGTCGGGCGAAGGCTGCAATAGGTTGCCTCGCCGCATTGAGCGAACGCTAGCCCGCTCCGACCGGCTTGACCAGATAGCAGTTTTCCCCGCCTTCCGTTTGCGATAGCTTGCCATCAACAAAAAACGGGGGGCTGGGGCGCGTGTCGAGATTCGACAGATATCTGCTGTCGCAATTGCTTGCGCTGTTCGGCTTTTTCGCCCTGATCCTGGTGACGGTCTACTGGATCAACCGCGCGGTCGGCCTGTTCGACAAATTGCTTGGCGACGGCCAATCCGCCCTTGTTTTCCTTGAGTTTTCCTTGCTCATCCTGCCAAATGCGATCCGGCTTGTGCTGCCCGTCGCCGCCTTTGCCGCGACCGTCTACGTCACCAACCGCCTGATGCAGGAAAGCGAGTTGGTGGTGATGCAGGCCACCGGATTTTCCTCGTTCCGTCTGGCACGTCCAATCATTTACTTTGGGCTGATCGTCACGCTGCTTCATCTGGCCTTGATGAACCTGCTCGTTCCATGGAGCAATGCCATGCTCAACACGCGCCAGCAGGCGCTTTCGCAGGATATGACGGCCCGCTACATGAACGAGGGTCAGTTCATGCAGCCTGCGTCGGGGGTCACGCTATATATCCGCGACATCACGGACAAAGGCGAATTGGAAGACGTATTCATTGCCGACGATCGCAGCAGGGCTGTCCGCACCGTCTATAATGCCAGCCGCGCGCTGATCGTGCGAAGCGAAACGGGTCCTAAGCTGCTGATGCTGGACGGCACGTCGCAACGGCTCGACCGCGACGGGTCGCGCAAGCTGTCGATCACCCGTTTCGCGGATGCGACCTATGATCTGGGAACGATCATCCAGACTGCCAAAGCGCGCGGGCCGGAGCCCCGCGATCTGACGAGCCTTGCGCTTTTCACACCCGAAGGCGGGCTGGACTGGGCCGATCCGGCAACGCAAAGCGCCGTAACCCGCGAGATCCAGTCGCGGTTGAGCCAACCTTTCCTAAGCCTCGCCTCGGCAATGCTCGGCTTTTCGGCTTTGTTGATAGGCGCGTTCAGCCGGTTCGGATTGGGGCGGCAAATTCTTGGCGCCGTGATCGGGCTGATTCTTGTGCAACTCATCAGCACCACGAGCACCTCTCTCACCCTGCAGAACGTGGCGCTTTGGCCAACGCTTTATGCCGGGCCGCTGACGGGGTGCCTGATTTCGGTGCTGCTCCTCTGGGTGTCGCAACGTCCGCGGCGCAGTCGCAGGGTCGTCGTATGACCCTGAACCTGTACATCGCAAGGCGGTTTCTCATGATGCTTCTGCGCGTGTCGGGTGTGTTTTACGGCATTCTTCTGCTGATCGACACCATCGACCAACTGCGCGGGGTCACCGACAGGGGGGCGGGCGTCACGACCGCGCTATGGCTTGCCGCGCTTAACGTCCCCGAAAGCCTGTATCGCATCTTCCCGCTGATCGTCGTTCTTTCGGCCATCGCACTTTTCATCGGGCTGGCCCGCAGTTCGGAACTGGTGGTAGTTCGGGCGGCGGGGCGGTCGGGTTTGCGGTTTCTGTTGGCTCCGGTTTGCACTGCACTGCTGGTGGGATTGCTTGCCGTTTCGGTCCTCAACCCCTTTGTTGCAGCCATGACACGGGCCTATGTCAACGCGCAGGCCGATCTCGCCGCAGGAACGGAAAGCGTGCTGTCGGTCAATGCCAACGGGGTCTGGATGCGGCAGGGCAACGAGGATGGCCAAACCGTCATCTCGGCCGCCCGCAGCAGCCAGGATGCGACCGAACTGTTCGAGGCAACCTTCCTGAAATTCGCGCCGGACGGAAACCCGACCGAGCGGATCGAGGCAAGCAGGGCGCGTCTCGACTTAGGCGCGTGGCTTCTGGATGGTGCCAAGCGCTGGGACCTGACCAAACCCAACCCCGAGGCCGAAGCGACAGTGGAACCGGACGGCTACAGGCTGGCATCGGACCTGACCGCCGAGGGCATCCGCGATAGTTTCGGAAAGCCCTCGATGATCGCGTTCTGGTCCCTGCCCGACTATATCGACAGTCTGGAACGCGCGGGCTTTTCGGCCCGAACCCATCAGGTCTGGTTCCAGATGGAATTGGCCCAACCCTTGCTGCTTATTGCCATGGTGCTGGTCGCTGCAGGCTTCACCATGCGACATGCGCGGTTCGGCAAGACCGGAACATTGGTGCTTTGCGCCGTTCTGAGCGGATTTGCCATTTTCTTTCTGCGAAATTTTGCCCAAGTCTTGGGTGAAAACGGCCAGATTCCCGTCGTTCTCGCCGCGTGGAGCCCGCCGGTGGCAGCCGTGATGATGGCGCTAGGCCTGTTACTGCATCTGGAGGACGGCTGATGGTTGCCACCCCATCCCTGAGTCTGCTTCTGGCCTCGTTCGCTTTGGCGTTTTGTCTGGGCCTGCCAGCCTCAGCGCAGGACAGAGCGACATTGGTTGCAGACAACCTGCAAATCGAGGGTGACTCGGTGTTGATCGCCGAAGGCGGCGTCGAGGTGTTCTTTCAAGGTCGCCGCCTGACCGCTTCGCGCATCGTCTATGACCAGAGCGCAGGCCGGTTGATTGTCGAAGGCCCGATCCGTCTGACCGACGAAACCGGCGACACGGTCATTCTGGCCAATCAGGCCGATTTGGCCGCCGATATGACCGAAGGGCTGCTGACAAGTGCCCGCGTGGTCTTGAACAGCCAATTGCAAATGGCATCGGCAGAAGCGCGGCGGATCGGCGGGCGTTATCTGCAGCTGGAAGATACGGTTGCATCGAGCTGCCGCGTCTGTGCCGAAGGTGACACGCCGCTTTGGGAAATCAGGGCGAGACGGGTCACGCATGACCAGCAGGAACGGCAGATCTATTTCGATCGGGCGCAGCTCAGGCTGGCGGGCGTGCCGGTGTTCTATATACCGCGTTTGCGGTTGCCCGATCCGACGTTGAAACGGGCAAACGGCTTTCTCCTGCCCAAGTTCAGCGGCTCGACCACCTTCGGGACAGGTATCGAATTGCCGTATTTTCTGACGCTCGGCGCATCGCGTGATGTGACCGTCACACCGTTCCTGACAAGCGACAAAGCCCGAAGCCTGACACTGCGCTATCGCCAGGCCTTCGAGAATGGCGACCTTACGGTCGTGTCGGGCCTTGCCGGAGACCAGACGAAGGAAGGTTTGCGCGGCTACCTTTTCGCCGACGGCAGCTTTGCCTTGCCCAATTCGTTCCAGCTGACTTTTCACGGCGAATTGGTCAGTGACCGCGCCTATCTGACCGATTACGACATCAGCGACGCCGACCGCCTGACAAGTTTCGTCGTCTTAACGCGGGTCCGGCACGACGAGTTGGTCTATGGAAACCTGCGCGGCATCAAGTCGCTGCGGACGGCCGAGAACGCATCGAGCATCCCCTCGATCGTCGGGGACGCGCTTTGGCAAAAACGGTTTACCGGGCTTGGCGGGATGGGCAATCTGCGCTTCGCAAGCCATGGGCACCTGCGCCGGTCGATTTCCGAGCTGGACACGGACGGAGACACCGTGCCCGACGGACGCGACGTTGCCAGGTCGTCGATCGGTGCGGACTGGCGGCGCGACTGGGTTCTTCCGGGCGGTGTGTTGGGTGCGGTTCTGGGCGAAACGCGACTCGATTTCTACGATGTCGCGCAAGACCCGGTCTTCGCCGGAAGTTCTGCCCGTCTTTGGGGTGCTGGCGGAGTCGAATTACGCTGGCCGCTGGTCAAGAACGGCAAAGACGGCGCGCGTCACGTTCTGGAGCCCGTGCTCCAGATCATCGCAGCCGAAGCAAGCGACGCGAACATTCCCAACGAGGATTCGATCCTTGTGGAGTTCGACGAGGCGAGCCTGATGTCGCTGAACAGGTACCCCGGAAGCGATGCAGTCGAGACGGGCCTGCATGCCAACCTCGGGCTTTCCTGGACCAGATACGATCCGGACGGATGGTCGCTTGGCGCAACCGTCGGCCAAGTGCTGCGCGCCGAAGCCAATGACGGGTTCAGTGCCGCATCCGGTTTTGCGGGCGACTCGTCGCTTTGGCTCGCGTCTGTCCATTTCGAGACAGGCACCGGGCTTTACGCTTCCGGACGGATCATCGCCGACGAGACGTCGGGTGTGGCGCGGGGCGAGATCGACGCGCTGTATTATGGAGAACGGCTGACGCTAAGCTCGGGCTATATCTGGTCGGTCGCAGATGCGGATGAATTCCGCGGCGACGACATTTCCGAGCTTGTTATGTTCGGCGGATACAAACTTACCGACAACTGGAGCACGGAAGCGTCAGGCCGGTATGATCTGATCGAAGACTCGGCAAGCAGGGCGGCATTGGGCCTGAAGTTCAAGAACGAGTGCGTCTTGCTCGATCTTTCGCTCTCGCGCCGCTTCTCAACGTCGACTAGTGTATTGGCAGACACACGCTTTGGCGTGACGCTGGAACTGACCGGTTTCGGCGGCGGCGAAAGTGCCGGTCCGGCGCAGGTGTGTCGGCGGTAAGATGCGGGATGAGGGCATGATGCGACGCAATGGTTCGAAACTGGCCTGTGCTTTGGGCACTGCGATGGCCTTGAGCTTCGTTACGCCATTGGCCGGAGCGGGCTTTGCACAGGACAGCGGCGGGTTGTTCGCGCCGCGACTGGTGATCAACGGTCAGGTCGTTTCGAATTACGAAGTCGAGCAAAGGATCAAATTCTTGCAGGTGCTGCGCGCACCGGGCGATCCGGAAAAGACGGCCCTGACCGGCCTGACAACGGACCGGATCAGCGCGCAGGAAGCCGAAAGACTGGCCATCAAGCTAACACCCGAGCAGGTGACCGCCGGGATGCAGGAATTCGCCGCCCGCGCAAATCTGGACGTTCCCGCCTTCATCAAGGCGATCAACGTCGAAGGGGTGGACGCCGAAACCTTCCGCGATTTCGTAACCGCGGGTCTGCTCTGGCGCGAGGTGGTGCGACAGAAGTTTGGCGGCACGGTCCGGATTTCGGAAGCCCAGATCGACCGTGCACTTGCCGAAGCAGCGCGCAAACCGGACGTGAAACTGCTGCTTTCGGAACTGGTGGTTCCGGTTCCCGAAGGAACCGATCCGGCAGATGTCTTGGCCGAAGTGCGCGATATCAAAGCGAATCTGGGGTCCGAAGGTGGTTTTGCCTCGGCGGCGCGCAAATATTCTGCCTCGCCCACGGCGCAAAGCGGCGGACGGCTCGAGTGGTTGCCGCTGAGCAATCTGCCTCCCGCAATTTCGGGGCAGTTGCTTGGTCTTGCACCGGGTGAGGTTTCGGACCCTGTGGTGGTACCGCAGGCCGTCGTGCTGTTCCAGTTGAACGGGATCAGCGATCTGGAGACGCCTGCACCGACCGATGTAAAGGTGAGCTACGCGCAATTCGCCGTTTCGCCGGAACAGGACGCGGCGGCGATTGCGGGATCAGTTGACGGCTGCGCCGACCTATACCCGCTGGCACGGGGTCTGCCTGCCGAACGCCTGACGGTGGTAGAAGAAGTTGCAATGGCCGCGGTGCCGCAGGATATCGGGCTTGCACTTGCAAAGCTCGATCCGGGCGAGGCGGTCGTACGGGAGCGTAACGGGTATAACGAGCTTTTGATGCTTTGCCTTCGCAACGGTGTGCAGCCCGAACCTGCGGCAGCGGATGCTGCTGCCGAGCCAGCACCCGAGGCCGCGCCGAAGCCTGATGCCGCGACCGATGCGCCAGCCACAACCGAGGACGATTTCGTCAAGCCGGACCCCCAGCGCGAGGCCGTGCGAAGCCAGCTTGGCAACCGCCAACTGTCAGTGCTTGCCGATGCCTATATGGAAGAGCTTCGGTCGGAAGCGATCATCGAAGCGCCGTGACCGCTCCGGTCGCCCTGACCTGTGGTGATCCGGCCGGGATCGGTCCTGAAATCGCTGTTGCGGCTTGGCGGATGCTCGGGCGCGAGGTTCCGTTCTTCTGGATCGGCGATCCGAGGCATTTGCCGCAAGGGACTGATTACATAGTGATTTCGGACCCTTCCGAGGTCGGTGACGTTGCCGATGGTGCCTTGCCCGTGTTGGCGCATGCTTTTGCGCAGGACGTGACGCCTGGACAGCCTGATGCTGCGCTTGCCCAAGGGGTAATCGACGTTATCGCGCGGGCGGTTGCCTTGGTTCAAGGCGGACAGGCTTCGGCCATATGCACAGCGCCGATTTCGAAGAAGGTGCTGAAAGACGGGGCGGGGTTCGCCTTTCCGGGCCATACCGAATTTCTGGCCCATCTGGGCGGGGTCAGGCAGGTGGTGATGATGCTGGCCTGCCCTGCGCTGCGGGTGGTGCCTGCGACGATCCACCTGGCCTTGTCCGAGGTGCCGCGCCTCCTGACGCCCGAAACGCTGGAAGAGACGATCCGCATCACCGCCGCCGGATTGCGGCGCGATCTGGGGATCATGGCCCCGCGTATAGCCGTGGCGGGGTTGAACCCGCACGCTGGCGAAGGCGGGATTATGGGGCGCGAGGAGATCGACTGGATCATTCCGCTGGTCGAACGGATGCGGGGCCAGGGTTTTGATCTGCGCGGCCCGATGCCGCCCGATACGATGTTTCACGCCAAGGCGCGGGCGGGATATGACGTGGCGGTCTGCATGTATCACGATCAGGCGCTGATCCCGATCAAGACCATCGATTTCGATGGCGGGGTGAATGTGACGCTTGGCTTGCCCTTCATCCGCACCTCGCCCGATCATGGCACGGCCTTTGACATTGCCGGAAAGGGCATCGCCAATCCGTCGAGCCTTGTCGCCGCCCTGAGAATGGCGCAACAGATGGCAAAGGCGCGTCTGGGGTAAGCGCCGGGGGCTTTGTGCCCCCGGACCCCCAGATTATTTGCGCCACGATGAACGGGGGAACGATGGCTGCGATTGACGGGCTGCCGCCGCTGCGCGATGTGATCCGCGACCATGATCTGGTGGCGAAAAAGCAGTTGGGGCAGAATTTTCTGCTCGACCTGAACCTGACCGCCAAGATCGCGCGACAGGCTGGCGATCTGAGCGGCTGCGATGTGCTCGAGGTCGGGCCCGGCCCCGGCGGGTTGACGCGGGGCTTGCTCGCCGAGGGCGCGCGGCGGGTGCTGGCGGTCGAGAAGGACCCCCGCTGCCTACCCGCTTTGGCCGAGATCTCAGCGGCTTATCCCGACCGATTGCAGGTGATCAACGGCGATGCGCTGGAGGTTGATGTACTGTCGCATCTGACGCCGCCGATCCGCGTGGTGGCAAACCTGCCCTATAATGTGGGGACAGAACTGCTGGTTCGCTGGCTGACGCCCAAGGTCTGGCCGCCCTTTTGGGAAAGCCTGACACTGATGTTCCAGCGCGAGGTTGCCGAGCGGATCGTGGCCAAGCCCCGGACCGAGCATTACGGTCGGCTGGCGCTGTTGGTGCAGTGGCGCTGCGAGGCGAAGATCGTGCTGCACCTGCCGCCCGAAGCCTTTACCCCTGCGCCAAAGGTTCATTCGGCGGTGGTGCATCTGACGCGGCTGGACAGCCCTCGTTATCCGGCGGACGGGGCGGTTCTGGCACGGATCACGGCGATGGCCTTTAACCAGCGGCGCAAGATGCTGCGGTCGAGCCTGAAGGGGATGGGGCCGGATATCGAGGAAAAGCTGGTCGCGGCCGGAATTGCGCCGACAGCGCGGGCCGAAGAGATTTCGCTGGAAGGGTTCTGCGCTTTGGCGCGGGAAGTTGCGGGCTGAACCGGAAAAGGCCGGACCTGATGGTCCGGCCTTTTGTTGGTTGGTTAAAAAAGGATTACTCGGCTGCTTCCTGCGAGCCGCCGCCGCCGCCGTTGTCGTTTCCGTCATCCTTTGGCTTTTCGGCCTTGGGCTTGCGGGGCGCACGCGGCTTTTTCGGTGCGGCTTCTGCCTCGGCTGCCGGAACGCCGGGGAGCGAGGCTTGAGCTGCCACAGGTGCGGCAACGGGCGGTGCAACGCGTGTCTCGGCCACCGGAGCGTCGGCTACGGGTTCGGCTTTGGGCTGCTGGTCGCGGCGGTCTTCGCGGTTCTGATCGCGCGGACGGTCCTCACGGGGCCGGTCCTCACGGGGACGGTCACGATTCTGGTCGCGGGGGCGGTCGTCACGGGGACGGTCCTGACGCGGCTGGTTGTTATCGTTTTGTTGAGGAGTGTCACGATTTGGGCGGTCGCCTTGCGGACGGTCGTCGCGGCGACGGAATTCGCCGCGGTCGCGGCGTTCGTTACCCTGACGTTCGCCGCCCTGATTGCCGTTTTGCTGGCCGCCCTGCGGGCGGTCATTTTGCGAACGATCATTCTGGGGACGATCATTCTGCCGGTCGTCGCGGCGCGGCTGGTAGGGGCGGGCTTCGGGCGTGTCGACGAGATTGGCATCGCCATCGGCGGTATAATCGCCTGAGGGTGCGGCATGGCGATCATCGTCGTTGCGGTCGTTGCGATCATCGGGGCGGTAGTCGCGATTGTCGTTGCGGTCACGCCAGGTGTCGCGGTCGCGGTTGGCGTTGTTGCCACCCTGCTGGTAGCCGCCCTGCTGGCCGTTGCCGTTCTGGCCATTGCCGCTGTGGCCATTGCCTTGCTGGTAGTTCCCCTGCTGGCTATTTCCGCCTTGGCTGTTGCCGTTCTGAACCTGGTTGCGCTGACGCTCTTCCTGTTCGGCGGCCATCTCGCGCTGGGCCTCGCCCAGAAGGCGGGTGTAGTGTTCGGCGTGTTGCAGGAAATTCTCGGCTGCGACGCGGTCGTTCGACAGCTGCGCGTCACGGGCGAGAAGCTGATACTTCTCGATGATCTGCTGCGGCGTTCCGCGCACCTTGCCTTCGGGGCCGGAGCTTTCGAAGACGCGGTTGATGATATTGCCGAGGGTGCGCGGGCGGTTCGCCTTGGAACGCGAGCGGGACTTGGAAGATCTCATCTTGTCCTTTGGTCCAAAAGACCTGGCTATCTGCGAACGCCCTTGCAGTTGATCCAACCGGATGGGGACGTTACGAGCATGTCTGGCATAATCCGCAAGGGGGAGCCTTCGCCCTGCCCCGCCGCGTAGTTCGAGTAATCACCGACTGCGGCAGATTACAAGGGGAAACTGTGCGAGGCGGCGCAGCGCACGGTGATTTTGCCGATGGAAACCCGCCGATGTGGCGGATTTCCCGCAGCTCAGGCAAGGTGGGCTGCAACCACGCGGTCGCGACCGTCGAGGTCTTGCAGAATACGGATGCCGGTGAGGCCTGCATCGGCGAAAATGCCAGCGACGGCGAGGGCTTGGGTCGGGCCTATCTCGACGATCAGGCGGCCGTTCGGGGCGAGATGCGCGGAGGCTGCAGCGGCAATCTTGCGGTAGGGCGACAGGCCGTCACCGCCCGGAGTCAGGGCGCGGCGGGGTTCATACAGAACCTCGGGCGAGAGGGTGGGCAATTCGGATTCGGCGATATAGGGCGGGTTCGACACGATCAGGTCGAAGCGGCCCGTGACCTCTGCCAGCCAGTCGGAGGCGAGGAAGCTGCCACGGTCGGTCAGGCCATGCTTCGCCGCGTTTTCGGCGGCGATGGCAAGGGTGGGGGCGTGGATGTCGGTGCCGGTGCCGGTTGCTTGGGGGCGGTCGGCGAGCAGCGAGAGAAGAATGCAGCCGGTGCCGGTGCCGAGGTCGAGGACCGATGCGAAGGGAGCAGAAAGGGCTGTTTGTACAAGGAGTTCGGTTTCGGGACGCGGGTCGAGCGTGTCGGGGGTTACGCGGAACGAGCGGCCCCAGAACAGGCGTTGGCCGATGATGTGGCTGACGGGTTCACGGTTTGCGCGGCGGGTGACGGCGTCGTCATAGCGGGCCAGCGCTTCGGACGCGATATCGTCATGCAGATGCAGGGTCAGGCGGTCCGGGGGCACGCGTGCCGCAAAGGACAAGAGGGCGCGGGCGTCGCGGGGGGCATCCTCGATACCGGCGTCGCGCAATCGGGGAATGGCGGCGCGCAGGGCGTCGGCGAGGGTGGTCATGCCTCCATCTCGGCGAGTTTTTCGGCTTGGTCGTGGGCGACGAGCGCGTTCACGATGGTGTCGATGTCGCCCTGCATGACGGCCGCGAGGGAATAGACGGTCAGGTTGATGCGGTGGTCCGTCAGGCGGCCTTGGGGGAAGTTGTAGGTGCGGATGCGTTCGGAGCGGTCGCCCGATCCCACCTGCGCCTTGCGGTCGGCGGCGCGGTCGTTGGCTTGGCGTTCGCGCTCGATCTCATACAAGCGGGCGCGCAGGACCTGCATGGCGATGGCGCGATTCTGGTGTTGGGATTTTTCGGAACTGGTGACGATGATTCCGCTGGGCAAGTGGGTGATGCGGACGGCCGAGTCGGTGGTGTTGACGTGTTGGCCCCCTGCCCCGCTGGCGCGCATTGTGTCGATGCGGATATCGGTGGCGGGGATGTCGATGTCGACCTCCTCGGCTTCGGGCAGGACGGCGACGGTGGCGGCCGAGGTGTGGACGCGGCCCTGGGCTTCGGTTTCGGGCACGCGCTGGACGCGGTGGACGCCGGATTCGAATTTGAGCTTGGCGAAGACGCCTTCGCCCTGGACGTGGGCGGTGACTTCCTTGATGCCGCCAAGGTCGCTGAATTGCTGGTCGAGGATTTCGAAGCGCCAGCCCATGCGTTCAGCGTAGCGTTGGTACATCCTGAGCAGGTCGGCGGCGAAAAGGGCGGCTTCGTCCCCGCCCGTTCCGGGGCGGATTTCGAGGATCGCGGGGCGGGCGTCGGCGGCGTCTTTGGGAAGCAGCGCAAGGCGCAGCGCGTGTTCGTAATCAGGGATCAGGGCGCGGAGGCGGGGGATTTCATCCTCGGCCAGGGCTTTCATCTCGGGGTCTGACAGCATGGCTTGGGCGTCGGACAGGTCGTCAAGCGCGCGGCGATAGGCGGCAATCTGGTCGGCCACGGGTTTCAGATTGCTGTATTCGCGGGATATTTCCGCAATTTCGGCGGGCGGCGCGCCTGCGTTGAGACGGGCTTCGAGGAATTCGAAGCGCTGGGTGATCTGGGCGAGTTTATCGAGTGGGACCATGGGGAGGGTTTGGCGTGGGAACGGGTGGCGGTCAAGGGGCAGCCGCACAGCGGGGGCCAGCCCCCGCACCCCCGGAGTATTTGACCAAGGATGAAGGTGTTAACGAAGGGTTAACTGCGCCGTCCAATCCGTCAGGCGGGCGGCGTTTACCCCCATGTCGCTGCGCCCGAAGCGGAGGCGGGCGTAGAGGTCAAGGCGGGTGCCTTGCGGCGTCGAAGTGGCCTGCGCGGTTGTGTAGTCGGGAAAGCCCCAGAGCGCCGAGCGGGTGACCCAGGTTATGCGGCCCGAGGCGGGGTCGCCTGCCAGCCGCATGGTGCGGGGGGGGGCCAGAGCGATGGCGTCGAGGCGTTGCAAGAGCGTTTCGGGCGGCATGTCATAAAGGCAGGCGAAGCGGGCAGAGCCTTCGGCAGCGGCGACCGCGCAATCGGCCGCGCGGTCGGTCAGGAGGTCTGTGTTCCAGCGCCCCGGATCAGAAGGTGCGAGACGCACGTAGGCCGCGAAGGCTGCGGTTGCGACAACGGCGAGAAGGGCCAGAAACATGGGGATCATTATAGCACCTGCGTTGCGGGCCATGATTAACGCTGCGTCCGCGCCCAGTGGTAGAGGCAGACCAGCTCGTATGCCACATGGGCGCCCGCGATGGCGGTGGCGCCTGTCGTGTCATAGGGGGGTGACACCTCGACCACGTCGCCGCCGACGAGGTTGATGCCCGCAAGGTCGCGCAAGCAGGCCGCCGCCTGCCACGAGTGCAGGCCGCCCCAGACCGGCGTGCCTGTTCCCGGCGCAAAGGCGGGATCGAGCGCATCAATGTCGAAGGTAAGGTAAGTTGCTGAAGTGCCGACGATATCCTTGGCGCGGGCGACGGTTTGGGCGACGCCTTGTTCATGCACATCACGCGCTGTGATGACATTGAAGCCGAGGTAATCTTCGGTCGTGGTGCGGATGCCGATCTGCACGGAACGGGCCGGATCGACGAGGCCGAGTTTGACCGCCTTGTAAAGGAAGGTGCCGTGGTCGATGCGGGTCATGTCGTCATCGGGCCAGAGGTCGGAATGGGCGTCGAAATGGATCACCGACAGGGGGCCGAATTTGGCGGCATAGGCGCGCAGGATGGGAAGCGTTATGAAATGGTCGCCGCCGAGGGTGACGGTGCCTGCGCCTGCGGCAAGGATGCCTGCGATGTGGTCGGTAAGCGTTTGCGGAAAGCTCGCCGTGTGGGCGTAGTCGAAGGCGAGGTCGCCGTAGTCGACAATGTTGAGCTCTTCCAAGGGGTTGGTGGGCCAGCCATGCGGCGGGTCGTAGGGTTGCAGGGTCGAGGCCTCGCGGATCGCACGCGGGCCGAAGCGGGTGCCGGGGCGGTGGGTGACGGCCTGATCGAAGGGCACGCCGGTTATGGCGAGATCGACGCCGGCGAGGTCTTTGGTGTAGGTCCGGCGCAGGAAACTGGTGGCGCCGCCAAAGGCGTTTTCAAACGCATAGCCGCGCTGGCTGGCGCGTGTGAATGCGGTATCGACTTCGGATTTCGCGTCTTCGAGGGCCATTGGGGGAATCCGTCACAGGCAGCAGCGTCGCTCGGGCGGCCGAGACGCTGCGGATCGGCTTGCTGTCAGGGAACAGGAGGCGGGGCGGGGTGTCAAGCGGATCGGGGCGGGAATTAACCATAATTTGGCGCGGCGAATCATGCACAGGGGATGCAGACAAATGCACCAAATTCGTGAAGATCGGTTAAGGAATTAAGGAAGGGTGAAGCGGGTTGTCGGCCTTTGCCTGACGCTTTGACCCCCCTTGACCCTCTCAATCGAAGGGGGCGTTTGCATGGAGTCGCGTATGGCCCCCTGTTGGGGACGGCGTTGGGCGCTCTGGATTCGGCGCGGCCTTACCGGTGGTGAACGTCAGGGACGGGGCGAAGGGATACGATAGACGACCGATGCGAACTTTGGCGTGGCTTCGCGGGCGATGACGGTGCCGCAAAGGCTTTCGGCGATCCGGCGACTTGCGGCATTGGCCTCTGCGACGGGATAGCGGAACGCCTGCGGGCTGAACACCGTCGCGGCCCATGTCGCCACTGCCCGCACGGCTTCCCGTCCGTAGCCCTTCCCCTGTTCGGTTTCGCTGATCCAGATGCCAAGTTCAGGTTCGGGGGACAGCGTTGCGTGGACGCCCGACAGGCCGATGAAAAGGCCCGTTCCGCCATGGCGGATCACGAAAACCAGATCGGTCCGATCCGCGATGGTAACGAGCCACCGGCGCCAGACGGTTTCGAAGGCAGCGTGGGAGGGGGGCGGGTCGAAGGCCAGAAAACGCGTGAGCGACGGGGTGATTGCGTCAAAGGCCGCGTCCGCGTCGGCGGGCGTGAACGGGCGCAGGGTCAGGCGTTCGGTCCGGATGGCACTGATCGGCGGTGGATCGGAAGCGACAGATGGAGGTTGCGGTATGGATATCGGATCGGATCGCAGCTTACGTGACCGTATCCCGTCTTGGCCAGAGGCGTCGAGAGGCCGGGTGCACCGCTGGAAGAAAGATGCGCCCTCCCCTGAGAGGGGGAGGGTCGGGGTGGGGGGTCAGGCGAGCGGCTGGGCGCGTTCGACGAGGCGGGCGAAGAAGGATGCGCCGATGGGCGCGGCCTCGTCGTTGAAATCATAAGCGGGATGGTGCAGACCCGCGCCGGGGCCGGTGCCGAGGAAGAGATAGGCGCCGGGGCGGGCTTCGAGCATGTAGGAAAAATCTTCCGACCCCATTTCACGGGCGGAATTGCCGTCTACGGCGTCGGCGCCAGCAACCTCGGCCGCGACATCGGCGGCGAAGGTGGTTTCGGCTTCATGGTTGATGGTTGCGGGATAGCCCCAGTCGTAATGCACATCGGCCTTGACGTTATAGGCGAGCGCGTGGCCTTCGACGATTTCGTGGAAGCGGCGCTTCAGAAGCGCGCGGACCTCGGGGGCGAAGGCGCGGATGGTGGCCTGAAACATCGCGGTTTCGGGGATGATGTTCGACGCCGTACCGGTGTGGATTTGCGTCACGGAAATGATCGCCTCGTCCAGTGCATAGACGTTGCGGGGGATGATCGTCTGGATCGCACTTACCATGCCGACGACGGCGACCACGGGGTCGATGCAGTCATGCGGGGTGGCGCCGTGGCCGCCCTTGCCGGTCAGGGTGACGGTGGCGGTATCGACCGAGGCCATGATCGGCCCCGGTGTGGTGCGGAAATGGCCGAAGGGCACGTTGGGGGCGTTGTGGATGCCGTAGACCTGCGAAACGCCGAAACGGTCCATCGCGCCCTCGTCCACCATGACCTGACCGCCGCCGCCGTCTTCTTCCGCAGGTTGGAACATCAGGGCGACGCGGCCGGTGAAGCGGCGGGTTTCGCACAGGTATTTGGCGGCGCCGAGCAGCATGGTCACGTGGCCGTCATGGCCACAGGCGTGCATCTTGCCGGGGATGGCCGAGGCGTAGGGGGCGCCGGTGATTTCGGCGATGGGGAGTGCGTCCATATCGGCGCGCAGGCCGATGGTGGCCCCCTGCCCCTGCCCGTTGATGATGGCGACGAGACCGGTCTTGGCGATGCCTTCGTGGATTTCATCCACCCCCATCTCGCGCAGGCGGTCGGCGATGAAGGCGGCCGTATTGTAGCAATCGAAGCCGAGTTCGGGGTTTTGGTGCAGGTGGCGGCGCCAGCCCTTCATTTCGTCTGCATAGGCTGCGATACGGTTGAGGACGGGCATGGCGGGCTTCCTTTGGGCGCGTGTCAGTTCGGTATTCTGGCGTTTGATCAAATCTGAAAAGCACGGAGGCTGCAATGGCTGCACCCGACATTGACCGGACCATGAGCGACGATCTGGTGCGCGACACCGGAGGTGGGCCCGAACGGCAGATACTGCGGCTGGTCGAGATCATGCGGCGGCTGCGCGATCCGGTGGGCGGCTGCCCGTGGGATCTGGAGCAGGATTTCGGCACCATCGCGCCCTATACGCTGGAAGAGGCGCATGAGGTGGCCGATGTGATCGCACGCGAGGCTTGGGACGAATTGCCGGGCGAGTTGGGCGATTTGCTGTTTCAGGTGGTCTACCATGCCCAGATGGCCGAGGAGGCCGGGCTGTTCGGGTTTGACGCGGTGGTGCGGGCGATTTCCGACAAGATGCTGTCGCGACATCCGCATGTGTTCGGTGACGAGAGCCGCGACAAGTCGTCGGCGCAGCAGACCGCGGATTGGGAGCGGATCAAGGCCGCCGAGCGCGGGGCGGCCAAAGAAGGTGGGGCGGGCGTGCTCGACGGGGTGGCGCTTGGGCTGCCTGCGCTGGTGCGGGCGGTAAAGTTGCAAAAGCGGGCGGCGCGGGTGGGGTTCGACTGGCCGTCGACGGAACAAGTGGTGGCCAAGATCGCGGAAGAGGCGGCCGAATTGGTCGAGGCGCGCGAGGTGTTGACCAAGACCGAGGTCGAAGAGGAGTTCGGCGATCTGCTCTTCGTCATGGCGAACCTTGCGCGGCATCTGGAGGTGGACCCCGAGGCTGCGTTGCGCGGCGCAAATGCCAAGTTTACGCGAAGATTCGGGCGGATCGAGGAATGGTTGGCGCAAGCGGGCAAGCGCCCCGCAGACAGTGATCTGGCCGAGATGGACGCGCTGTGGAACCGGGCGAAGGCCGAAGAGAAGGCGGCGAAGGCGGCAGTTTCGCGAAAGCGTGATACCTGATTTTTTCACTCAGGTATTGACCCAAGTAAAATAGTCGGGTTTATGGGGCGCATCGGTTTTCGCTATTCAGGAGCGCCACATGCGCCTTTCCCTCTCGCTTCTCGCCCTTGGCCTGACCTCGGTCGCCCTGCCTGCTTTGGCCGAGGAAGTGAACATCTATTCGCACCGCCAGCCCGAGCTGATCCAGCCTTTGCTGGATGCATTCACCGCCGAGACGGGGATCACGACCAATGTGGCCTTTGTCGACAAGGGCATGGCCGAGCGGCTGGTTGCGGAAGGCGCGCGGTCGCCGGCTGACCTGATCCTGACGGTGGATATCGCGCGGCTGAAACAGATCGTCGATGCGGGGGTGACGCAGGCGGTGGTCGATCCGGTGCTGGAAGCCAACATTCCCGCCACCTTGCGCGATACCGACAACCACTGGTTCGGGCTGACCACGCGGGCGCGGATCGTCTATGCCAGCAAAGACCGTGTGCAGGCAGGCGAAGTGACGACCTATGAGGATCTTGCCGATCCCAAGTGGAAGGGGCGCATCTGCATCCGGTCGGGGACCAACGATTACAACATCGCGCTTCTGGGGGCGATGATCGTTCACCACGGTGAGGATTACGCCAAAACCTGGGCCGAAGCGATCAAGGCCAATCTGGCGAAGAAGCCGAATGGCGGCGACCGCGACCAGATCAAGGCGATCGCGGCGGGCGAATGCGATATCGCGCTGGGCAACACCTATTACATGGGCCAGATGCTGAGCGACCCCGAAACCAAGCCCACCGCCGAGATGGTACGGATCGACTTTCCGGTGTTTCAGGATGGCGGGTCGCACCTGAACATCTCGGGCGTTGCGATGACCAAGGCGGCGCCTAACAAGGAGGCGGCGCTCAAGCTGATGGAATGGCTGGCCTCGGACGAAGCGCAGCGCATCTATGCCGAGAAAAACCACGAATTCCCGGTCAAGGACGGGGTGGCGCGGTCGGCGCTGGTGCAGGGCTGGGGCGACTTCACGCCCGACACGGTTTCGCTGAGCGATGTGGCGGCGGCACGGCCTGCGGCGCTGAAAATCATGGAAGAAATCGATTTTGATAATTGACCTGACCGGTCAAGACTGCGGATCAGGGGGCTTTGTGCCCCTTTTTCGTCTCGCGACAGTTTTCAATCGTAAATGGCAGTAAATATTTTTGTCCGTCTGGACAATTTCCGAGCCTTCCGATTTGCTCCGCCCGACCACAATCCGAGGATCAAATGACCCACAGCCCGCGCAAGATCATCATCGATACCGATCCGGGACAGGATGATGCCGTGGCGATCTTGCTGGCGCTGGCCAGCCCCAAGGATGTGGAGGTTCTGGGGATTACGGCCGTTGCGGGCAACGTGCCCCTGCCGCTGACGCAGAAGAACGCGCGCATCATCTGCGAGCTTGCAGGCAAGCCCGAAACCCGCGTCTTTGCGGGCTGCGATGCGCCTTTGAAGCGCAAGCTGGTGACGGCCGAACACGTGCATGGCAAGACCGGACTCGACGGGCCGCAGATGGCCGATCCGGTGATGCCGCTGCAGGACCAGCACGCGGTCGATTTCATCGTGCAGACCCTGCGGAGCGAGCCTGCGGGGAGCGTAACGCTTTGCCCGCTTGGGCCTTTGACGAATATCGCGAAAGCCTTTCAGCAAGCACCCGACATCGTATCGCGCGTGCAGCAGATCGTGCTGATGGGCGGAGCCTATTTCGAGGTGGGAAACATCACTCCGGCTGCGGAATTCAACATTTACGTCGATCCGGAAGCGGCGGAAATCGTGTTCAAATCCGGCGTGCCGCTGGTCGTGATGCCGCTTGACGTCACGCATAAGGCCCTGACCAACCGCGCGCGGGTCGAGGCGTTTCGCGCCATCGGCAACGAGGCCGGGCGGATGGTGGCGGAATGGACCGATTTCTTCGAGCGGTTCGACATGCAGAAATACGGGTCCGAAGGGGCGCCGCTGCATGATCCTTGCGTGATCGCCTATCTGATCCGGCCCGAATTGTTCACGGGGCGGCATATCAACGTGGAAATCGAGACGCAGTCGGAGCTGACGCTGGGGATGACCGTGGCCGATTGGTGGGGGGTGACGAAACGCCCTGCCAATGCGCTGTTCATTGGCGGGATCGATGCGGCGGGGTTCTATGCGCTTTTGACCGAGCGGCTGGCCCGGCTTTAGCTTTCGGGCAGCACCACGGTAAAGACGGAACCCTGCCCTTTCTCGCTTTCGATCCGCATCCGGCCGCGATGGCGGTTGACGATGTGCTTGACGATGGCAAGGCCAAGGCCGGTGCCGCCTTTTTCGCGCGAGCGGTGACCGTCGACACGGTAGAAACGTTCGGTCAGGCGCGGGATGTGCTGGGGGTCTATGCCCTCGCCCGTGTCGATCACGTCGACACGGATGCCCGGACCGCGTGGCAAGGCTTCGCGCGACAGGCGGATCGTGACGCTGCCCCCCGCCCCGCCGTATTTCACCGCGTTCTCGATCAGATTGGTCAGCACCTGCGTGATCTGGTCGGCATCGGCGGGAACGGGAAGCGGGCCGTCGATTCCGGTGGTTTCGATGGTGACACCCTGCGTCTGGGCAAGCGGGCGCAGCGTGGCTATGGCCGATGAGATAAGGCTGGCAAGATCGACGCGGTCGGTGGGGCGGACGCGTTCTTGCGATTCGACGCGGGACAGGTGGAGCAGGTCGCGGATGAGACGGTTCATCCGCTCGGCCTCGCGCTCCATGATCGCGAGGAAGCGGTCGCGGGCGGGGGCGTCGTCGCGGGCCGCGCCGCGCAGGGTTTCGATGAAGCCGAGAAGTGCTGTCAGCGGGGTGCGGAGTTCGTGGCTGACATTGGCCACGAAATCGCGGCGCATCTGGCCCATCTGTTCGGCTTCGGTGACATCGACGAAGGTGAGGGCGGCGCCAAGCCCGCCAAGCGGCGCGACCGAGACGCGGTAGGCCGCGTCTTGCGACGGGCCGGGGATGACGTGGCGCGCCTCGGCCCCGCGGCCTTCGGTCAGGGCGGCGGCGATGGCAGTTTGCAACGCAGGCTGGCGCAGGGTGAGCAGGTGGTGTCGCCCCTCGATCCCCGCGCCGAACAGGGCTGTGGCGGCGGGGTTGGCCGCCGCAATGCGTTCATCGGGGCCGATCACGATCATCGGCAGGGGTACGGCATCGGCCATGGCCCGCATCACACTGGTCTGCATCGCGCCCTTTCCATCGGTTTGTCCCCTACCTTTACCATGCCCAGTCGCAGGGACCAGTGCGGGCTTGGCTTTGACAAGGTGATACGATACCGAACTTAAAGTGTTTTGCGGCAGAGCCTTGGTAGGACGAGTGGAATGAGTGACGGATCCAAGGCGGTTGCGCTGCTGATCGGTGCCGTGGCGGGACCAGAGGGGGCCTTGCGCGCACCGTTCCGGATGCTCGATGCGGCGCTGCTGGCACATGTCGCGCCCGACACGGTGATCTGCGCGCTGCTGGCAGGCGACAGCGATGCGATGACCGTTGCCGAACGGCTGGCCGAACTGGGCTGGCGCGGGCGGCTTGTCGTCGTGGCACAAGGTCTGCCGAACCGTCGGATGGTGCAGCAGGAATTGCAGGCGATAGCGCCGTGGATCAGCGTCGAGGTGGTGGCCGGGCTTTAGGCGGTTGGGTTCAGGCGGCGGGCGGCGCGTCGCGCTTGGCGATCCAGTCGTGGTCGGGATCGTTCTGGAAGCGCCAGTTGCGGCGCGGGCCTGCCATGACGTTGAGGTAATAGAGGTCATAACCATAGGGCGCGCCGCAGGGGTGGTGCCCGCGCGGCACCAACGTGACGTCATGGTTCTTGGCGGCCATGGTCTCATCCAGGCTGCCGTCTTCGGTATAGACGCGCTGGATGGCAAAGCCGGTTTCGGGGTTGGTACGCATGTAATAGGTCTCTTCGAGATAGGTCATGCGCGGGAAATCGTCTTCGTCGTGGCGGTGGCTGGGGTAGCTGGACCAGTTGCCCTGCGGCGTGAAGACCTCGGTCACCAGCAAGCTGTCGGCCACGTCGCGGGCCTCCATGGCGATGTTGTTGATGTAACGGGTGTTGGCGCCCTGCCCGCGCGGGGTCAGTTCGATGCCATCGGGGCCGAGTTGTCGGACCGGATAGGTGCCCTTTCCCGGCGCGGTGCAGACGGCAAGAGTGCAATCGGTGGTGGCGGTGGCCTGCCAGTCGCTGCCGTTTGGCACATAGAGGCAATGCGGCGGGGTACGTTCGAAGACGCTCATGCGGTCGCCCATCTCGCCCATGTCCTGACCGCCTGCGGTGATGCGGGCGCGGCCTTCGACGAGGACGAGGATGGCCTCGCGGTCGCCGGTGACTTCGGACGCGGATTGGCCAGCCGTCAGCCGGTAAAGGCCAAAGCCGACATAGCCCCAGCCGGCGCTTTCGGGGGTGATGTCATGCACCTTGCCGGTGGTGCCGGTGGGTTTACGCAGAAGGTCGGCCATTTCGCCCCTCATTTTCTGTCTGAAAAATATCCTCGGGGGGTGCGGGGGCGGAAAGCCCCCCGCTCCTGTCAGATCAGCCCGACGTCCCGCGACAGGCGCTTGAGTGTCGCAAGGCCCAGCGTCTGGTAGAGCAGCGGGTTGCGGGCGTTCGGGTCTTGTTCGGCCTCGATCACGATCCAGCCGTCGTAATGGTGATCGGCAAGGATTTGCAGCAGCGGTTTGAAATCGACCCCGCCCTCTTGGTCGCCCGGAACGGTGAAGGCTCCGGCAACGACGCCTTTCAGGAAAGACCAGCCGTCGGCGCGGACCTTTGCGGTCACGGCGGGGCGGATGTTCTTTGCGTGGAAATGGCGGACGCGTTTGGCGTGTCTGGTCAGCACCGCGACCGGATCGCCGCCGCCAAAGGCGCAGTGGCCTGCGTCGAACAGCAGGTGGGTGTGCGGGCCGGTGGCTGCCATCAGCGCGTCGATCTCGGCGGGGGATTCGACGATGGTGCCCATGTGGTGGTGGTAGACGAGCGTCACGCCCTGTTCGGCCAGATAGGCGGCGAAAGCTTCGAGTTTGGCGCCGAAAGCGGTCATCTCGGCGGCGCCAAGCGTCGGGCGGTCGTTGACCGGCTTTGCCGCGTCGCCATGGATCGCGTTCGAGGTTTCGCAGACGATGCAGACCTTGCAGCCGTTGTGCTTCAGCTTGGCGAGGTGGGGCTGGACGGCTGCGATCTCATCTTCGACCGAGCGGATCAGGAGTTCGGTCGAATACCAGCCCGAGATGAATTTGAGGCCGTATTCGCCCAACAGGGCGCGCAGGGCTTCGGGCTCTTCCGGCCAGCGGTGGCCGTTTTCGATGCCATCGAAGCCGATCTGGCGACCAGCCTCGTCGAGGATGCGGGTGGTTGGGATATCGGCGCCGATAGAGCGGTCGTCGTCATTGGCCCATGCGATGGGATTGGTTCCGAAAAGGATCATGTGATTACTCAGCTTCAGTCGGCAAGCCGCTGTTTTTCTTTGGAGGTTTCGTAATTCTTGCGGGCCGCGTTGACGGCGGGGCGGACCGAGACTTCGGGCACGCCCACTTCCCACCATGTGCCGCCTTCGGCCGTGCTGGGTGCGGGATCGGTATCTATGACGATGACCACGGGGATCGCGCTGTCGCGCGCGGCATGAAGCTTGGCCTCCAAGTCGGCGATATCGTTGGCCTTGACCGCTTTCGCGCCCATCGAGGCCGCGTGGGCGACAAAATCGATGGCCGAGGCGTTCACGTGGTAGCTGTCGTCCAAGAGGTTGTTGAACGGCGCGCCGCCGGTGTGTTTTTGCAACCGGTTGATGCAGCCGTAGCCGCGGTTGTCGGTCAGCACGACAATGAAGGGCACGCCCATCATCACGGCGGTGGCGAGTTCCGAGTTGGCCATCATATAGCTGCCGTCGCCCACCATGCAGATCACGTCGGCATGGGGCCGCGCCATCTTGATGCCCAAAGCGCCCGCGACTTCGTAGCCCATGCAGGAAAAGCCGTATTCCATGTGGTAGCCGCCTTGTGCTGCGTCCCAGATCTTATGCAACTCGCCCGGCATGGTGCCTGCGGCGCCCATGACCACGGTTTGGGGCGTGGCTGCGCGTTGGACGGCGCCGACGACCTGCATGTCGGTGGGCAGGTGGTTTCCGGCGGCAGGGGTGGCTTTGACGGCGGCCTTGGCTGCGACCCAGTCGGCTTTCAGCTTGGCGTCGGGGCTGGCGTATTTGTGCGATTGCAACGCCAAGCCAAGGGCTTGCAGGGCGATCTTTGCGTCAGACACGAGGGCAAGCGCGCCGTGTTTGGCGGCGTCATAGGGTTGGACGTTGATCGACAGAATCTTGCGGTTCGGGTGTTTGAAGAGCGACCACGAGCCGGTGGTGAAATCCTGAAAACGGGTGCCGAGGCCGATGACGAGGTCGGCGGTTTCGCAAACGATATTGGCCGAGGACGATCCGGTGACACCCACGGGACCGTAGTTCAGCGCGTGGTCATGCGGTAGCGCGGACTTGCCGGCTTGGGTTTCCACCACGGGGATGTTGTGCGCGGTGGCAAAGGCGGCAAGGTCGGCTTCGGCCTGTGAATAAATCACCCCGCCGCCTGCGACGATCACCGGAGCCTTGGCGGCTTGCAGCGCGGCGATGGCGGTTTGCAGTTCCTGCGCGTCAGGCGCGGGGCGGCGGATGTGCCAGACCTTGGGGGTGAAGAAGGTTTCGGGGTAGTCATAGGCTTCGGCCTGCACATCCTGACAGAAAGCGAGCGTGACGGGGCCACATTCGGCAGGGTCGGTCATGACCCGCATGGCGCGGGGAAGTGCGGTCAGGATATGTTCGGGGCGCGAGATGCGGTCGAAATAGCGGCTGACGGGGCGGAAGCAATCGTTGGCGGAAATGGTACCATCGGCGAAGGATTCGACCTGTTGCAGCACCGGATCGGGGGCGCGGTTGGCGAAGACATCGCCGGGGATCAGAAGGACCGGCAGACGGTTGACGTAAGCCAAGGCGGCGGCGGTGACCATGTTGGTGGCACCGGGGCCGATCGAGGTGGTGACGGCCATGGCGCGGGTGCGCTTGTGGGCTTTCGCATAGGCGATGGCGGTATGGGCCATGGTCTGTTCGTTATGGCCGCGCCATGTGGGGAGCGTGTCCTTGATGCCGTGCAGCGCCTCGCCCAGCCCCGCCACGTTGCCATGGCCGAAGATGCCCCAGACGCCTTCGATGAAGCGGTCGCCCTCGGCTGTCATCTGCACCGAAAGCCAGCGGACCATGGCTTGGGCGGCGGTCAGGCGGATCGTGGTCATGCGGCGGTGTCCTTCGTTGCGCGGGCCTTGTCCCAGATCTGGCACAGGCGGCTGTAGCGGGTGGCCATCATCTCGACGGCTTGGGTATCGGTCATGGAACCTGCAAGCCAGCCACGGGCGGCATCGGCGAAAATGGTGCGGCCGACGGCGAAACCTTTGACCAGATCATGCCGGGCGGCAAGGGCGAGCGAGGCGGAAAGCGCGTCTTCGGCGGCGTCGAGGCCGAGGATGACGATGCCACGGGTGTGGGGGTCGTTGCGGGTGATGGTGGCGCAAGCCTTGTCATAGGCGGCATCGGTGGCGAAGGGTTCTAGCTTCCACCAGTCGGGGTAGATGCCGAGGTCGTAGAAGCGCTGGATCACGATTGCCGAGGTGTCGTCGGTGACGGGGGCGACCTTGGAGGGGATGATTTCCAAGAGCATTTCCAGCCGGTTGCGGCGGCAGGCGTGGAACAGGCGCAGGACGGTGGCTTCCTGTTCGGCTTTCATCTCGGCCGTGTCGTCGGGGTGGTAGAAGCAAAGCACCTTGACCACATGTTCGAGCGGCCATTCCTGCAAGCCGCCGTAATCAGGCCCGAGTTCGGGTTCGAGCGTCAGCGGGCGCGAACCCGGCCATTCGACGGGGCGACCGATCCACAGGCCGGTGCCAGCGGCGGCGTAAAGCGCCTCGCGGCCAAGGCGGCTGTCGCAGAGGATGCCGTAACCCGCCTGCCCGTTTTGCACGGCGAGGGCGGCTTTCAGGCAAAGCTGCTTGAACGCGCCGATCTTGGCGGGGGTGGCGCCCTCCATCGTTTCCAGTTGCATGCGGTGGTCAAAGGCGAAGACGCGCATGTTCGACAGGTCTTTGTGGCGGTTGGTGGCCCAATGGACCTGTTCGAGGTCGCGGTCCTTGCGGAGCGCCTTGGTCACGACGCCGCGGTTCAGGAAATACTGGAGTTCGGTCCACGAGGGATAAGCGGGGGTGCAGCCGTGGCGGCTGACGGCGAAAGCCCCGCAGGCGTTGGCATATTTCAGCGCGGTGGGCCAGGGTTCGTTGTCGAGCCAGCCCTTGATCAGGCCGGACATGAAACCGTCGCCCGCGCCTAG